>CAZKKJ010000022.1:0-2776 GCA_964553355.1 uncultured Candidatus Saccharibacteria bacterium | reverse complement strand
ACCATGTTCTAATCTTTAGCGGTGATCTTGGCCATTTTGGTGGGCATGTAGATATGGGTCTGCTAACTAAAGTGCGCCAGTTGCGTAAGCTTAAAAAAGATATAGAGATTGGCTGGGATGGTGGAATCAATCAAGATAATGCCAAAAAGCTAATCTTGGGTGGAGTCGACGTACTTAACGTTGGCGGCAGTATCCAGAAGGCCGGTAGCCCAGCTAAAGCCTATGCTACACTTAAAAGCATAAGCGAGGAGTCGTAATCATCCATGGTCACCCTTAGTATTCAAGACCTCGAGCTCAAAGCCGAAGCTATCCGCGAAGACATTATTCGCATGCTCGAGCACGCTGGCAGCGGTCATAGCGCCGGTCCACTGGGTCTGGCCGATATCTTTACGGCTCTATACTTCGACATCCTCAAACACGACCCTAAGAACCCAGATTGGGAAGAGCGCGACATACTGCTACTGAGCAATGGCCATACAGTACCGGTTCGTTATGCCACCATGGCTCATGCTGGCTACTTTGACCGTGACGAGCTTAAAACTCTGCGCCAGTTTGGCTCGCGTTTACAGGGTCACCCAGAGCGCTCCAAGCTTCCAGGCATGGAAACAACCAGTGGTCCCTTGGGTTGTGGCCTTAGCCAGGCCGCCGGTCTGTCACTAGCTATGCGCATGGATGACCAACATCACCGATGGATTTATGTGGTTATGGGCGATGGTGAGCTGAACGAAGGGAACATCTGGGAAGCCGCCATGCTAGCTGCCGCGTATAAGCTCGGCAACATAATCGGGATTATCGATCGCAACAATATTCAGATCGACGGCCCCACCGAACAAGTAATGCCTCTGGAGAATCTAAAAGATAAATGGGAAGCATTTGGGTGGCATGTCATTGAAGTAGATGGCAACAATATAGAAGCTTTTATCGATGCTTGTGCCATGGCTCGAGCCGTTGCCAATAAGCCTGTTATAATAATCGCTCACACCATCCCTGGCAAGGGAGTGGACTTTATGGAGAATGACTTCCATTGGCACGGTATGCCACCGGACCATGAGCAAGCCAAAGAAGCATTGCACGAACTCCGTACCTTGCGCGGCAAGATTAGGAGCGAACATGAGTAATAACCTGGTTCCCAATATTCTATCCAAGAACCTAGTCCAAGAACCTATTCGTAAGGGCTTTGGCCGGGGCCTTAAGACAGCGGGTGAGGCCGACAAAAACGTTGTAGCAGCCTGCGCAGACCTAACCGACTCTACTCAGATGAGCCTATTTAAAGAGGCATATCCTGATCGTTTTATAGAAATTGGGGTGGCCGAACAAAACCTGGTTACGGTAGGTTCTGGCTTGGCGGCCATGGGCAAAATCCCGTTTGTTAGTTCATATGCTGCGTTTAGTCCGGGACGCAACTGGGAACAAATCCGTACAACCATCTGTCTTAATGACCGGCCGGTTAAAATTGTTGGCTCGCATGCCGGTGTTTCGGTTGGACCAGATGGAGCTACCCACCAGATGCTCGAAGACATTGCCCTAATGCGCGTACTTCCCAATATGGTAGTTGTTGTCCCCGGCGACAGCCTAGAGGCCGAACGTGCAACTTTAGCTTTAGCGAAAGACAAACGCCCAGCATATCTTCGTTTAGCTCGCGAGGCCTCTCCGGTATACACCACCGACCAGACTCCATTTCGAATCGGCAAGGCTTACGTCTACCGAGAAGGCACGGACGTAACCATATTTTCAACTGGCACCATGACTCATCAAGCTTTGGTCGCCGCCGAAAAGCTTGCCAAAGACGGCATTCAAGCCGAGGTCGTACACGTGCCAACCATCAAACCGTTAGATAACATCACTATCCTGACCAGCATTAAAAAGACTGGTAAGGCTATTAGCATCGAAGAAGGTCAGATTACTGGAGGTTTAGGAGGTGCAATCGCCGAACTTTTCGCCGAAGAGCACCCAGCTACTTTGCACCGCATGGGCATGAAGGATCGCTTTGGCGAATCTGGCAAGCCAGAAGAACTGCTTGAACACTTTGGTCTGACAGCTAAACACATCGTCTTACAAGCTCACCGTATGCTTACGAGCTAAAGACCTGTTTGCGGAGCAAGATCATTCGAGCTAGCACCACAAAAACGTGGAGCATTAAGATCTCGAAGAAAATAGTTACAACCATAGGCCAGAGTTGTGTAGAAAAACTCCAGTCTTTAAGGATGTCGGCAAAGCGGGTTGCGATACGTGGCAAGCCCTGGCTTAATACAAAGTTGGTGTACAGAATCGCAAGTACCGCAACTGCTGTACGAATTAATGTTTTTTCGATGAACTCACGTAATTGGCTCTTGGGATCAGAGTCGCGAGGGTGAATATACTTGCTAAAGACTAGGTCGTTGTTAAGTTCTGTTGAAAAGTTTGAGCCTAGCCACCAAAGTAAGTTAACGATTAAGCCAACTGCTCCCCAAAAAATTCCAAGCGATAACGATCCTGCTGCCTTTTCGCCCAGAATATGTTGCAGCAAACTATCTATTGATGCAATCCCGGCGCGGATGGGGTTAAAATCACCAGTAGCAAACAACAAGCTATTGATAATGTCTTGACTGCAAAGAATAATGGTAAAAAACGTAATAAAGAAGTAAACGGCAATCTCTACGCCAGTGGGTACGAGCCATAAAAGGACGTACTTAAAGTTATTTTCGGAGTTATTCATAAGGGTAATTACCTAGGATTATATGCTATTCTGGGTGTAAGCGAAAGCACTATAAATCGAGGAGAAAAAATGCCCCCAAGC
>CAZKKJ010000021.1:5216-10615 GCA_964553355.1 uncultured Candidatus Saccharibacteria bacterium | reverse complement strand
CTAGCCAGTAAAAGAACCCGTCGCATGACGGGTCTTTTTACTGGCTCAGAATGGGTACGAATTCACGAATCAAAGCGCGTAGCGATTTGTATTCGGGGGTTCGTTCGGCAAACCCACGCGCAGAAATTTATTTCGAGCATGGGTGAAGTCGTGCGGCTATCCCTCCGCCCTAGCCGAGCTATATCTTCCAGCACGAGAACGCTACGACGAACTAGTTGCCGCCTAGGAGCCCATCACCATCCAACGCAAAGGATCAACGTCTTCTGGTGTTGGAGAACTTCCATAACTGACTGCGTCAAATTCTATAGTATCCGGAAGGACAATCCCACCCAGTTCAACAGCATCAACCGAACCAGCTAACGATATATGGGGCTTGGAATCGCCGACAAACCAGCTAAACTCCGGGACTTCAGCCATGTCGGCCAAGACATCACCCGTTACGCCGTGATATCCTAATCCGCGACGAATCAATGCCTTCAGACCGGCAAACAGATCAGTGGCCGGCAATAGTTTCTAGTGCGGCTGTCGTTCCATCGCCAAAAGGCTGTAGCTGAGGATTAGTTTGTACGTGTATCTGTCGACTATCATTTGGTAAAACCTTTATAAATGCAAGTGTAGAAAAAGCATTCATGAGGTCTACATACACCATTGGTTCAACCGCATCTCGGTTGACGGCGTCTCGTATGTGTTCAAAGACTCGTCGGGGTTTACAGTAGAAGAAAGTAGCATGTAGACCAGTGGTAGGCTCGGACCTCAAAGCTGTGGCAACTATATCCTGTTGCACTGCTGCTAGTTGCTCCATGCTAGATTTACTAGGGACTAAAGATGGATAAAATGAGCCGTTTCTGCCCCAATGCAATAGCTCGTCTTCATAAGTACGCTCTTCTGTAATACAGGCCATACCACCACTGTAGCACGCTTGAATCGTTGCCGCACTCTGTTGAATTAGCCATTAGCAGTTATATATTAGTGTTGCACGTTTGTAAACTTTGTAGTACGCTCGGTTTAGTTATGGTGTGGTTAGCTAATATTTACAAGGTTACGTAATGAAGCTGCTGGTAATCGATGATGACACCCGATTTACCAGCAGTCTCTACTATTTGTTTTACAAAACCTATACTGTACACATCGCCCCTTATGCTCAATTAGCGCTCGCTAAACTTAAAGCCAACACGTACGATCTAATATTGCTCGATCTTAATCTGCCCGACGACAGTGGGCAGTCATTGTATGACTCCGTTCGAGCAACCAATACCAATACTCCTATTGTAGTGGTGAGCGGAGCTGGTGATTTGGCTACTAAAGTTGCCATGCTCGACTCTGGTGCCAGCGATTATATAACCAAGCCTGTATATGCCGAGGAGCTTCGGGCTCGTGTGGCCATCCACACAAGAAAGCCGTCTAGCGGGAATGCGACCAGTAAACTTATGACTGACGACTTGGTACTGGATACCAAGTCCCACTTGGCCTCTCGGAACGGGAGGCCTATTTTTTTAAGACGGCGCGAATATACCTTGTTAGAATGCCTTATGCACAACATGGGAAGTACTGTGAGCAAGGAACTACTAACCGACTATGTATGGGAAGGGAGTAGTGTCACATCCGCCAACAATATCCATGTACAAATTAATCACCTAAGACGCAAACTTGATACCTCGGGCTGTGCACCGTTAATCCAGACCGTGCACGGTGTTGGATATCGTATAGTTAAAATTCAGGCGACAGGGGAGCAATAGGAGATAACTATGGAAGTAAGTAGATTCTTTAACCGCTTGCGACCAAGAATAGATCGCAAAGAGGACCACAGTATTGCAGAGAGTCGGGACTTTGGACCCCTCGGCCTGAGCTTAGTTCATGATATCTCTGGATCTATGTCAGCCCTGTTGCTCGATATTGAGCGTCTACGGTTAGATGCCGGAGCTATCGAGCAATCTATCCGCACCGCACAACAACAGATTTTAGGACTGGGCGAGGGTATGATCCGAATTCGCTATGAGCTCCGTGCAGCGCTAGAAGAGTTCTCTGCTCGGTGTGAAGAAAAAAATATACAGCTATCTTTGTACGCACCTCAAGATTTTGATGTGCAGGGCAGCCCAGCAAAATTTAGGATCGTTATGAGCAACCTACTTCGAAATGCTATTGATGCCGTAGCAGGAATGGAAAACGCTCGGATACAGCTGTATTTACGAGCCAGCAACACTAAGGTGATTGTAGAGGTTGTCGATAATGGTCGCGGCATTAGTAGCGCGCAGGCAGAGAAAATATTCGCCAGAGGATACAGTGCTACGCGCGGCAAAGGACACATGGGCCTAGGCTTAAGCTTGGTACGGCATATCGTAGAACGCGACTTAAACGGTACTGTCGCGGTACATTCGAACAACAGAACAACCATCTTTTCACTAACGTTCCAGTTTAATCGAGACGATAGCCAGACTTTATCTCTAAAAGCTTAACCGGTATACTAATTGCTAATGAGTAATAATAAGTTAAAGGTCCTGGTGCTGGGCGGTGGATTTGCCGGCGTAAAGACTGTCCGCAAGTTATACAAAAACCCGAATCTCGACATAACCTTACTAACCGACCAAGAAACGTTTCGCTATGGAGCAACTATCTGGCGGGCAGCCATTGGGCACTTAAAAGAAGCTTCGTACATGCCGGTTGCAAGTCTGGTTCCAATTAAGCCAAATGTACATTTAGTTTACGACCGGGCCACCACCATTGACCGCTCTAAAAAGTCAGTCACCACTGCCAGCGACAAGACGTACAAGTATGACTATTGTGTTATTGGGCTTGGGGTCGTTACCAGCTATTTTGGAATCAAGGGCCTGGACAAATATTCTTTTGGAGTAAAGTCCAGCAAAGAATTTGATGAGTTCCGGCGGCACCTCCATCAAGAACTCGTAGACGAACATGCCTTGGACAAGAACTATGTAGTAGTCGGTGCCGGGCCAACTGGCGTCGAAATGGCCGCCGCTTTGCGTGGCTATCTTAAGGCAGTGGCCACCCATCATAAGCTACCCCGAACCAATGTTAGTATGCAGTTGGTCGAAGCTGCGCCTCGCGTTCTGCCGATGCTAGAGCCGATTGCCTCTAAGAAAACGTATCAGCGTTTACGCAAACTTGGAGTTTCGGTACATACCCGTACGGTAGTTAAAGGCCAGACTGCAAGTACTCTGTTAGTAGGTGACAAAACTGTGCCTACCCATACCGTTATTTGGACGGCAGGTGTAACTAACAATCAGTTCTTTAACGATAACGCCGATCAATTTATGCTCAATGACAAAAAACGAGTAGTCGTAGATGGCAACTTACGAGTTGATGCACATACTTTTGTAATAGGCGACAACGCCGCTACTCCATTTAGTGGCCTAGCATTGACTGCGCTACACAACGGATCGTATGTAGCCAAGGTTATTCAGCAAGAAATTCGTGGGAAAAAGGCAGCCCCCTATAAACCCTTAAAACCAGTGACTATTATTCCGGTTGGGGAAGACTGGTCGGTTTTCCAATGGCGTAAGCTTGTTATTACCGGACGTCTTGCGGCATGGCTTCGCACTATTTACGACTTTGTTGGGTATGCAGAAGTTATGGGCGTCCGACCGGCTGCAGCAATTTGGCTTCGACGCAACAAAACGCGTGAAGACTGCCATTTCTGCGAACCGTCCCAAAAGCAGTAGATTCCAGTACAATATATCTAATGGGATTATTTGAGGAGTCATACAACCGTCTTAACGCCGCGCAAAAGCAGGCCGTTGATACTATTGATGGTCCCGTTCTAGTTGTCGCAGGACCGGGCACTGGCAAGACTCAGTTGCTTAGCATGCGTGTGGCCAATATTTTGCGTCAAACCGACACCGATCCGTCCAGCATTTTGTGCTTAACATTTACCAACAAAGCAGCACTTAATATGCGCGAGCGACTTATCGAACTCACCGGAGGTGAGGCCAAGGGCGTGATGGTAAAAACATTCCATAGCTTCGCAGCCGAACTGATGAATATGTACCCCGATTCTTTCTGGAACGGCGCGCGTCTTAGCACTGCCCCAGACGCCACACAACTAGAAATTATTCAAGATATCCTTGGGCGGTTGCCGCTCAATAATCCGCTGGCCCTGACATTTGCGGGTAACTTTACCGCAGGCAAAGATGTTAAAAGTGCATTACGACATGCTAAAGAAGCCGGGCTGACGCCGGACAAACTCAAGGCCTTGATTGCCGCTAACTTAGCCTACATTGATTCCATCGAGGAAAAATTGATGAGCATCCTAAGCTCTCCGCTGAGTGCTAAAAAGTTGCCTCAACTTTTAGCGCAGATCCAGGATCTGCCAGAGCAGGGTATTGGCACTAGCTTGCAGCCGTTGCAAGATCTGGGCAAAGTTATAAAGGAAAGTTTGGCGTTTGCAATTACACAGGATGCCGATTCTGGTAAGACAAAGAACACAGGCAAATGGAAGCAGCGCTGGATACAAAGTGTAGAGAGCGTTAAAGGGATGCACAAAGAACGGGAGCGTAACACCTGGTGGCTACACCTGGCTGACGTCTACGCCAGTTATCGACACGAGCTCCATACTCGCGGTTACTACGACTATTCGGACATGATCGTAGAGGTCATTACTCAGCTCCAGCAAAATCCGAGCATGGCTGCCGATGTTCGCGAGCGATTTTTGTTTACCTTGATTGACGAGTTCCAAGACACCAATGCCGCACAATTACAGCTGGCCAACCTAATAGCCGGACAAGGTCAGACTGGTAGTCCAAACCTCATGGCCGTTGGCGATGATGACCAATCTATTTATAAGTTTAATGGTGCCGAACTTAACAACATGCTGTCCTTCCAAACAAGCTATCCTACTGCCAAGCTTATCGTACTAACCGAAAACTACCGATCTAGTCAGGCTGTGCTCGATACCAGCGCAAAGATAATTGAACAAGTGCAAGATCGTTTAGTAACCCGCATGCCCCATCTTGTTAAAGACTTGGTAGCTAAAAATCCACCAGCACAAGACGGTAAATTACAGCACCTAAGTTATCCTACCGAGCAACACGAGCTCAGCGAACTAGCCCGATCTATTGCCCAAGAGCACGCCAAAGGGAATGACTCTATTGCTGTCCTATCCCGAGACCACGCTAGTCTGCGACAACTGGCGGCCATACTTACCAAGCTCAACGTACCCGTCCATTATGAACAGCAAAGTAACATCTTAGAACATCCAGCCATCATACAACTTCAGACGATTTGCTTACTCTTGCTGACCATTCAGGCAGGCAAGCAAGAACAGGTGGATGTCCTATTGTCTCAATTACTTCGCGCCCCAATGTGGAAGTTATCACCAGAACAATTGTGGCAACTCGCCACGACAAACCGTGGCAACTGGATGGATAGACTACTGAATTCTAAAG
>CAZKKJ010000021.1:0-5206 GCA_964553355.1 uncultured Candidatus Saccharibacteria bacterium | reverse complement strand
AGTGCCTTACAGGATATTGCTCAGTGGTTACTGTGGCTTTCGCAAGAAGCAAGCCACCAACCACTAACCGTTACGCTAGAATATGTTATTGGACTACGTACAGGCGAGCACCTAACCAGTCCGTTACGCGAATACTACCTGGCCAATACCGTTATAGATACCGACTATCTTCATGCTTTGTCTGCTATTCGTTTATTACAGGCAATGGCAAATGACTTTGCCCGCGGCACCAGTGCCACGCTAACCGACTTTACAAACTTTATACAGCTAACCATGGAGAGCGGTGAAATCATCGCTGACGAGACTACGTTTGTAACAGGCGAAAGGGCAGTTAACTTGTTAACTGTCCACAAAGCCAAAGGTCTAGAATTTGATAGCGTCCATATCATTAACGCTATCGACAACAGCTGGCGACCAAGTAGCGGAGGTCGCAAATACCCAGCCAATTTGCCACTGCAACCTGTTGGGGATGACCAAGATGACTATGCACGATTAATGTACGTTGCTGCAACACGGGCCAAGCGCAACCTGACCGCCCATAGTTTCCGTGAAGATATCCAGGGCAAAGAAGTCATGGCCACACCATTGCTTGCGGAGGTACTGGAGCTTGTCCCGGTACCCACAAAGCTGGACCCAATAGTTGTCCTCGAAGAGCATCTGACTTGGCCGCACCTAAACACATTAGATGAAAAACGTAACTTACAAGGGCAGCTCGAGAACTTTTCGCTTAGCGCCACTGCACTGCTAGACTTCCTAGACATTAGTCGGGGTGGTCCGGAATATTTCTTCGAACGCCATTTGCTACGTTTGCCCAGTTCTAAGACCGCAAACATGGGTTTTGGTATAGCCATGCATACAGCCCTGGAATACGCACAGATTGCTACTAACAATGGAGCTCTAGTGCAAAAGAAAGTACTCGACCATTACCAACAAGCACTTGCTGAACAATTTCTGCCAGCTCATGATTACGAGCGCTTTCTGGCACACGGCCAAGAACTGCTTCAAAAACTTTTGGGCAGTGAGACTTTTTGGCTCGCTAAAGGTGACATCCCCGAACAATCACTGGGCGATGTTCGCGTTGGCGAGGCAATCATAAAAGGCGCGATCGATCGCATTCACAAACAAGATAACCAAATAACTATCATTGATTACAAAACTGGCAAGCCACTTGGAAGTTTTGTAACGCGTGATCAAACTAAAGCACTCAAAGCCTGGCGCCACCGTATGCAACTAATCTTTTACGCACTACTAGTACAACAAAGCCCGCGTTTTAATGCCGCGGAGATTACCGGACAAATGTGGTACCTCGAAGCAGCTTCACCTAAAGAACTCATCCGTGAATATCTTCCAAGCTCCACAGAGCTAACTCGAATGAGTCAGCTCATTCAGGTCATTTGGCCCAAAATACAAGAACTCAACCTGCCAGATATCAGCAACTACACGTCCGACTATTCCGGCATACAGGCGTTCGAGCAAGACTTACTTGACGGCAATATTTAGCCAAACAAAAACTCCCGGTTACCCGGGAGTCTACCAGAGACATTTCGTCTTTGAAGTTTACTTACGCTTTTTGGCGGCAGTTTTCTTTGCTGCAGGCTTTTTCTTAGCTGGAGCTTTTTTTGCAACTACTTTAGTGGATACAGAAACACTGCGGCTAGCAGACACACGGCTTAGCACGCTTTCTTCTGCAAAGAGCAGAGCGTAAAGATTCATACCAACTATAGAACCGGCAATGGGTCCTGTGGCATACGCCCAGTTCCAAGACTGCAAGCCAAGTGCGACAGCTGGGTTAAGCACGCCGTTCGATCCGAGTGATGCAACCAAGATACCAATGGTTAAGGAACCACCAACGGTGAAGGCTAACTTTGTACCTTCGTACTTTTGGTAAATTGCACTGGCTACGCCAAAACCAAAGACCAACGCTCCGGCGAGCTCAGCAGAGAATACTTTCCACTCAAACTTGTTGGCGATGCTCTGAATATCACTACCCAAAAAGTAGTTAATGAGCTGCCATGCAGCAAGTGCGCCCAGCATTTGAGCGGCTATGTAAAGAATTGCTGGCACAGCTTTGATCTTACGAATGCTCAACAGACCCAGTGTTATTGCTGGGTTCACATGCGCGCCCGAAGTTGCACCGATTGTGTGCACCAGCAGACCCAGTGTTACACCAGCTGCTAAACCACCAAAAAGCGGGAACGACGTTCGCGCTACCATCGAATACACAGCCGTGACCAAAACCACGACACCCATTAACTCGGCCACCACCATGGCGACTTTATTTCTGCTAAACATACAACCCTCCTTAGAATATTTTTCTGCTTAAACAATAGTAGGTTTATTCGCAAAATGCAAATAGCGTGCGTGGTGCTATTTACTACTTACGTTTTTTGCGGCGCAAACTTGCAACCTGCAGACGTACTGCCTGGCGATCTACCAAACTTTGGGCCTGCTGCAATGAAAGCGTATCGCGAGCATCACGGGCTAAGGCTTTAGCATGCTCAAATGCTTTTTGAGCTTCTGCTTCGTTGATCTCGTCTTCTCGGTCGGCTTCATCAACCAACACTCGCACGGTATTATTACCAACTTCAATCACCCCACCATTAGTCGCAAAATATTCCAACTTTTCATCAGGATCACCCTGTTTGTGTCTCACACTAATAACCCCAGGACTAGCAATGCTTACCAGCGGCATGTGATTTGGAAAAATAGCAATGTAACCGTCTGCGGTAGGCAGCACAACTTCGTGCACGTCATTGCTGAACTTAGTCCCGTTGAGTGTTACCAGCTCGAATGTAATCATGCGGCCACTTCACTCTCGACAAGTGCGGCCAAGCCATCAAAAAGAGCAGCAGCTATAACTGGATCCATATTGACTGATACTTTACTCATTTCATGTGCAATCATAGATTCTCGAACTTCATCTGACTCCAATTCGGCTTGTCTTTTTGGTGTCCAAACTTCTGGTGATTCTTGTATTCCACCGCCCATTATTTGACCTCGCTGATTTTGCCCTTCATGTAGAAGGCGCTTTCGGGCTTGTCGTCATGCTTGCCATCCAGAATTTCGCGAACACCAGCAACGGTGTCTTTGAGTGAAACGTAGGTTCCGGGATTGCCCGTGAAG
Source organism: uncultured Candidatus Saccharibacteria bacterium (assembly GCA_964553355.1). Lineage (GTDB taxonomy): Bacteria > Patescibacteriota > Saccharimonadia > Saccharimonadales > AWTP1-31 > CAZKKJ01. Next base: position 2,083 of record CAZKKJ010000021.1, on the reverse strand, counting down.
ACTTCGGCTACATGGAATGGCTGGGTGAGGAAACGCTGCAAACGACGCGCGCGGTTGACAGTTTTTTTGTCTTCGTCGCTGAGTTCTTCCATACCAAGAATTGCAATAATATCTTGCAAGTCGTTGTAGCGCTGCAAAATCTGCTGGACTTCGCGGGCTGCGCGGTAGTGCTCTTCACCGACAATTTCGGGATCCAAGATGGTTGAGCCAGAAGCCAATGGATCAACGGCTGGGTACAAACCAAGCTCGGTTAAAGCACGGCTCAAGGTAATAGTGGAATCGAGGTGACCAAAGGTTGTTGCAGGAGCAGGGTCAGTAAGGTCGTCGGCCGGCACATATACCGCTTGGACAGATGTAATGGAACCAGTCTTGGTACTGGTAATTCGTTCTTGCAAGCCACCCATTTCTTGGGCCAAGTTTGGCTGGTAACCACCTGCAGAAGGCAAGCGGCCCAGCAGGGCAGATACCTCGGCACCGGCTTGGGTAAAGCGGAAGATATTATCTACGAATAAGAGCACATCCTTACCTTCGTCACGGAAACCTTCGGCAATAGTTAGTCCGCTTAGTCCTACACGCAATCGCGCACCCGGTGGTTCGTTCATTTGTCCAAAGACAAGACTGGTCTTGTCTAGTACTCCAGATTCTTCCATCTCGTAATACAGGTCGTTACCTTCGCGGGTACGCTCACCAACGCCAGCAAACACCGATGTTCCACCATGCTCTTTTGCAATGTTGTTAATAAGCTCGGTAATAAGTACGGTTTTACCCACACCAGCACCACCAAACAGTCCAACCTTACCACCCTTAGTAACAGGACAGATAAGGTCGATGACTTTAATACCAGTCTCTAGAACTTCGGTAGTTCCGGACTGTTCTTCTAGACTCGGTGGAGCACGGTGAATAGGTGATCGCTTGGTAAACTTATCGGCCTTGCCGTCTATGGGCTCACCAAGCACATTAAACATGCGACCCATAGTTTCTTTGCCGATCGGCACACTAATGGGCGCACCGGTATCGGTAACCTTGGCACCACGCTTAAGGCCGTCGGTACTACCCAAAGAGATAGTACGGACACTGTTTTCGCTTAGGTGCTGGGCAACCTCAAAGATTAATTTCTTTCCATTGGACTGGGTTTCGATAGCATTATAAATTGCCGGCAAATGTCCTTCGGCAAATTCCATGTCGACCACCACACCAACAATTTGGTTAATGGTTCCTTGTTTTGTTTTTTCGGTTACTGCCATATTACTCCTTACAATTCTCTTTCTTGCCAGCTTTGTGATCCATCAAATAATGCATCTGGTTCGGTAGGCACGACAGGCGCACGCTCTTTAACTTCGGCAGCTACTTCTGCATCGGTAAATTCAGATTCCTCGGCAAGGCCGCGGATAGTTGGGACAATCGCCTCAGCTACATTGGTAATACCAACAATGCATCGCAGAGCAGCACGACTAGCACCTTTTAGGGTCTCGCGGCCAGCTCCCACAACAATTTCGAGATACCAGGTAGATATATTACCGTAGTCCGCACGTTCTTCTGTTACAAAAAGTGATGGCTCATAAACTTCTGCGTTCATTCGCTCAAACATGCCCATCGGCTTTGGACGACCAGCAAGTCGTTCTCGAACTCCTTGATGTAGCCCTGGTTGCATTATTGCTGTCATTTTGTAGCCTCTCTTATTGATTTTAGCTTGCTCACTTCATCGCCTCCACACCACCGCTAATTTCTGCTAATTCTTGGGTGATCGCAGCCTGTCGTGCCGTGTTAAATGCCAGGGTTAAATCTTCTATCAGATCACTGGCGTTATCGGTAGCACTCTTCATGGCCATCATACGCATAGACTGCTCACTGGCAGCTGATTCCATAAACGCTTGAGTAAGCTGTGATTCTATGAGTCGCTCGGTAACCGCCTCTAGCACCACTTCTGGAGACGGTTCGAACACTGCTTGCTCAAGATCAGGAACAACTTTCTCGTCAGTATATGCCGCAGGGAGCAACCGCTCTACGGTAACTTCTTGGGTAATACTGGTTTTGTAATCCGTGTAGGTAACATCCACCGCATCTACTTCGCCCGAAGCAAACT
>CAZKKJ010000020.1:0-10775 GCA_964553355.1 uncultured Candidatus Saccharibacteria bacterium | reverse complement strand
TTTCCGGGCGAATCATACAAAGAAAAAGCTGCCACAATATTGTTGAGGATAGCCTGTGAGCGCTGAGAGACATTAGAAGATGCTACTACTCTAATTAGAATTTCGTAACCGGGATAACGAGTCTTGTCTTCTATAGCGTCGACAATAGATTGGTCAAGGCTAGAGAGCTCTTTCTTGTCGTCACTACCTGATTTATCTTCAGGTGGCTTAACAATTGCCACGCCCAGCTGTTTAACCCACCAGAATAAATTATCGAAACCTTTTCGGTCTTTGGTGCCTTTGCGTTTTTTGCTGGCTTCGGCATGAGCATTCTTGCGCCAGACAGGATTTGCCGGGCGTAATAGAATCTGAATGCCTGCACCATCTTCTTTATCCAACGTCGACAGTGCATTTAATAGCGACTGAATGGCGTCGCGCTTGATCTCTTGATACGTAGCAATTGGATAGGCGTAGTTTTCCTTTAATGTAAGCTCACCGCCGATAGTTCCCGCCAAGCGGCCGACCGGACTAAAAATATTGTGCTCAGCCACTTCTTCAAGGCGTGCAGTTGGATAGGCGCTTATAACTGCTTGTTTGACCACTTCTACCATTACTACTGGTACAACGGCATAAAATTTTACAAAGCCCTGGGTGCCGATAATTTCAAAGGCAAAATGACGCTGGCCATAGAAGTTATTCTTAAACCCTTTCTTAAATGTACTGGCGATAATACCGTACAACACCTGCGCCTTAGAGATGTTCTCTTCTGTAACATCGCGAACATCACGTCCACCACCTTCGATATCTTCACTTGGCGGAGGAAGATGGATGATAAGCGGTATCATCTTTAGTCCGCGCTCGTAATTCTTCTGTTCTCGCAACACCTTACGGTAGTGCATGTAAACAATAAAAACAATTACTGTAACTAAGGATAGGAAGATGGCTAAAGGAATAATAAAAGCAGGCATAATCTTATCAGTCGCTAACTTTAATGTCCCTACTATAACGAGTCCTCAAATAATCGGCCTTAAAACGGCTCATCTCTTTACTCTGTTCATTTGGGTTCCCTCGAGTACTATCAACAATGGTCTTGGCCTTTGTGACCCACTCTTTCTCGATCAGATCTACGTCTTCCGCAACGTCAGGAGCATGCTGACTAAACTTGGTGGCTGCAGCTTGTGTGGCAGGGTCAGGTGCAGACATGCCAACAGGAGGAGTTACAGGTGGAGTTTGCGCCGTTATTGGTGTAGCTGTCGTGGCAGGGTCAATGGGAGCAATAGGCGGCAGGCTGGAATTCTGGTCGTCGCCACTAGCTAATGGAGTCTGAGCTTGAGTATCACTAGGATTCATTATGAGTCATTATATCAGATAAGGACTTGTAAAATCACTCTCTTTTTCGCTCAAGCTGAAAGCGCCGACTATATGCTAATGCCACAACTCCAAAAAAGCCGAACAAGAGCATGTCCTTGAGGGTGAGTTGATCTATAGACTGCAGCAGTAATAGGCCCGATGGCACCCCCGCAATCAGTAGCGCGCGAGTTAACCTCTTTGCTCTACCCTGTAGTAGTGTCGCTGGGTTTAGCAAAGGTAACAGCCAAAAAACAGTTAGCGCGATACATGCAAATAACCATGCTACCGGCAATACAAGTGCAATCGATGGCATAGACCGAGGATTTGTAGATGCGAGAAAAATAATAAGCGCTCCGTACATGGAAAGCAGGAGCGCAACTTGTCTAGGATTTTTTATAGTGGGCATTTTTTGTTTCTCGTTTATGTTTTTGTAAGTCTCTACTTCGCTTTATAACGTGTACTTGCAGAGGCAAGAAAAATGTGGAGCCGGACGGCAAATCCGCTACTTAAATATTAAACTATTAGAGCGCTTGCCGTCCTGGCTGTGACTGACCGCTCTTGCTGCTTTTAGGGCAACGAAGAGCGATGAAGAGTGTTTTGTTTTTGTAAGTTTTTATTTTTTCCTTACCCTCCTAATCTACTAAACTTATTCACTAGTGTCAACATATATTTGTTGTATATTTAATAACGTTACTCCTTGGTGACCTTCAATAATTACAGTTCATATATAAAATTTCTGTTGTTGTTATTGCTTCATAATACATATTCTTAGGCATTCTGTTGCTCATTTTTACCCCACTCAAGACCACATAATCACCAAAAAGAATCAGTGATAATTTTTCGTTTCAAAGCAAAGCAAACACGGCGCTCGGAGTCCTGGATGCTAAAAATAGAAAGCCAAGATAGAATAATTTTCATACAATTCTCGTACACTCATACGTATTCCACACAATAGTAATTAGGTATACGCAATAGCAATTGTGGGTACTAAAAATATAAGCAACCATGATTGTCCCAAAATTATTTTAGAAACTTGAAGACATTTATTTTGGAAGGTATCCAACTAAACGCGCGTGTATTTCCTGCCCAACAATGAACCATGCTTTTATGTAAACATAACGTCGCAAAATAAACACAGTTTTTCAGCTTATCACTATTGCCCTTCAAAGCATCATTTACTTTGTCGTGCATAGATACCTTGTCTACCAGTCTGAAATCGAACCAGAATCACATGGCTCACCCGAGAGCTCATAACCCCTACTATAGTCATGCATAAAAGTAATCTTACCGTGGCCTAAGAATGAAACTTAGAGCGGCCGGATAACTACCACTTTGTGACCATTAGATTGACGCTCCCAGATACTGTCCTACCGGTCGCAGGCGGGGCTTTGGAAGTCTACAAAATAACTAAGAAAAAGTTATACACAGGTACGCGAAAAAAGTAGCCATAAACTTGTTGACAGGGGCTAACAGACTATATAAGATAGGCATAGCACTTGAATAAAAAAAGTGCTCAAAAATAAAAACGACCCCTGAAAGAAAGCTCGCAAAGAGCCGAAATCAACAAAAAGGGAGTCGCCGGAACTAAACCTAAAACTCTCAAAAATAAAAACCCAAAAAGAAACGGCCTTCCTCGCAAAAGGCCTTTTTTTATTTCCCTGTCATTCACTCAACCGACATAGATGGACGCTTTTGTTTAGCTTGCGGATGTCCTGTATAAGTCAATGTATGGGTATTACGATTAAAACAATATTGGACTATGGTGTTGATGGAGTGCCAGTGGACGTTGAATGCCAAATTTCAAATGGGCTGCCCAGTATTATAATTGTCGGTTCGGCAAACACGGTTATTCACGAATCCAAAGAACGCGTCAGAAGTGCACTACTGAACAGTGGTCTTGAATTACCGCGGAAACGAATAACCCTAAATCTAGCACCTGCAGACATTCCAAAGAGTGGTACCAGCCTAGATCTTCCAATCGCCGTGTCTATACTCTGTACCAGCGGCCAATTGCTTATTAATAACTATTCTCAGTATATTTTCATCGGCGAACTGGGGTTAGATGGCGATATTCGACCAGTCAGAGGCATAATAGGAAAAATACTAGCCGCAAAAAAGAGAACCGCAGTTACTTTTGTCATCCCTGTCGGCAATATGCCCCAGGCCGCCAATATAACAGGGGTGTCTATGATCTGTTTCGAGTCTTTACGTGACCTGTGTGCGCACTTTACTGGCAAGAAGCCCTTTGGCCCACCCCTTGAGGTTGCTCGATCGACAAGTTCCCAACAATCGAACGAAATATCGGTAAACGAAATTGTCGGCCAAGACCAAGCGAAACGTGCATTAGTTATAGCTGCGGCCGGTGGACACAATATTCTTTTAAGCGGTCCGCCAGGTACCGGTAAGAGCATGTTGGCCAAAGCACTGATTTCTCTTTTACCTCCACTTACATCTGACGAAATGCTTACGGTTACTCACCTTCACAGCCTTAGCCTTACTAACTACGATAAACTTGTTACCAACCGGCCCTTTCGTGCTCCACACCACACTGCAAGCTACAGTGCCGTCATTGGCGGTGGTAAAGAAGTTAGACCAGGCGAGATTAGCTTAAGTCACCACGGCGTACTGTTTATGGATGAATTGCCCGAGTTTAATCGACAGACCCTGGAATCCCTTCGTCAACCCCTTGAAGATCGTCAGACCACCATTACCCGTGCGAGCGGTTCGGTAACATTGCCCGCCAATTTTATCCTTGTTGCTACTGCCAACCCCTGTCAGTGCGGCTACCTTGGGTCAACGCAAGCGTGCAGTTGTTCGGCGGCGCAGCTTGCTCAATACCAACGAAAATTATCTGGTCCGCTCATTGACCGCATCGACCTTCATATAACAGTGGATACCGTTGACCATGCTCATCTTCTACTCGATAGACCCACTGCAGATTCTGATAGCACCCTAAGGAAACAAGTACGATCAGCACGTCTAAAGCAAGCCAAGCGGCACCGAAGCTCCTTGTTACTCAATTCGTTGCTTAGCAACCAACAATTACGGTCCACCGCTCGATTATCTCAAGAAGCCAGACATTTACTGGACGATGCTGCACAGAAGCTATCTCTATCTGCCCGTGGATATATAAGAACCATAAAAGTAGCTCGTACCGTTGCTGATCTGGATGATTCGCGCGACATCCTTGTTAGCCATGTTGCCGAAGCACTTCAATATCGCAAACGCCCGGCTTCGACGCAGTACCCTGGAGCCTTATGACAGAGAAAATCATTGACCCCTGTTAAGAACTCTGTTACACTAGATCGAACCTAATCGATGCAAGGAGCAAGCAATCGCCAAAGTAACGCGTCTGAATCAACAGATTCGGGCACCGCAACTACGGGTTATAGACCACGAAGGTAAACAGCTTGGAGTCCTCAGCCGCGCAGAAGCTCTGCAACTGGCCGAAGAACAAGAACTGGACCTCGTCGAAATATCACCCGAAGCTAACCCACCAGTAGTTAAAATTATTGACTGGGGTAAGTTCAACTATCAGAAGACCAAGCAGCTTCAGAAAAATAAGAAGTCGGCCAAATCTTTCGAAGTTAAACAGATGCGCTTTGGACTAAAGATTGGCGATCACGATCTAGGAGTCAAAACCCGCAAGATCCAAGGTTTCTTGGAGGCAGGCCACAAAGTCAAAATCACGGTATTTTACCGAGGTCGAGAACTCGCCCACAAAGATTTGGGCTTCAAGCTTGCCGATAAAGTTATCGAGGGATTTGGCGAGACTATTTCGGTAGATCAAACCCCTGCATTGAACGGTAAACAATTAAGCTTTGTGATTAGGAGCAACAACAATGCCAAAACTAAAGACGCATAGCGGCACCAAAGACCGCGTTCGAGTTACCAAGAACGGAAAAGTTCTTCGCCGCCACTCTATGGCCAGTCACTTCTTGCAAAAGAAGAGTGCTGCCCGCAAGCGCGGCCTTGCTGGCCTAGAACCAGTTAAGGGTAAAGCTCAGAAAACTATTAAGAAAATGTTGGGAGCCTAACCATGCGCGTTAAAAGAGGCGTCACTAGCCATGCCAGGCACCAGAAAATTCGCAAAGCAACTAAAGGCTTTACTCGGGGTAACCGATCAAGCGTTAAGCGTGGTCGCCAAGCCCTAACCAAGAGCCTCCAGTTTGCATATCGCGACCGCCGCAACCGTAAGCGAACATTCCGCGCACTGTGGAATGCCCGCATTAACGCTGCAGCTCGCCTGAACGACACCACCTACAGCCGCCTAATCGCCGCTCTAAAAACTGCAAACATCACTATCAACCGTAAGATCCTAAGTGAACTTGCCGTTAACGAGCCAGCTGCATTTACCGCCGTAGTCAAAGCCGCTCAAAAATAGCTCTCGTCCGATCCAAAGCAACTAAAAACCACTCAAACGAGTGGTTTTTAGTGTCAGATTATCTGTAAGCCGGGTTCTGTTCTATCTGGTCATCTATCTAGCTCTACAATTGCTCGTAGAGTCGAGCGGATCTTATGACAAGCCCCAGGCGGGAAACCTATGGTGGGACATATCTCCTTGCAGCGGATAGGGTTTACCTCTTCCTGTAGTCACCTGCAGGAACTGTGGGCTCTTACCCCACTCGTTTCATCCTTACCTGCGAACAGGCGGTATCGTTTCTGTGGCACTTTCCCTAGGGTTGCCCCCGGTTGCCGTTAGCAACTATCCCTCCCTGTGCTGCCCGGACTTTCCTCCTAAACCGAAGTTCAGGCGACCAGTCGATAATCTAACATAAGTATTATACCATAAATACTACTTGCTAGCAGCGTCGAGAATCTCGTTTACGATGGCATCCGCTTTGCGGTTACGCTCACGAGGGACATGCGTAAAAGTAATCGATTCAAATTGAGCAACCAGTGACATAACGCTTTGATTTATGGCCTTTAAATCTGCGTTCTTGACCTTATAAACGCCCCTCATCTGATTTACTACCAACATGCTATCCATATAAACCTTTAGTGAGCGTATGCCGCGCCGAAGTGCTTCTTCGAGACCTAGTTTTAAAGATTGATACTCTGCTTGATTGTTGGTAGTTACGCCCAGTGCTAGTCCGTTCTGTACGATAACGTTGCCATCCATATTCATTAGCACATAACCACTGGCCGAAGGGCCTGGATTACCTCGAGAACCTCCATCTGCATATAACTGAGCTTGGTTAGGCGCGGGCATCGCTACCTCAGTGCCGGCAGTAAAGCTAAAGTGGATGATCTTTACCGGCGTCTGAGGCCCGACCTGAGGACCATAATAACTCTGGTACTCAGTAATTATATCTTCTAGTGACTTATACTCTTTATTGCCATCAACATCATTTGGAGTTACTGCGGCAAGCTGTTTCTCGAAGACCGTGAGTATAGTGGCCGTGCCAATTGGCACCCATGAAGCTGGGTCAACACCTACTTTATCAACTAGAGTGACCTGGTCGTTTACATGCAGGTCTTTGTCGTCGTTAATACGCCATGTTGAAGTTCTGGTGCCATCTAGTATTTCTTGTGCCTCAGTATGGCTGAGTTTAAGACTTTTCATGACGTTATTATTACATACCCCACCCCATTGGTGGTTATTGATAACAGAGTTATAATATGGAGTAAATGAGGTATATTTTTGTCTTCGTCTCGATAGTTGTAATTTGGCTGGCAGCAGTCCTAATTGCAGCGACGGCACATGATCCGAATACTCGCCTGCTTTTCTTCTCGGTAGAGCTCCTGACCCTGTCGCTGTTTTACCTTGGGTTTTATCGAAAATGAGAACCCCACGCACCGTTAAGGTTATGCGGCTAATGACCAGTGTTATCTCTTCTGTCTTGCATAACGAGCCGCTACTTTTACGAGGTAGCCTGGCTCAACTGGATGAGCTCGGTGGCATATATATTAAGTTCCTTCAGACCGTGGTACTTAACTTAAATCCTGCCAGCCAAGAAAACTTTATGCAGCTGCTGAAGGTATTTGAGCGTAGTATTCCTGACCAGCTAGAGATTTATAGCTATTTGCGCAGCATTAAAATGCCCCATCTGGAACGCTTTGCGTCCATAGACCCCAATCCTATTGGTACAGGATCGTTTGGTCAGGTGTATAGTGCCCAGCTACATACAGGCGAAAAAGTAGTTATTAAGATATTACGGCCAAGTGTTATGCGCTATATTCGTTATGACCTTCGTCTGCTCAATGTTTTGAGTTGGCTGTACAGCTTGGCGGATCGCCAAAAGTTGCTTAATTTCCGCGATTTATATGCCGAGTTCCGTCGTACCTGTTTACAAGAAGTCGACTACGTACGTGAGGCTGAAGCTGGCACTATGTTTTACGAACGCTACAAAGAACACCCAACACTAGTTATCCCAAAAACTTACCGTGAATTCTGTACGCCTAAGGTGCTGGTTTTGGATCACATTCAAGGATTATCTTTGACCGACTTATTAACCTATCAGGCCAAGGGCCATGACCCGCACGAGTTCGTCCGGCAACATTATGACGGCGATATACTCGAACGCTTGTACGTTATAGGCTATGAACTTATGATTAACGCCGTAACCGGCAACATTATCCAAGCAGATCCACACCCTGGTAATTTGGTACTACTACCCCACGGCAAGATTGCTATGATCGACTTTGGGATGACCACTCAGCTTACGAGTAACCGCCTGGGCTACTACGACATCTGCGTGCAATACCAAGCGTTTTACCAAGATAACATTGCCCTTGAAGAGCTGATGATCGCCGCCCTACGCTTTATGTCGCCCAAACTGTATTCGGCCATGAATTCGGCCGAAGCCATTCTGGGTAGCGGTTGGGACAAAGAAACGTTGCTCAACAAAATCCGCGAAAGCACCCTAGTGTCATCTATGGACGAGTCCACCCAGGCCACGGTGGCCGGCATGATTAAAGAAAAACGCATTATGAAGATTCTGTTCTTTGCTATAAACAAAGGTAACCGCTTTGGATTTACCCTGGATTTGCAGGCCATTATGCTCCTTAAAGCTACTCATTCGTATATGATCATGATGGCCCAGTTTGATAAAGAAGGTCGTACCATTGCCCGAGCGTTGGCCGATGGCACCGAGTATGCCAGGCAGCACATAAGCAAGGTCGTAGACCTTAAGCCAGAGGAACTTTCGCCCCACGAAGCCGTAGAGGTATTATCGAACTGGTTTGATAAAATGTCTCGGAACGACCCGTGGCTAATGGAAAAGATAACAGGAGGACAGATCAAATGAGAAGTACTTTTATCATGGCAACCACCTATCCCTACACTGCCGGGGTATTAGCAATAATGTGGATTGGCAGCGCTCTACTGCTACGTATTGATAGTAACTTGTCGTTCGACACGGTAATTATTACTAACGTTATTACAACCATTATTGTTTCGAACGTTGGCTTCCGAAAATAACCCCCAAGTTTAACAGAGGTGGTATACTAATCTCTAGTTATCAGGATGTAGCTTAGTTGGTAAAGCGCCGGGCTGGGGGTCCGGAGACCGGAGGTTCAAGTCCTCTCATCCTGACCACTCGAATATAAAAAACGCTCCCAAAGGGAGCGTTTTGATTTTGCGTCTGGTAGCCGGAACTGACATGACAACCTGGAATTGTAACCCAGGTGGGGTCCCTCACGCTTCGGCCACGGCCCAAGCAAATCTCGGAATCCCATATGATAAGTATTCAGATTATCATATAACCAGTCCCGGCTACGCCCTATTATACTGCTTACTGCATTGCTAGCCCAGTAGGAAACTATACAGACCGCTCACCACATTCTGGATAATTGGGGCCAGGAATGGGAACAGTACCAGCATAAAGATAAGTATGCTGGTTATGCCGCCTGCTTCTATCTGGTACATAAATCGCTGGAGCGGTTCTGGTGCGAGCGCATACAAAAGCCTGGATCCGTCTAGTGGTGGGAATGGAATCATGTTGAATACAAAGAAGCTAAGGTTTATGACTAAGAATATCTGGGCAATCATGAATGAGTCAGTACCTACAGCTAGCCCACCAACGCGGATAACCACTGCAGTTAGGATCGCCAATACTAAGTTGGTTAACGGGCCCGCCACCCCAATAAGGGCTGCGCCAAATTCTTCGTACTTAACTCTTTCGGGGTTAAACGGTACCGGCTTGGCTATAAAGAATGGCTGGAGACCCAAGATTATAAGGCCTATTGGCAGTAGAACAGTGGTTAACAGGTCGATATGCTTGAGTGGATTGAGCGTTAGACGCCCCATATCTTTGGCCGTTGTGTCGCCCAGCCAATGAGAAGTAAAGGCGTGCATAGCCTCGTGAATACCCATGGATACCAAGATGCAGACAAAGACTATGAATATCTGGGTAATTGAAAGATCTGAAAACATTACCTTCTAGTATAGCAAGGTTACACGGCCTAATTGTCTTGACTTTAAGGGGTAATCCGTCTAAAATAACACTTTGAATCTTCTGTTAGTTTACAGAAACAAAGGAACAATTATGCAAAGATGTGAAATCACCGGCAAAGGAAAGCAATTTGGACACAATGTCAGCTTTTCTCAGCGCCACACCAAGAAAGTCTGGAAGCCAAACCTTCAGACCAAGACTGTTACTGTTGACGGCAAAGAAGTAACCCTAAAGATCAGCACCCAGGCTATTCGTACCCTGCGCAAAAAAGGCCTTCTAGCCTAAACTTACCAGGCTATAGAAAAAGCTCCGGACTTCCGGAGCTTTTTATTTGAGCTCAAGACTCTTTACGCTTCAAGAACGATAAGCTGCGGCTGGTCGGTCAGTAGATCGGTAGCCTTAACTTTGAGTTTAGAAACAGTTTCTTTGGGCTCCATAGCCAGTTCTTTTAGGGCATCCGCCAGCTTAACGGCCGGTACTGGATAGTTGAGCTTAGCATCGTCGTAATAGGTTGGGATAACTATCTTGGGCTCAATTGCCTTGATAACCTGCTGGGCTCCAACCGCATCGAGCGTAAAGCCGTGGCCGCCAACTGGGACAACTAGCACATCGATAGTTCCAAGATCTTCCAATTGGCCCTCTGTTAACTTAGCGTCGATATGTCCAACAACAGCCAATCGGATGTCGTCGGCTACAATGCGGTACATAGTGGCGTTTTTGGTGCCGGGTTCATCAACATGAGCTTGAGCGGCTATGCCCGTGACAGATACGTCACCGATCTCGTATTCGCCTGGCTGAGCAAGTACAAAACAACCCTCTATTTTGTCTTTAGGCGCAGCACCAGTAAACACTCGTACATCACCAGCCTTGGTTACCGAACTCTTACCAAGCTCTGCAAGGTTATCGTCGATAACTACGGTCGCTTTCTTTGTTGTTACCTTAAGGCAATTCGCACCAAAAAACTGTAAATCCATCCTGTCTCCTTACTTATTCTTCGAAAATGTTATGTTTGTCGGCCAATATCTGGACTTTTGCCGCCATTACGTTGGC
>CAZKKJ010000019.1:0-10897 GCA_964553355.1 uncultured Candidatus Saccharibacteria bacterium | reverse complement strand
ACCGACTGAATAGAAGGATCGCTGTAGGCTACAAACTTTTTCTGCTCGGTACCATTGTCGTCCACTTTAACCAAGGTAGTTTGTATAGTTACGCCGTACTTTCTGCGTAAGTCTTGATTGGAATCATAGTCCACCTTAATAATCGTAACCCCTTCGGGAACTCCCTGGGTTTTTATACTATCCTCAAGCTCCCTACACTGCGGACACCACGGAGCGTGGAAAAACAAAATCTTCGTGCCACTTGTTTGTGCGATCACCGCGTCTGTATAGTCCACGTAGGCGCCCTGTTTTGCTGGACTGCTGCTGTCGCCGGTTTCTGATGTAGCCCGAGTCGTGGCCTGCTTATCTGACGCCTGCATAGTTGATACTGGAGAGTTAGAGCCCTTATTTTGTGTTAAGGCATACGCACCCGAACCAAAAATAAGCAGGAGCATACCAACAATTACTAATCTCTTAGTCATGTACTAACTATACCAAAAATCGAATAATAATCTGGCGGATCATGCAATCCCATCCAGCTGGTTAATGTCTTTCTGACTGAGTTCAAAATCAAAGACTAGAGAGTTTTCTATGATTCTTTCGTGATTAGAAGATCTTGGTATGGGAATGATGCCTTTTTGGATGGCCCAACGCAGTAGAATCTGCGCCGTCGTCTTGCCGTATTTAGAAGCCAACTCTATTGCAATTGGATTGGCGAGCTCTTTGCCCCGACCCAGCGGGCGATACCCTACTAGCTTAATTCCTGCTTTGTTACAGAAATCATACAGCTCTGCATCAAAATGGGTTGGAGACAACCATACCTGGTTAACACTTGGAGGGGTTTTGGCATAACCAAGAAGGTGGTCTAGCCTTTCGGGTGGATAGTTACTAACACCAATAGATTTGCATAGTCCTTCTTCTTTTAGGGCCTCCATGGCTCGCCAAAGTCTCTTATCAAACGCAGGCACTTCTATTAATGGTGGCCAATGGATTAGGTACAAGTCGACATACTCCATTTTGAGTTTTTTAAGACTTTGGATCAAAGCTTTGCGAGGATTTAAGAACTGGTTGGGATACATTTTTGTAGTGACCCACACATCTTCGCGGCTTACTTTGGACTCTTTGACAGCCCTACCTACCGATTCTTCATTCCGGTACAAATAGGCCGTGTCTATATGCCTATAACCGGCTTCGAGCGCCCAAGTAACCGCATTGCGTGCTGGCTTGCCATTGGGAATCTGCGATACTCCAAATCCAAAGGCTGGCATTTGCTGCCCGTCGTTTAACGTTACCTTAGTCTGGATGTTCATCTGCTTATGATACCAATGAGACTCTTAGGATTTCATCATGAATGTAGATAATCTGAGCAACTGTTAATTGCATTTACTTTTGAGCAAGAGATTTCAGGGCAGGTAGATATTTTTTAACAAATCCTTCCGTCCAGGTTTGTGTGTTTTTCTTTTTATCTATAGTGACTTTATTCATGACTTCAGTATACCAAACCTACCTATATTACACATAACTGTACTAGAGGGCCATTGTGGAAGCTATAGTAACTAGGTTTGTTCTAGCTAATTCAGTAATTTAACGACCAAAAAGGTGCGGATTTAAGCGATAGGTTGCAGCAGTTTCACCTCGATGCAACGCCACTAACAGTACTGCCGCCAGCACATTATCATCTTGAGTATCCAACCTTGCTGCTCGAATAACTTCTACTAGCGAGCAGGCTACTTCTATTCTTTCCGATGGACTATATGTTGGGACAGGTGTGCTGCGGCTTAATCGGTCGACTTCATCCATCTCATGAGTATGACGTGACACTGTTCGCAACGACTCACCAACAAAACTAATTGCTTCTTGATCAAACTGAATAGGCATAGATTACGATTATCACATGTGACCAAACTAATTGCAATAAATCGTAAAACTCCTCTGGTTAAGGAGTTCAAGCATAGCCAGGATTGGAGGGCCATCGTAGAGCTTATTGCAACTACTTTTTCCGATCGTGTTTTTGAATAAGCGGTAGTGTTATCGTCCGAGTGGCATCGGATGAGCGAGAAAGAGCCGAGATTGGTCTGTTTTCGAAGCCAATGTACATAAGTTTTGCACCAAGCTTTTTCGCAGCCTTGAGCGCTGGCACAAAATCAGTATCAGAGCTCATGACGACTATCTCCGTGTCTTCATTTGCTTCAGTGAGCATACGGACCGCCATTCCGACATCCACACCCTTTTCGGCTAGCTTCCAAGTTTGGTGACCACAGTCAGGACACGGCTCGGATTCGCGAGCACGTAGATACCCCACTTTAATAAATTGTATTTTCTGCTGCTGAATACGATTCACGAATGCCGATTGAATTCTGACTGCTGCTTGGGACTTTTCGAGCAACTCCTCTGTCTGATCGTAAATTCTTAGGCGAGCTCCAAACCACAGAAACGTTGTTGCTGGATTATCGGCCAGTAACTCATCAAGCAAAGCGCGCATATTGAGGTTAGTGATGGCGGACCGAGGAGCTTTCTCCTCATCATTGCCCAACAAGGTGCGTAAACCATAGACAAAATTCTCGCCATCAATTAGTAACAACCCTCTTCATGTGTATATTTTACCATCAAAAAACCTCACGAGAACCTAGGGTCCAAGTGAGGTGCTGTAAGTACAGTGTAGCATAATTGACATACATGTCAATATATTATATTGAAGGGCGCACGCGAGAGCTTATCGTAACTAGAATGAGAACCTACGAAGCTGGATAAACAATAACGTCCGTCCCATGAACTGCACAGTCTCGGCAACATTTATTGCGCGAAGTTCTTCGCGCAACTGTGCAGTTGCCTCAGGGCCGAGGTGCGCACCAGGAACACGACCGATAAAAGGCTTGCTGCTCTGGACTGGTACACCAGCTCGTCTAAGCATCGGGTGTAATTCTTGACTGGGTACATCAGCGATAGGATCAGAAAGTGATTCTGTTGTCATAAATAGTATTCTGATGGTTTGACCGTTAGCAAGCATAAGAAAAACTCCTCGGTTCGAGGAGTTTAAACATAACCGGGATTGGAGGTCCAGGAGGGACAAAGCACGGCTGCGCCGGTGCTCGAAACAAGTTTCTGTGCTCCGGCTTGCCGACCGAACCCTCGACACGTATCCGCTCCGCGTCTACTGTCGAGGCTTGAATCACTTGGCTCCAACTAAAAGAGCCTCCTTTCGGAGGCTTCTTTAGTTGGAGGTCCACCGTGGAGCTTATCGCAACTAGCTTCCGCCTAGACAACCTGTCGGCTATCGCTTGAATGCGTGCAAGGAAAAAGATCCGCCAAATTCTTGCCACGCCTGATTGAGAAGCTCCCATGAAACATGCTGTTCAGGTTTATTGCCGTGGCTGTCGGGGTTATGCAAAATAACACCATCATCGTCATATCCAATAACAAGTACCGAGTGACCGTCGTATTCTTTTCGTCCGTTTAATGTCGAAGCGTTGATCTCAAGGTGGATCAACCAGCCATCGTCAATAAAATGCACAATATCTTGTTTAGTACCCTGACGGTTCTCAAGAGTTAGTTTAGCGTCAATATATTCCTGCATACGCTTGGCTTCAAGTTCAAGGTCGGTATTGGTTATTTGATTCTCATACGCCTCGTCATCTAAGATTGTTCGAAGGTACGCCTTTGGGTCATCGGCAAACTGTGTATAGTCAAACTGCTCGATCCAGTGGACCTTGTAACCAAGTTTAGCGAGATTGAGCATAGCGACTGCTTTCCAAGTGCCATGACCATCTTTGTAGCCGCAGAACTCTTCAAGGTCTTTCATCGTGTACTGTCGCTCAGGAGAGAAGTAGGCTAGACCCATGCCAAAACACGCCGGTACACAGCGAGTGTTGGGATTGGGAATGAAAGGAACATTAAATGTTTTCATGTGCTAATGATACCAGAGAGATCCTGGCAGGCTTACATAAATGAAAAGCCCTGGGCTTAATACCCAGGGCTTTAGTTAGCCGCCGCCGCTTCCCATGATGATTTCTCCTTGGTAGTACATTAAGCTTGTACTGCTTATATTGTACGCCCGCATAGAAACCCTCGTAAATAGTTAGCCTTGAAATAAATGTTTATTATCTTCTATCCACTTAGCTTGGTCATCGAACTTAGCAAGCGTGCCATCTTTAAGCCAAGTTGCCTGGGGTTCGATGCCGTGTGAAGCTATTGTCCGAGCTCCTACGTTTACTTCTCGCTCCATGTCGGCTACCTTCTTGGCAATATCAGGAATTAAATCAGTGCCGTATGCTTCCAAGAAAACAGCTATGCGATGCTTTCTGTCAGGTATTTCTGTAAAGTGATGCCACTTAATGGCTTCTTCGTCATTGCGGAACGGCGTGGCGAACTCTAATGCGTATAGTATGTCGAACTCAGGCTTTGCCGGACGCGCCATATCCCAGTCGATAATACCGACCGGCTCATCGCCGTCCCAGACAATATTCCATGGACCAAAGTCACCATGGCAAATGATCTCCCCTGGCTCTAGTTGGTCATGACCGTACGCCCATTTACTGTCGGCTGATGGCTTGTAGTCCCGAACTGCATCGTGGTATTTACGTAGGTACCTAGCAAACCTACTCAGTCCTTCATCGCTTGTTATCTTTGCCCAGCCAGCCGGGCCAGATTCTCCCTTGATAAAGTTCAGAATTTCACGACCTTGTTCGTCAAAACCCAACACACGCGGCACCGACTCAAACCCAACCGAGTCTAAGTACTCTAAAAGTCCGTGAACTGCTGAGGTCCAGTAATGGACTGGTCGGTGAACTGAGTCATCGTTTTGGATGATTTCGCGATGGATGCCGACGTTTTTATTCTGCGTCATAACTTAACTATAACAAAAAACAGAGACTATTCGTCTCTGTTAAAAACATAACCGGTACTGGAGGGCCAGAGTGGAGATAATCGCAACTATTTTTGCGCAATCAATATGTAGCGCTGTTCGTTTGTGACAAATCCCCTAGAGTCGACATTATTTTTAAGGATTTTGTTCAAAGTATCTACGTTACTTACCGCATCGTTTTCATTCAAATCTGAATGAAGGTAATCCAATGCGTTGAGCCAGAAGACCAGGGACTCAATATCTTCAACCACATACTCTACGTTATATTCATTTAGCTGTAGACACTTGAGCCCGGCATTCTCTACCATCGATTGACTTATGGGTGATTTACTTATGGTCTGTCCGAGCACTTCCTTTATATTTTGCATGTTATTCTCGCCAACCTGCTGAGTAATGAAGTAACCTCCGTCTTTTAGATGTTCTAAAATTGCAGAAAGATCAAAAGGTGCATGTCGATTGATAATCACGTTGAACTGTTTATTAAGTCCAACCAGTTTTTCGTCGGACACTTTGAATGTAAGATTAGAGTCGGCCCCAGCC
This sequence comes from uncultured Candidatus Saccharibacteria bacterium, assembly GCA_964553355.1. Classification (GTDB taxonomy): domain Bacteria; phylum Patescibacteriota; class Saccharimonadia; order Saccharimonadales; family AWTP1-31; genus CAZKKJ01. Next base: position 5,517 of record CAZKKJ010000019.1, on the reverse strand, counting down.
TTTTGTCTTGCTATTTCTATCATTTCCGGATCAATATCGATACCTACGCCAGAATCAAAATAACTAGATAGTTCTACTAAGCGCTCACCACCTCCCGTCCCAATATCTAAAACCACATCAGATGGTCGAGTATATTTTTTAACTATTTCAATGTAGTCCCAAGGCACAGGTTGCCGTAAGTCTTTCATCCTAGAAAAATCCCAGCCATTGCGATTTTCCAACCGGGACATTATCTCGTCGAGTTCTTGCTGTGTATAGGTTTCTTTCATACCTTTATCTTATCAAATAAAAAGATCCTTAAAGCAGAGAAGATTTAAGCATAACCGTTATGAGAGGGCCATCGTAGAGCTTATCGTAACAAGAATCATGAGCAATGTTACACTAAAAATATGAAAAATAGAGAAAAAGAGTATCTACAAAGCGCAATGTTCGGCTTTAATGATGCGCTAGTGTCTACCACTGGGGTTATTGTTGGAGTCAGCACCGGAACAAACAACAAACAGGTTGTTATTCTTGCAGGTGTAGTCACAATCTTGGTAGAAGCTTTGTCTATGGGGGCAGGCCAGTACAATAGTTCGAAGTCTGCTCACCAACTTGAAAAGACAAATGCTACAAAAATACCCCTTATAAGCGGAGCAATAATGTTTGTGTCTTATTTCTTAGCCGGTCTTGTCCCCCTATTGCCAATAGTTCTCTTCCCAATAAATTATTCTCGCAATGTCGCAATCATTGCTGCTCTGGCTGGCCTATTCATCCTTGGCTATTTCAAAGGTAAAATCGTAAAAGTTTCACCAATACGGAGTGCGATCGAGATATTAGTCATAGGAGCATTAGCCACCTCAATCGGTATAATCGCAGGAAATATATTCGCTATTTAAGATTTTGAGTAAGAGCACAACCCATGGACTTTTACTGATCATGATTGGAGGGCCAGGAGGGACAACGCACGACTACGCTCGTTCTCGAAGCAAGCTTCTGCGAGCGAGCTTGTCGACCGAACCCTCGACTACAAGCCACTAAAGTGTCTTGGTCGAGGATTGAGCCCGCTCAACCAAATAAAAAAGCCATCCTTTGGATGGCGTTTCTATTTGGAGGGCCAGGAGGGACTCGAACCCTCGACACCCTGCTTAAGAGGCAGGTGCTCTAACCAGCTGAGCTACTGGCCCGTGTTCTAACAATGGGGTAAATGATACCACGTACCTCTGTTTATGGCAAGGGTGTTATGGCTATGCTTAACGTTTTTTGGTGGCTCGTTTTTGGGCGTGATGCTCGAGCTTTTGGTGCATATTTTTGAAGTGTTGTTGCAATTTGTCTAGCTCTGCATCGGATAGATCGTCGAGGTCAATATATTCGTTGTTGGCGGTCTTCATACTTTCGATAATCTCATTTAACTGCAAGTGCATGCTTTTTGCATCACGGTTCTGAGTGTTTTGAATTACAAAAACCATCAGGAATGTAACAATGGTAGTGCCAGTATTAATTACCAACTGCCAGGTGTTAGAAAAACCAAACAGAGGACCGGTGATTGCCCAGATAATTATGACGCTGGCAGCGATAACAAACGAATGTGCCGAACCAACAATCTGAGAGACATGGGCTGAAAACTTACGAAATGCTTCGTTCATACATTAACTCTACCACACCCAGCTACAACCGTTTGCGGCATAGTGGCACAACTTACACTTATTGGGGTACTGTATAATCATGCTTATGGAAGTCCCTCTAAACATTCTACATAACTATATTGGGCTACCTGTTATGGCAGGTCTTGCGTTCGAAACGCTGCGCCGCAATCGATCTACGAACAACACTACTGGAATACTGTTAGGGCTGGCCTCTTTGTTTGGTGCTTTTGCCACGGCAGCGCTTGGAATACCCGTGCTCTTTACACAGGACCCCACGCTTCTAAGTGTAGGGACATTGTTTGGCGACCTATTTCTGACCATATTGTTTTTTATAATGTGGATAATCTCTATACGAGCATTTTTGGCAAGTCACCCAAAGCTAGTGCCGTTTGCACAAGCAGCTGTAATTGCATTGTCTATTGCATGTATTGTTGAAGCATTTCACCGAAATATATTCTTATCGCCCAGCACTGAGGTCATTCAATCTGGTGGGGGTATTGCCTTGGTATATAAAGACTCAATCTTATATAACATCCTTAGTGGGCTAGATAGTGTTGCACTGTTATTTATGAGCACCTACTTTTGGCGTCAGGGGAAGGATGTTGTAAGTGCCAGTCAACGTATAAGAATTCGAAGCATCGCTCTTGGATTTACGTTAGGCGCACTTGGATTTATACTGGTTGCTGCTTTTCCGGTAGAGTATCAGGTTAACGCAACCGGCGCGTTCATGGGGACAGGATTTGGCGTTTTAGTACTTGGTTACGTTCTAAGCCAACGCGCTAAACGGCGCGAAATGCTTTTAGCTAAATAAGTTGGTGACTTCGTTTTTGATAACGTTGCGTCGATCGACGGCCTTGACGGCTTTGGTTGGGATGATGATAGAGAAGGTAGATCCCTCTTTACTCTTAGATTCCAACCGCAGCTCGGCGCCCAAGCGATCGACAAGCTTGGCAGTAATAAAAAGGCCTAGGCCCGTACCACTGGTAGAGCGAGTCAGCGGATCTTCGCTACGCCAAAACTTTTGGAACACTTTGGCCTGTTCGCTCTTACTAATACCAGCACCGGTGTCACGGACACCTATGATCAGGTGATCTCGGTCGATAGCCTGCCCCTTGATCGTGATGCCGCCCTCACTGGTGTACTTGATTGCGTTGGTCACAAAGTTCTGCATAATCTCTTTAAAGTACAAACGAGAAGTGGTGAGCTTGGGAATAGATGGAGCCAAATCTAGGTCCATGGTTAAGCCCTTAGCTTCGGCCTGTGGCTTGTACGTTTCTTCCAATTCTTTAAGCACCTCTGTTACAGAGAAGGTTTCTACTTCCATGCTCTGATCGTCTCGCTGAGCGCGCGACAGTGCCGACAAGTCGTTGACCATATCCTCCAAAAAGACTACTTGCTCGTGCGCTTTCTGAACGGCGTCCTTAAGCTCTGCAATATTAACCTGTGGCTTTTCTGCCAGCAGTACCGCCATAGACATATCTCCTTCGGCAATTGTTAGCGGAGTGCGCAGCTCGTGGCTAACCTCCGAGATAAACAAATCACGCTCTTCATCTAGCGATTTCTGCAAAGTAATATCGCGTAGCAGAAAAGTATAACCCTGCTGTTTAGCCAACACAGTTGTGCGAGCAATGCGGCTAATGTTTAGGTCTAGAGACACTTTGTCATGATCACCAAACATGATGTACAGGTCGTTGCGACGCTGCAGATAGTTGGTGGACCGAGCAATATCCATGATCTCTACTGGCTGATCGCGTGCATCCAACAACTTTAAATAATCACTGATAAACTGGCCAGTTAACGTAACGTTGGTGTCCAGCAAATCCAGAGCTGCGGCGTTATAGTTGATTATCTTACCCCGCTCGTCGGTAGCGATTACACCGTCGCTCATAGAGTTGATTAGTGCTACTAATCGACTATGCTCAAACTCTGCACGCACCACCTGCTCTTGCATGTGTGCGCGACTCTTTCGGTTACCAAATGCTAGACGTGTCATCACCAAGTTGACCGAAACAATAATGCAAAACTCCCCAATAATTCGAATCACCAGGGACCGGTTAAGGCCATCGTATTGGTACAACGTTCCCATAAACATGGTCACTAGTAAGGCGGCAGCACTAAGGACCATACCTTTGGCTTGGTAAAAGAATTCTGCCAGGTACATAAACATCACCCACAGATACAAATGGTAGGACAACGTAGGAACGATAAAGATGAGCATAAAGCTCAGCAACCAGTGGTAGACATACAAATAAAAGGCATGGGCTCGGCCAAAGCGGCTAAACGGTGCGAAGTGACTTACCGCAAAAATAGTACCAAAGGCGGCAAAGCCCAAGACTAATGGTGCGTTGGTAGAAAAAGTCTGGTCGTAGCGAAAATTGACCAGCAGCAAAATAACCACCGCAAGAGCTGCGGGGCTGATGAGTTTCGGCGAAATCGCCGCCTCTTCTTGTTCGGGGGCAGATTGTCCCACATTATTCTCTGCCATGATGCTCACATTATACCGGTAACGCTTGGTATTCGAAAGGCCAACCGCTAGTCCTCGATAGGATCGAACCTATACCCTATCCCGCGGACAGTAGTGATAACTCTACGATAAGGCCCGAGCCTGTCTCTGATACGTCTAACATGGCAATCGACAGTCCGTGAATGACTGTATGTATCGCCCCATACTTGTGCTTGGATGATATTTCGCGTTAGCACAATTTTGGGGCGCTTTGCAAAAAATCCTAAGAGTTTGAACTCTATGTATGGCGGCTGAGATGCTTCGCCATCAACAAAAAGCTGGCAACTTGCCATGTCAATATATGCTGACTCGCCTGCAATACTTAGTATAGGGGTGTCGCCCTCAGCAACTGTTTCATCGACATTTGGTGGTACCGGTACTATATCTTGCGGGAACCACACCACATCACCTACTCCAAGTCGCGCAGCTATACGCAAGATGTCGGCTGCAGGTACACCCACCGACCCATCTGGGCCAGGTATCCGATTAACCTGATCAAGGTTGGGTTCACTGCTTCCAATTCGGCTCAATATAACTTGCGCTCTTGGATACTCTGGGTATGTATTAGGATCTGCCATAAAAGGTCATTGTAGTACTTCCTGACCTTTATGCAAGCATAGGCAATTACTGATTGAGCGGGATATTAAAGACGCTGCCACCGCCAACGTACTGCGGCATCTTGCCGTCCCACTTGTCGATGGCGTACTTCTGGAGCAGTTCGGCACTGAGCGAGCTCTTTTGGGCTTGCTGCGACTGAGCATCAAGCTGAGCTTTATCCAAGTTAAACTGAGCTCGCTCGGCCTCTTGCGCAGCAACCAGCTTAGATTCGATGGCCTTGGTAAACTCGGGGCTGAAACTAAAGTTGATGATGCTTACGTCGTCTACTCGTACACCATATGGTTCGAGCCGCTTTTTAATGGCATCGAGCGCCTTCTGCTTAACATCGGGGCGTTTAACCAACAGGTCGCTGGCGGTGTACTGAGCGGTAGCAGCCTTAAAGCTTTCTTGCACAGCAGGCACGACGACGCGGTCGCGATATTCGGGACCGATTTCTTTATACACCTTAAGTGCGGCACTGCGATCGAGCGCATAGTTAAGGGCTATAGTAGCCTGCACGTCTTGCAAGTCACTAGTGGCAGCTGCGGCATCTTCTTGTTGCTTTTGAATACGAGTATCCATCTTTACCAAGCGCTCGATTGGCCATGGAAGTTTAATAACCGTTCCGCTGGCTGCAGCTCGGTCTACATCACCAAAGCGCGTGACAATACCAACCTGGCCTGCACCAACAGTTCGAAAACAGAATATAAAGAAGAGTACTATGGCTAACACTACTCCATTCGCTACTTTTGCCTTGGCACTAAGTGTTTTACTTCCGATGGTAATGGTTGG
>CAZKKJ010000018.1:0-11169 GCA_964553355.1 uncultured Candidatus Saccharibacteria bacterium | reverse complement strand
ATTAGACGAGTTCTACGGTTGCGCCAGCGTCTTCAAGAGTTTTCTTGGCAGCTTCGGCGTCTTCTTTCTTGGCAGCTTCGAGAACGGTCTTTGGAGCACCGTCTACAATAGCTTTTGCTTCGCCAAGACCAAGACCAGTAATGTCTTTAACGGCCTTGATTACAGCAACTTTTTGAGCACCAGCGTCTTTAAGTTCGACGTTGTATTCGCTCTTCTCTTCTACAGCAGGACCAGCGTCTGCGGCAGGACCGGCTACGGCTACAGCGGCTGCTGCAGGCTCGATGCCGTATTCGTCTTTAAGAATTGTTGCCAATTCGTTTACTTCTAGAACAGTTAGTCCAACAAGCTGTTCTGCAAATTTCTTTAGATCTGCCATGTGTTTATTCCTTTCGGGAGTTAGTTTAAGCGGCGTTCTTCGCAGCAATTGCGTCGAGGAGGCCGTGGAGTTTATTGCCGGACAGACCGCTCATGACGCCATTGACTGGGCCATTAAGGGTGCTGATGATTCCAGCGATGAGCTGCGTCTTGCTTGGTAGTGTAGCTAGTGCTTTAACTTCGTCTGCAGTCATAAACTTGCCATCTGCGCTGATAGCGCCGACAAATACGAGTGTAGGGTTGGTTTTGGCAAAATTAGCGAGCACCTTAGCAGGAGCAACTTCGTCGGTGTTACTAAAGGCGTACAGTAACTGACCAGTAAGGGCACTGGTGTCAACGTCCTTAAGGGTTTCGTTTTGCTGTATGGCTTTGATAACAAGACGGTTTTTGACAACTTTTACCGCAGTTTGATCGTCACGAGCATCGCGGCGCAATTGCTGCAAAGCTTTAACGGTTGTACCTTGGTAAGCTGCAACAACAGTTAGTTTAGAGTCGGCTAGCATGCCAGCGACTTCGTCTACTACTTGTTGTTTCTTTTCTTTGGTTAGTGCCATATTGGCTCCTTGAAAGTTTTAAGTTGATCAATCGACCCCTGATATTTCAGGTTGATCTACGTTACCGCTCAACTAAAAAGTCTTTAGGCGTTTGGCCCAAAGACTTTCAAGAGTGCTGAAACATGTAGTTTCTACCTCGGTAGCGGATTAAGTATCTTACGATACGGCTACTGTCTTTGGTAACGATAACCCTATTTTACCCCTGTTGCAAAGGAAAGTCAACGAATTGTTCTGGTAAATAAACATCGAGGGGTGAGTACCTGCCAAACGGTTGGTTTAAGCTGATGCGACGATTGCGGTGCAAGTAATCTTGGGCTTGCTGCGCAAGTGGGTCGTCGGTTATTTCGTTCAGTGCCTGCATAGTAGCCATGGCGAACACATCGACATGTGTATGAGTAAAAGGCTCGCCACCCGAGTGATGGGTACCCTGATACACCGTTGCTTTCCAATACAATTCCACACAGCGCACGGCTACTTCTGCCAGGGCAAAGCCGTAGTGTGGCGTGTCAGCGTAGCGCTCGACAAGGTAACTGGCCATATTCTTGGTGAGCAATACACGCTCTTCGGTGTCGAGCACGGCTACGGCTTCTACGGCGGCAAAATCGGCGAAGCTTGGCTTGCTGCGCTCAGTCTTGAGCACTTCGTTAAATGGGTCGGTAACTATTTGGGCCATAAGATCTCCTAAATCTTTATCAATATAAAACAACCTCTCGGTTGAGAGGTTGTTATTCGAAATAATAGCAACATCAACCGCAAATGCGGGTAATAATGTTGCTCGTTATATTTCGTTTCATGGGGAGTACTGTACCCTTACTATTAACACCTGTCAAGCAGTGCTATCTTCAGTGTCGATGGGCACTAATTTGCCACCAATCGCCCTAAACCCAAGCGCCGCAAGGTCTGGAGCCATTTCTTCGTTGGTCCGTCCACCTCGCTCTATAATGCCGAGTGCTTCACTTCGAGCGTCCATGACGGCTGCAGGTGTGTCGTCCCGTGGTATTTCTATTCCGTAAACATCCATTTCGTGCCAACTTTCCCAATCTTGTCCCATAAGTTTCCTTTCAAATTAAAAAATCAGGCGGTGAAGCCTGATTTTGGGGCTGTGCGTAAGCTTTCGCTCAGGCTTCGACCAAGTTGAAGCACAGCCTTTGAAGTCTGAGGCCGAGGAGGGGCTGCAACTGGTATGCAAACTGAATCATGAAAACGATTATATACCTTAATTACGGGATCGCAAGTTACTGCGGCTGGTCTGGTTGAGCTTTTCGAGCTTAGATTGGGTGTAGCGTTCGGCGGCTAGTCGCGTTAGCTCGGGATCTTCGTCTTGGTTAACAAAACGCATGGCTTCGGCCAGAAGCGGATGAACTTGAGCTAGCTGCTCATGCATTTGTAGTACGAGCTTTCGGTATCCCGGGTGGCCCTGAGGACTGGTGCGAAGCTCATGTAGATGGAAGGCTGCCCTGGCATTGTAGGTTACCTTCCAGCGCATACGGTGGCCAAAAAGCGTAGCGTACTGGGCTTCGAGTTCGTAACCATTTTGTTGCAGGAGGCTGTACAGCTGGGCACTTAGGTCGAAACATTCTTCGTACAAGTCAGCTAAATCTACTTGTTCGATAACATCGGGCATGTCGTACCCAAAACGTGCTGTAAGGTCTTGCCATTCAAGGTCATCGACCATGCGATGACGTTGTAGATCCCTAAAAATGCCATAGTCGCAGACAATATCCCAGCTGTAGTGAGCCTTTTCAAGCGCGCGTCCGGGTTTGTGCCGGCGGTTCAGTCGCTCTCCCATGTACGTGGTAAAGACGTCGGCCTTTTTTGCATAGGGCAACTTGGCGGTAGCATCGGTAATTTCTGCAAGTGATAGGTTGGTATGTTCGTAGAGCATATCCGGGACGAGGTCTAATTCGTTACGGGGCCAAAAGCTGGTTAAGCGTATGGGCTCGTAATCGAGACTATGTTGCGGTGGCAAGATGTCGTCGGCCAAATCTTTGACTGCCAGGTGGGTGTTTGCACGGTAGGCCTGGGCAGCTCCACCGCGCTCGGGTAGATCTGCGCGCTCTAGAAAAGCGGGAATAACTTTACGGGCTTCTTTCAAAAGCTTTTGTCCGGTGGCTTGAGCTTCGGGTAGTGGGTCGCTGAGCAAATGAGTGATGAGGCTTTCGGTGGCTTGGCCGGAGGCATAGATTCCTACGGTAGCGGTGGTGGCCACTGGTAGAACGGCACGGGCGACATCGCAAGCCTGGGCTCGTGTTGCACTGCGCCAGGCGCCGTCTTGTTCTGTCTTAGGCACTTGAGATGTCTTCTGGTAGTGATCGGTTAGCTTGTGGACCATGTCGGAATATAGATCAAAAATCCGATCCATGGTTTTCTGGTACTTGGCCGATGTCTGTGGATCAAAATGCTCGGGTGTGTGGTATTGGTATTTACCATCTACCTTACGGTCGAAATAAATGTACCGAGTAGATTGCTCGAGGTACGAGGCCAGCCTTCCCCATTCCAGCTTTTTAGTAAGTAAGTTAGAAGCTTTTTCGACCACAAAATGTAGGCCAACCAGCTGCTGGACTGAGTCATCTCCATACGCTGTAATAACGCGGTGTAACAGCTGGGCGTCTTTTTCGGCCCCTTCGGCGAACTCGTCGAGTAGTGTTACACGCATGTCGTCGCCCCGACGGCTGAGTCGGGCCATAGCGGCAGCTATGGTAGTGGGGCTGAGCGTGCTATTGAAGGCATATACATTATCCTGGTGATTCGTAACAACATCTTTAAGGAACTGATTGCCTTCAGTGGTAATTACATACTGATCGTCGACTTTACGAATGTAACGATTAGTAGCAGGTTCGTTTGTCTGTGGTTTACTCGCAACGTTCAGGCCAGCGATCGGTGGTGCGTGAGTCGGTGGCGGCAGCAAGGCCTGTACCGATGCCCACAGTAGGTTGTTGATATCTTTGGGGCTCATGAGATTACCACTGCGAACGCAGTCTATTTGTTGGAAGTCCTGAGGAAAGAGCTGACACAATTCGTCATACATGGCTACGGACTTGCGTAAGTGTTCGGCGTCGACTTCATGGATGTCGGCAGTAGCCTGACCGGTTTTAGCCTGGCGTTCTTCTAAAAGCTTAGCGCTCACATCTGCCGATACTCGTAACACGAAATTCTTTGTGGGCCGAGGGATGCCCATGGTTACAAACTCAAGATTATCTAACCAGATAAAGTAGCCGCGGCGTTCCTCGGCGTTTGCAAACTTGGCGCCTTGGTGTGCCATGTTAGATCCGGTAAAGCGATCCGCAAGCACTATCTTGCCTTCTGCCAGTGCTTGGCGAATAGTTTGAGCAGCATCGTAGCGGTCTAGCGCGTAAAATAGTGAACCTGTGTAAGGCCCAACACTTTCGGCTGACCCGTAATCGCCTTTTAAATATTTTCGTACAAAATAGCTCGATTCTTCCTGGTACCGAGGAAAGTCTATGGTCACGACATCATATCCACCAGCTTGGAGCCGCTCGGCAAGTAGTGCGGTTTGAGTCGCTTTGCCAGAACCATCAGTCCCTTCGAGTGCTAAAAAGATTCCACTAGAGGATGCCATTTTTGAGTCCTTTGATTTTAGGCGGCAGTACGCGCTTGTCTTTGTAGGATCTTGGAAGCATAAGTTCTGGGACCCAGTCCTTGATTAGTTTGTCTAGGTCGGTACCTTGTTGGTATTTGCTGCTTATTCCGCCGTGGCGAGCAATACCGTAATTTCCTTCTACCTCTCCAGTCTGGAAGAAGATAATCTGGGCAATACGCTCACCCACGGGCAATAGCACTGTCTCTTTTTGGTTGAGGTTGTAGATCTCGAGGGTGAGGCGATTAATATAGCCGGGGTCTATCCAGCCTGCGTCAAAACAAACTGCAATACCATTACGGCCCCAGCTAGAACGAGCTTTTACCTGCGCAGCTCCGGGTGGTTTAATGCCAAAGAATTCGTGGGTGTGGGCTAAGATTCTTTCCCCTGGTTTGATGGGAATAACGGGGTGATTAAGAGGAATATTTTTAAGGGGTTTCATGCCATGCTTCTCGCACCATTCTTTATGGGTGACAGCTTTACGGGCTTGACCAAAATATCGGTTAATCTCGTCGGCGTCGAATGGATTGTATAAGCTGTGATCGCTGACTCGCTCGGTCTGGTAGTAGTAGTGCCCGAGTGTAACGTCCATGCTTGCTTGTGCAACATGCGTCGCATTAAACGGAACGCATACGATATGCCCCGTTTTTAATGCTTGTTCAATTTGAAGATTACTGTAGACCCCCATAAACTCCTCCGTTCGTATAGATTGTACGGAATATTTTGCTCATAACACAAGACGCTTGTGCAATATTACAACCTAGAATTTACAACAACAAAACCGTCAGCCGAAACTGACGGTCTAATGTATTGTCCTAAAAGATTAGGAAACGGTGACTTTAATGCTTGGGCCCATAGTAGTGCTTACAAACATAGTCTTAAAGTAGTTACCTTTTACACTGGCAGGCTTTGCGGAACGGATGCTGGCCATAACGGCGTTAGCGTTCTGCTCGAGCTTAGCTGCGCCAAAAGATACTTTTCCAATACCCAGGTGTACGATTCCGGTGCTGTCTACACGGAACTCTACCCGACCAGCTTTAGCTTCTTCTACGGCCTTTACAACGTTAGGAGTAACGGTACCGCTTTTTGGGTTTGGCATAAGCCCACGAGGGCCAAGCAAACGAGCGTACTTACCAAGTTTAGCCATTTGGGTTGGTACGGCGATCAGTACATCAAAGTCGATAGTGCCTTTGTCTAGAGCCGCAGTAACTTCTTCGATACCGGCAATATCGGCACCAGCTTTTTTAGCCTTGGCGGCATCGTCGGCTTCTGCAAATACAGCAATACGAACATCTTTACCGGTACCTGCAGGCAGGACCAAGTTACCACGAATGTTCTGGTCGGCATGACGAGGGTCAACACCCAAACGTACGTGCATTTCTACGGTGGCATCAAACTTGGTAGAACTTGTCTTGGTAGCTAGCTCTAGAGCTGCTGGCAAAGAGTATTCTTTTTCTGCTTCTACAAGCTTAGCTACTTCTTGGAACTTCTTGCCTTTGCGTTCAAGAACGCTACGAGTTTTTGGAGCAGGACCGACCTTTGGCGCTTCTTCCTCAGTCTTGCTAGCCTTACGCTCTTCTTTAGCTTCTTTTTCCTCGGCTTCTTTGATAGCCTTTTCGCTCCGCTTACCAGCCTTAGCTGTCGCCTTCTTTTCTACTTTTTCTTCGCTAACTGCTTCATTCGCAGTAGTAGTACTTTCTTCAGTAGTCCCATCCAAAACCTCGCTTACTTCCTTTAGTTTGTCTACTTTAGTTGCTTTCCTGGTTGTCTTCTTGGCTTCTGCCATATTGTTTCCTTTCGTGGTGCTAACGGCGGTTTAAGCCTCCCACAAATTAATTATTATTCGGTCGTTACTTGCTGTGTATTGCGTTGCTCGGCATCCTGTGCAGCTAGAGCTTGAAATTCACGCTGTAGTTCATTTCTTCCGGTCATATTATTCGGTTCGTGTGTCGTCCTAAACGTTTCGCGGCGACTATCAGCGGCGCCTGCATGAGCTTGGCTTGCAGTTACTACAATCCTCTCGAAAGATGTTTTAAATGGGTCTTGCTCTGCTTCTGGTCCGGACATTGTTAACCTTCGATCTCCACGCCCATACTGCGAGCAGTACCGGCTACCATCTTTTTGACAGCTGGGATGTCGGTGGTGTTCATGTCGTGAGCTTTAGCTTCGGCAATTTCTGTTAGAGCTTGGTCGCTAAGTTTTTTAGCAATCTTTTCGCTGTTTGGCTTGCCGGAACCCTTCTTAATGCCAAGCTTGGCACGAATAAGATCGTCGGTGGGGGCGCCTACAACACGGAAGTCCATGGTTCGGTCATCATAAATAGTGATGTGAGCAGTAACGGTTTGTCCCTGCATGTCTTTGGTGGCGTCGTTAAATGGATTGATAAAATCCATCATGTTTACACCATATTGACCAAGGGTGCTGCCCACTGGTGGAGCTGCACTTGCGCGGCCACCAGGGATCTTCATTTTCAGGTTAGCTTTAACCTGCTTTTTGTCTGCCATTGTTTTCTCCAAACGTTAATCTAGTATTTTGCAGTGCCGGTGAAGCTGTCCGACGTGCGTAACCTGGTTATTATACTACAAACCTACCCCTGTTGTCTACAGAAGCTTAGAATTCTTCGTCCTCTGGGTCCATGGGGCCAAAAATGAAATACATGGCACGCTCAATACCATTGAATATATGTCGACTTAAAACAGCAGCGCTAGCGATACCAAGGAGGATAGTGACACGGTGAAAATCCACATCATCAATAAACAACCATTCGTCGGTTACTGTCTGGGCAGTACCCTGAACTATGATTTCGGCAAAACTCACGTACCCCACAATACGCGCAGCTTTCTCGAGACTGGTGAATGGCAAGGGGCCGGGTCGAGAATCAGGCGTTTCAGAAGGATCTGCAGGTGGAGTGCCACCTAGGTAATGGTCTGGATCATATGCTACATATGGTGGATGAGCTGGAAGTGTTCGGAGCGATAGGTTGGCTTCGAACACACTGTATGGACCAGTATCGTTAAGCTGGACCACCAGGCTAGACTCGTTTTACTTGCAGGCTATCAAGCTCTACAGGTGTTTCGCGGCCGAACATGTTAACCAAGACTTTAAGTTTGCCCTTAGCTGGGTCGATATCGTTAATGGTGCCATCAAAGCTCTTAAATGGTCCGTCGATGATGTTAACTACGTCGCCAATCTTGTAGTCAATCTTGTGCTTCGGCTGTTCAAGGCCCATGCGCTTGTTGATCTTTTCCATTTCGTCGTCGTCGATTGGAGTTGGATCGGTACCGGTACCAACAAAGCCGGTTACACCAGGGGTGTTACGGACAATGTACCAAGCGTCCTCACTCAATTTCATCTGCACGATAACGTAGCCTTGGAAGATTTTCTTCTCTACTACTTTACGCGTACCGTTCTTGATCTCGATCATCTTTTCTTTTGGCACAAGTACTTGGTAGATCTTGTCCTTCATGTCTAAGCTGTCCGCGCGCTGACGGATGCTTTCGGCAACTTTTTCTTCATAGCCGCTATAGGTATGGATGGCATACCAGAGTTTGTTTGTGTCGTATCGTTTAGTCATAACTGTTCCTATTAATTTCTTACTAAAGTAAAAGTTGTTTAAATATTCGTTCTAAGCCCATGTCGGTCAAGGTAATCATTACACCGAACACGAAGGCAAAGACAAATACGGCAAAGGTTAACTGCATAGTTTGCTTGCGGTCCGGCCAGGTTACCAACTTGAGTTCTTTCCAGGAGTTACGGAAGTAACGGAAGAAGAAAACTGCGGCCAACATTCGGCCAATAAAGCGCGCTGGGCGAGTTGTGAACGGCCAAAGCAAAAACTTGAATGGTCGTAGTACCTTGGCGACACCTCGTCCAAACAGACGGAATGGTGTGCTTGCACCTTTGGCAGTGCGCTGTAAAATTCGCCTTTTCTCTACGGGCGCCTGTTCGCTGCGCTGTCGAGCGGTTAGCTCTGGTCGCTTGGGCTGCTTCTTTTTAGTTTTGGCTGTTTTGTCCGCTGGTTTGTCGGCCACGTGGTACCTCTTTTGTTATCTTTCCCAAACTGTTCCCAAACAAAAAGCCTACAGTACGTTGTAGGCCAATGTGTCAAGTATACGATATTGTCTTGAGGATGGCAACTACTTGAGGTCCGGTACGGTGATGGTAAAGGTCGAGCCTTTGTTGACTTCGCTTTGCACCGTTATAGTTGCGCCTAACATCTCGGCGAGCTTGGCAGTTACGTATAAGCCCAGGCCGGTACCTTTGTGCTGACGAGTACGATAATCTTCTGAACGGAAAAACTTGTTCCATACTTTGTCTTGGTCGGCTTTGGCAATGCCAATACCTGTATCATGGACACTGAATAGTACCCCCTTGCCTACCGGCTTGGCGGCTAGCGTGACCGACCCTTGGTCGGTGTATTTTATGGCATTGGTGATAAAGTTTTGCAGAATTTCTCGGACATATAGCTCGCTGGTATGCAGCAGTTCGAGCTTAGGGCTGGCATCGGTGTGGAAGCTAAGATCTTTTTCGTCCGCAGCTGGTGTATAGGCATGCGCTAAATCTTCCAGCAGCTTACGGATATTGATGTCGGTAGTCTCGACAGCTAATTTCCCGCGCTCGGCCCGTGACAGCATAGCTAGATCATTGATCATACCGGACAAAAAGGCTACTTGGTCGTAGGCTTGTTGCAGGCTGCCTTCGATCTCGGGAGCGTGCTGGTGTTTTTTGGTGATCATTTGAGCGTTGCTGAGGTTGCCCTCGGCAATGGCTACGGGAGTTCGGAGCTCGTGACTAATAACGCTAATAAATTCGTCACGTTCTTCTTCGAGTGATTTTTCTTGGGTTATATCGCGCAGAACAATAACGTATCCCTGCCCCGAGCTTTTACCATAGCCCAGGTGTACCGGTGCAATACTAATAAACAGATTAATCTGTGTGCCATCGCTGTACTGGATGCGGTGGTCACGCGAACTGGTAGAGACGGTGGTTTCTTTTACTAGGTGGGTAATAGTAACTTGCTTGTCGTCTTTGTCGATGAGCTTGAACATATCGCTGACGTTGCTGCCTGCCGGCAAACTGTGTAGGTCTAGTAAGGCCAATGCTGCAGCGTTATGCATAATAACTTTAAGGTGTTTGTCGGTGGCGATTACTCCGTCGGACATGCTGTTAATGAGGCTAGCAAGGCGCTCGCGGTCGACAGAAGAAGTTTTGGTTGTCTTTGTAGTTTTCTTTGTTGGCATAAGCACTATATATTATGCCACACTTTGCCCCAGATAGGCTGTGCTTTTTATCTCAGGCGTTGATCTGCGGTTTGTGGGTATGCAGGAGTTTGCGGCGCTGTTTGGCGCCTGGCATGGCGCGTTCGAACCGCTGCCAAAAACTGGCGCTGTGGTCTAGGTGTTCGGTATGAGTAAGCTCATGTAGTAAAACATAGTCAATGAGGTCCCACGGCACTTGCATCAAAAACAGATTAAGGGTGATCTCTTTCTTGCTGTTACAACTTCCCCACCGGGCTTTGAGCTGTCGGACACTGACGCTCTTAAACTCAAAATCGTGTTTGGCGGCAAGGTCGCGCAAACGTCCCGGAAGCAAGCGCTCGGCTTGTTCGCGCAATGCCCGGATGGCAATCTTTTCGGCAGCTTTTTGTACGGTGCTGTCAGTGAACTTCTTGCTGTCAGGATACGTCACCCACAGCTCGCTGCCCTTTTGGCGAGTAGACACCGTCGTTGCGTCGCTACTGGGTTTAAAATACAGATGGTGAAACTTCCCAATAGCGGTGCCATTCTTGATGATGTCGGCAGGCTGCAAGTTATCCAAGATCCAATCTTTTTTACTATGCACAAAAGCCACACCTGCTTGGTATGGTGCCCATCGCGGAATGGTTACCTTAACCACGTCGCCTTTTATGGTCATGCGAATGCTGCGCGATTGGGCGTGTTTAATAACATGGACTTCGCCAATGTCAGGGATAGTTACGGTCTTCATTGTTAGCGAAACTAACGAATTAGGATGTTGCGGCGAGTGGTGTCGACGCGTCCACCACGTACCGAGCCAGGAACTAAATTAACCAGCCCCGGCTTTACAACATTTGCAGAAGCACTGGTAGCTGCCACAAGGCCAAGCTCGTACAATTTCTTTAAGACAGCACTACGCTGGGTATTAAAGGTGTGCTTACCACTAATGACCATGTAATCTTCTTGCTTAGGGTTTTGCATGGCTTGGATAACACTCTGGAAGGACTCGCGGGTGTGTGGTGCGGCGTATTTGTCGTCGAGCTTGCGGCGATCGCGGTGTGCAAGGCGTGCAAAAGCACTGTCCCTGTCTATCTGCAGCCAAACCATTAATGGCTCGGCCTTGCTTTTGCGTGCAATGTTACGGAGCTCTCGCCGGTCGGCCAGTTTGGCTACGCTGGCGTCAAAGATGACACTCATGCCGGCGGCCAGGAATTCTTCGGTCATGTAGAGCATAAGGTGCTTTACGATCTCGTTTTCTTGTTGATCGTAACGTGGTTCTTCGAATAATTCCCCTCGAATACGGTCGCCGTGCACATGAGCCGCCCCCATGGTTGCACTCAGCTCACGAGCAAAATGCGTCTTTCCACCGCCGGGATACCCATATAGCATGACAATAATTGGTTTGGTC
>CAZKKJ010000017.1:3188-11250 GCA_964553355.1 uncultured Candidatus Saccharibacteria bacterium | reverse complement strand
GAGCTCAAGCTCGAGAATGCCACCGCTAAACAAGTCTTTGCCCGACCACCAGCCCGTTATTCCGAAGGTGCGCTAGTTAAAAAGCTCGAGGAGCTGGGTATAGGTCGACCAAGTACTTACGCTACCATTATTAACACCGTACAGGTGCGTGGATACGCCCTAAAGGGCGAGTCCGAAGGCGAACCCCGTGACGTAACCGTTCTAACACTTAAAAAAGATAAGGTGGAACGCGAAGTTGTCCAGGAAAAAACTGGTTCCGACAGAGGCAAACTAGTTCCTACGCCGGGTGGAGAAGTGCTTACCGATTTCTTGGGCGACCACTTTGACCAAGTTGTCGACTACGACTTTACTAAAGATGTCGAGCAAGAGTTCGACGACATTGCCGAAGGCAAGCTAGAGCGCAACAAGATGCTTCAGCACTTTTATGATCCATTCCATAAGCTCATCGAGAAATCCGGCGGTATAAAACGCAGCGACGTAGCACAAGCCAGGGAAATTGGTAAAGATCCAAAGACTGGTAAGCCAGTCCTGGCGCGCTTTGGCCGCTTTGGCCCCATGCTGCAGCTGGGCGAAACCCCTAATCCCGACGATAAGGTCAAGGGCCAAAAAGAAGCCCCCGAAGATAAGCCTCGTTTTGCACCTCTACCAGCTGGTACTCGGCTCGAAACCGTTAAACTCGAAGAAGCACTGGAAATGTTCAAGCTACCCCGTACCGTTGGCCAGACGGACGATGGCAAAGACATCAAAGCTAACATCGGCCGCTTTGGGCCGTACATCCAGGTCGACAAACTATTTGTTAGTATCAAGCCCCTCGATCCTTTCGACATTACACACAAACAGGCTCTGGAGCTGTATAAGGCCAAGTTAAAAGCCGAAGCAGAGAAGCACATAAACACCTTTGAAGACGGCGTACAGGTCCTTAACGGCCGTTATGGCCCCTACATCAGCGACGGCACCAAGAATGCCAAGATCCCCAAAGACAAAGACCCAAAAAAGATCACCCATGCTCAAGCCCTCAAAATCCTTGCAGAAGCTCCCGTAGCCAAAGGTCGCTTTGCCCGTCGCGCCGCAAAAACCACCAAAGCCAAAAAGAAGTAACCTCTCATACCACAGTCATCATTTATAACCTCACCCCCACTGGCCACCTCTTCAAAAGCCTCCCCATAAACAAATAGGTTTATCCACATATTTGTATCTTAAGCACGATCATACTGCAGTAATATTGACATATACTCTTTATGCTAATATAGCCAGATAGTGCTACAATATGTTCATTAGCATATATGTTTGACTTATGTGACGATTAGTTATATAATTGTACGTAATCAACCATAAATAGCACTTAACAAGGAAGTATGAACATGGCAGATGCAGCGAATACCACCCCCGTTAACCTGGAGAAGATGGTTCAGGACATCCTCGAAACCATAGAGCGGGAAAGGGAACGAGAAATTGTCTCTCGACGTTTTGGCCTCTTTGATCGCAAAGAAACTCTAGAGCAAATTGGCGAACTGCTTGGTATTACCCGTGAACGTGTACGTCAGCTCGAAAAGGCTGTAGTCCAACGCCTAAAGGCAACTGCCGAGAAAGACCTGCCTCATGTAAAAGAAATCGAGGCTCAACTTGTCGAGCAGATTGCTGCCGCCGGTAATGT
Organism: uncultured Candidatus Saccharibacteria bacterium; assembly: GCA_964553355.1. Lineage (GTDB taxonomy): Bacteria > Patescibacteriota > Saccharimonadia > Saccharimonadales > AWTP1-31 > CAZKKJ01. Next base: position 9,596 of record CAZKKJ010000017.1, on the reverse strand, counting down.
TGCTCGTGTTGCCACCCTTGCAGAAAACTACGATGGAGATAACGAACGCCTCAGCCAAGCTCGCGTATCGTTCCTTGCCAGCCTCTGTCCTAAGCTCGTTGTTATCGACGACAACGACAACTTTTACCACGCTGTCGCTATTAAGTCTGCTCATGACGACAAACAACTTCGTGCTGCTGTAACCAAAATTATAGAAGCAGTTAAAAAGATTGGCGAACCAGCCAAGATCGAGGCAATCGCCGAAGCCATCTCCAACAAAGACGCTAAGCACGTTGCTGCTCTCGCTGGTGTAAGCAAGCAACTTGCCACCCTTAACGGCCTCTGGGGACTTGTTAAGTGGCCAATGGTTAACCCCAAGAACATCCGTGACAAGATTTACGTTATCTTGCACGTGCAGGGCAAGCCTCTACACTTTAACGACATCAGCAAAGCCATCAAGGGCAGTGAATTCAAGCGTAAAGACGTTACGACCCAAGCTATTCACAACGAACTTATCAAAGACAGCCGCTTCGTTTTGATAGGGCGGGGGATCTACGCCCTTAAAGAGTGGGGCTATAGCAAGGGAACCGTGGCAGACATCATCAGCGACGTTCTCAAAAAGGCGAGCGAACCATTGCACCGTGACGAGATCGTAAAGCGCGTCCTCAAGAGCCGACAGGTGAAGGAAACTACTATCCTTCTTAACCTACAGGGCAAAGCCCAGTTCAAGCGCGTCGCTAAAGCAACCTACACCCTAGCCGACTAATCACCCATGGCGCAGGTAATCCCTACTACGCCAACTATCGAAGTAATGGGCGAGCATGCCGAGACCGGCTTGCCAATTTTTGCCCCCACCGTCCCGTTGCAGGTGTACCCCAGGGACTTTAGAGCAGTTAGTACAACGGGTGTTGATGAATTCCTGCGCTTTGTGGTCCGTTATGATCCACAAAGACTGCCACTATTAGATCTGCTGCGTACTACCACCAAAGGCTTCCAGCAAATTGGTGAACTATGTGGAATTGACGTCATAGACCACACATACGGCTTATATCCCGCAGACCAAGCACCAGCCACTGAGCATCAGCGCATACCACGAGCAACAAAACATATAACCGAAGTGGTGCCAGACTTTGTACTGTGCGCCCGAGTTCCTGTAATACATGGCCGTAGAAAGTTTCTTGCACCACGATCCATTCTAGATGGATTTAAGCGGTACCGTGAGCAACAAGGCACACTTGTAGATTTAGGAGTGGCTCAATGTTCATACGGCACAACCCGGGGCTCCAATATTCCTCGATGGATTTGGCATGATGTTGATGCTCGCCACCGCGACGTGCAACCCGAGGTCAGGGTATACTAAGAGCCGAACGTTTTACGAACAGTGTATTTCTGCTTTGTTTAGGTTTATCGTACAAAATACGAACAAGGGAATAGGCTCTAAAATAGGGCAAATGTAGGCAGCTGGCCAGAATAGCAGAATTACATGGCAATATATGCAGGGCAGGACAAAATTTTTAAATCATAGGGTGATCGGGGAGCCAAAAGCAGAGGAAGCCGGGGCGATAGAGCAACGAACGAAGCTATAGACTAGACGTCGCACAATGTATATTTTACGACTCTTCTATAGGGATTAAAGTCGATTACACATACCCCTCTTGCAGGGGATTACTGACTGCAAATATCATGTAGTGTCTATTTATACGTTTATACGGCCGGAATAATAACCATACATAACGTATTAACACCGCCTATGCTATAGCCCAGCCTTAGTACGTCGCTTTTACACATACGAACGATTGTCCACACACAAGTTTTCCACACCCATGTTTGCAATATTTGACTTTTGTTCTGTTCTATATCGTTTTATGCTTTCCCCTCCACTCCTTCGTTTTTGTAAGATATTTGACTTTTTCCCTGCTTTTTATTGTGGTATATGTTTTTTGCTTGTACGCTTGTTTGCCATAATTGAACATTTTACGAACATAGGTGAGGGGAGCACTGGGGGAACTACCGGTAGTAGATCTTACCCTCGACGCGTGAGTCTATATACTCTTTGGGTGTAATGGAATCTTTTACAAGCTTTGCATCCAGGGCAAAGTACTGCCCCACCGCTACCCGAGCATCAGTGAGCAGACTAAACTTAATCACATATGGTTTACCACTGACGCGTACGTGCAGCTCTGAAGCTAAAGGCGGAAGTTCCATTGCTGTAACAGTCAATTTTCGCGACTTAAATTGCTCAACGAGTGTTGTAATAAATGTAACGTCCTGGGAGGATAGAACTCCCTTCCCCTCTGTAACATCTAGGTCGGCCTGGTCTTGAACTACCGGAAGGCCCAGCTTTCGAGCCGCGGGTGTAGCACGCTCTACGCGCATTACCGCCCTGCCCTTACTAGTAACAAAGTATGCACCATCTGCCGTAGCCAACTGAAGTACCGGCCGCGCAGTGACCGCCTCGACAATAGGCTGACGACCAACAAAAGGCAGGACAACTTCTACGGTCTCGAGCTCGGGAAACTCGGCCTGCAACTCTTTGGATAGCTTAGCGGTATCAACGGTCAACTTAGTACGGTTGAATATCGAGCCACTCAAGATATTGTTGGTAGCCTCTTGATATGCCTCGTTACTACGTAATAGCGGTACACCACTAGGATTGGTCATAATAAAAGACGAGTTGGAGCTAAGCGTTAAGCTGTACAGAAGAACCAGACATACGACCACCGAGGCCGCAACATACAAAGGTCGACTTTTCAGACTAGCGTGCAAGGCTGGACGAGCAATGGAGGTTGCCTGTCGTTTGGAGGATTGGGTAGTGGCCGCATTTTGACGACTCGCATGATACGAAACAAAATTAGGTCGCTTCGAAGCACCCGGACGAGGGCTTCGCTCGGTGTTTCTGCGCCGCGATCTAGCTTCGCGGGCCATTTGCGCCCCCGGTCCTAAGTATTAGCCTGGCGATAGACTCTGCTGCGTCATCACGTGCGGTTGCATGTAAGTTACGTGCCAGTTCCAGGCGGCGCCTTGGATCGTCGAGTAGCGCCTCAAGCTGGCGGAGCAGTAATTCTGGGTTTTGAGTTACGGCAGCATCGGTTACCATTTCGACAGCCCCTAGTTCTTCTAGAACTTTACTGTTCTTGGTTTGCTGACCACCGGTCAACTGTGGATTAGGCACAACAATACAGGCTTTAGCCTGTCGGGCAAACTCTGCCAGAGTAGTTGCGCCTGCTCTAGCGATAATTACGTCCGCAGCGCCGCTGTAGCGATACATATCGTCTACAAAAGGCTCAAGCTTAACCCGATCCAGATCAGCGGGTTTTAGAGCCTTCTGATAGGCCGTAATAACCTCTTCTTCCTTCCCTGGTCCGCTAATGTGGAAGATGACAGCTTTTGGATGACGTGCCAACAAGCTCTTTGCGATGGCTGCAATGGACATATTAAGACGGTGTGCACCTAACCCACCACCAGTGACAAACACTACTTGCGCATCTGAGGGCAGTCCAAAAGATTGCTTGAAATCTTTCTGAGCCCCGGCAGTGACCATCTGATACTTATCCGAGAGTGGTATCCCAACCTGCACCGTTCGGCCTGCAGGATAGGAGTAGTGCTCTTTGGGCATAGCCACGGCGTGCCACGAAGCCCAACGCGCGATTATTCGATTAGCCAGCCCGGGTACAATATCTGAGTCATGGGTAATATAAGGAATATTCAAACATGCCGCCGCCAGTCCGGTAGGTACCCCTACAAAGCCACCTTTTATAAACAGTACGTCGGGGCGTAGTTTGCGGAGCAGTAGTAGCGACTGCACAAAACCAATGACCACATAGACCATATCCCGTAAGTTTTTAAGTATTGTCGGAAGGTCCAGAAGCTGCATTAAGCCAGCTCTGTGATAGCGACGTAATTTACCCGAATAGATTTGATGCACAGAACTAAACAATTGTTGGTCTTGTACCATATCACCCAGTTTGTCACGGCGCCCGATTATATAACTCACATTGGCCGTAGGCTGTTGACGCTTCAGCTCAGCGGCGACTGCCAAGGTTGGGGTTATATGCCCCCCGGAACCGCCGCCGACTACTACTATCTTCACTCCGTCGTTCTCCTACTTCTTCATCTGTCATTACGCTATAGCTAGTATACCTTGAAATCTGGAATACTACGCCAACTGCAGCAGTAATAAATATCAAACTTGTGCCACCATAGCTAATAAATGGAAGTGTTATACCCTTTAGAGGCAAGAGGCCAATCATGGCGCCAATATTAATCATCGCTTGGGTGCTCAGCCATGCCAGAACCCCCACTACAAGTAGGCGGCTATAGGTATCGGGGGCACGGTCGATAATATGCTTCATGCGAGTAAAGAAGGCTGCAAATAATCCCAGGATTATTGAAACACCAAAGAAGCCAAACTTTTCTGCCATAATTGCGAATATAGAGTCGTTGGCTGCCTCTGGCAAATAACCATAGGCTTGCACTCCACGGCCCAGCCCCAGACCAAATACTCCTCCTGAACCAACAGCAATAAGTGCCTGGCATGCCTGATAGCCCGTAGTTTGGCAGTCTCGTGTAGGATCTAGAAATGTAGCGAAACGATCACGGCGATAACTACTGGTAGAAATCAGTAGTGCCGTACCAACTGCAATGACACAGCCAATTACGGCAATACGCTTGAGCGGCATACCAATCACAAATACCATGGCTGCCATCATAGCCACCATAACACCAGTAGAGCCAAGATCGCTTTGTACTTTAGCTACGACAACGGCAATGATAGCCAGAGCAATTAACAGAGGTTTAAAGGTGGCTTCTTTGTCGCCCAACTTCCCTTGCCGGTAGCGGGTAGTCAGGAAACCAGCCAACCAAATGAGCAATGCAAACTTAATCAGTTCGGCAGCTTGGAAAGACAACCCACCAAACTGGATCCAACGAAAGGCTCCATTAACTCTTTCTCCAAATAAGCGGACTGCTACCGCAGCGATACCCGCGCAAATTAGCAGAGGCTGTTCTAGCTTGCGCCACCAGTCGGTGGGCATTCGAGAGGTCACCGTAAATGCCACTAAACCAAGAAGAATCGCAACCAGTTGCTTGCCTACATAATAGTTTTCGCCCACCCGTTTCTGGGCACTTAGTCCAGGACTGATGGCATACACCACAACCAAGCCATAGGCCAACAGTGCGACAGCTAGTAACAATAAAATATAATCTGGTTTGTGTTTTCGGGCAGTCTTGCCAGACCCTCCGACTACTGCTCGCCTACGAGCGGGTTGAGAAACGCGCATTACAGATACTTGCCAGAAAGAAAGACGATAAGACCCAAAAATGCAGCTACCTGACCGACCACCCAGAAGCGCATAGTTACTTTAGTTTCAGGCCAACCAGATGCTTCAAAATGATGATGCACCGGAGAGATCTTGAATATTTTCTTGCCATTCCGAAGTTTCTTAGAAGTAACCTGCAAGATTACCGAACCCGCTTCGGCCACGAACACAATGCCAATGATCGGTAGCAACAAAACGGTATCGGTAAGCATGGCCACTACGCCCAAGCTAGTGCCCAGGGCAAAAGACCCCACATCCCCCATAAAGAAACGTGCCGGAAAAATATTAAACCAGGTATACGACAGCAGCCCTCCGGTCATAGTTAGACAAAACGCAGCCAAGCCGTAACGCTGTTCGAGGAATGCAATAAGCGTGTAAGCCCCAAAAGCTATAGCCGTAAGACCACCAGCCAAACCATCCAATCCATCAGTGATGTTTACTGCATTGGCAGTTGCCACAACCACTAATACGAACAATGGCACAATCAGCCAGCCGAGCTGCAGCGTACCGTCGAATGGTATATGAATACTTGTTACATCAAGCTTGTCATAGAAGAACCAGCCACCGACCAAAGAGATCAAAACAATGAGCAGAAGTTTTATTTTGGTTGGCAAACCAGCCTTGCCGGCACCTGTTCCCCGGACATTAATAAGGTCATCCATCAGGCCGACTGCTCCCGCCCCAACAAAGGCAGCCAACGGCAACCATGTGTCTGCACGGCTCAGGTTAAAGAATAAGGTAACAAAGCCAACTGCCACGACAAAGATAACTCCAGCCATGGTTGGAATGTGACGTTCATGCTTCTTGGCATGAAGTTGATTAAAAATTTTGGCGGGTGCGCCCGTAACGGTTGACTGTCGGGGCTTCTTCCAGAACTCATACTTGTATGCCAATGTAGTATAGATTGGCGTTAAAAGTGTAGTGAGTGCAAAGCCCAAAAAGCCGAGCAGCAGAATGCGCACAACATCGGGCAGATTTACGACAATATCAAGTGTTTGTGTCATAACGATTTACCTAAGTATACACCCATTCCTATGATCCACCACGCGGCGTCACGTTGAAGTTATTGATAAGCATATTGGTTAGATTTGTGAAGATTGGAGCCGCCGCC
>CAZKKJ010000017.1:0-3088 GCA_964553355.1 uncultured Candidatus Saccharibacteria bacterium | reverse complement strand
TAACCATCTGATCGCTCGTCTTTTGGCTGACGACTCCACTCTTTAAGATTTTAGGTTTTACCTTAGTAGTCTGCCCTGCTCCATTGGTTCTTTGCTCAACCAAATGAGGCTGAAAGTAATTACCCCCATTTATTACAGCACTAGCTGCAGCAGCTATCTGCAACGGTGTGGCCGTCATACCCTGCCCGAACGACGTGTTGGCGTATTGAATGTTCAAACCAAAGCCATCATTTGGATCAGGAACAGTGCCTTCGGCTTCATAACCCTGCTCTATGCCGGTTGGCTTGCCGAAACGATAGTGGTTAACCATGTAGTCATGCCACGCGTTGCGGGCCTTACCATTCACCTCGCCGCCACCCATTTGCATCAATAGCCATGTTGCGCCAGTGTTTAAAGATAATTCCAAAATATCGGCTACACTCCGTGTCCCTGCTCCTCCATCTTCTTCGATGTTACTAATGGTGGCATCGCCGATCTTATATTTACTGGGGTCATAATATGTAGTTCCGGGCGAGACCACACCCTGATTCAGTGCAGCAGCGGCAGTGAGAGGTTTCATTATCGAGCCAACCTCAAGAGGTGAACTTACCAGGTCATTATTAAACGTATTGCCGTCTTCTACTTTATAAAATTCAGCTGGGTTATATGTTGGGAAGTTGGCCATAGCCTTTATCGCCCCGGTTTGCGGATCCATAATCAGTGCCCCACCAGACTTGGATTTTGCATTCTCTAGCCCGGTTTTTAAAATATCTTCTAACTGACGCTGCATAGAGACATCTATAGTCAAACGGACTCGGTCACCGGATAACGGCTGAGTCACGATATTATCCCGATTAGCAACCAGTGGCACACCTTGGGCATCGGTAATGGCGTTCAACTGTCCGGGTGTACCTTTAAGCAGCTTGTTCAAGGCCTGCTCTAGCCCGTACTTCCCTGTTCCTTCGTCGTCAACAAATCCTAGGAGCTGTGCTGCCAAATCGCCCTGAGGATAGGTCCGGATAGTAGCTTCGCGCGTGCCAACACCTTTTAATTCCAGCTTATCGAGCTGATCTTTTTGCTGACGGGAAAGTTTTTTAGCCAAAATCGCATAGCGAGTGTCCAGCTTCATAAGTTTTTCGTAGTCCCCTTGCTTGCCCCCAATGATCTTCTGAACCTTAGCTGCTGCTGACTCAGGATCCTTGATATATTTTGGATCGGCAAACAAGGTATACCGCTTTTCGTTTAAGACTATTGGGACTACATCATCGCCATCGTGCGCCTCTATAAGACCTCGCTCGGCTGGGATCTCGTATTGTTTAAGCTGCCCAGACAAAGCCGACTTTTTGTAAAAATCGTGGCGAATAACCTGTAGATAAAAAAGCCTCACCCCAAATACACTCAATATAAAAAGAATCGCCAGGTACCAGAGTTTGATACGTCGAGATGGAGTTAAAAATGGCGCCTGTGAGGCCTGTTGAAGTTGTCTTGGATTCATAGATTGGGAACACAGCGCAAATCGCTACTGCTAGTTACTAAGTGTACCGGCTGGCGCTACACTAACCAAGTTCTTAGCTGCTTCACTGTTCTTGACGCGATTAAGAGCTTGTAATCGTGCAGCAGCAACTTCGAGCTCATCATGCTCTTGCTGAAGTGTTGTTGCTTCGGTAGTTAAAGCGTTAATACGGTAGCCATAGGCGTTAGTTTTGGTTACTTGGGTCAAGTACATAAGACCGAGAACGCAGGCTAATACGATTAGAATAATGGTGTTACTAATTGGGCCGAGGGCTTTTTCGTTAGTTGCAAACGAAGTAGTGTTTTGATTTTTCACAGCGAAGCGTTGCCGATTCACTGCTAGTGAGGATGAATATGTCATAATTTTTGTTTGTTTTTGTTTTTTTTGGTGCCAGCCCACCATTACGGTGAGCTGGCGAAGGTGGAGTTACAGAACTTTAACTCGTACCTTGTATGCACGGGATTGACTTTTGACCTGGATAGGCATGTCTAACCCTTTCTTTTTATGTTTTTATTTTCGCTACGGCTCGCAGTTTTGCACTACGAGCACGCGGATTGGAAACTATTTCATTTTTATCGCCGGTGACTGGTTTCTTGGTCAGTATCTGAATTTCGGCGTCATATCCTTCACTTGCTTGATCGGCAAAGAACTGCTTAACAATTCTGTCCTCCAGGCTATGAAAGCTAATGACTGCCAGTCGACCACCAGGTTTTAGTAATGTTACCCACAAGGGCAATGCCTCTTGTAGTAACCGAAGCTCATCGTTAACGGCAATCCGAAGGGCCTGAAAGGTCTTGGTTGCCGGATGGACTTTGCTTCGTCCAAAACTGGTTTTGGCGATAACTTTGGCAAGCTCACCGGTAGTTTGGATGGGCCGGGCTGCAATGATTGCGCGAGCAATCTTAACGGCCTTTGGCTCTTCCCCAAATTCGCGGATAATTTGTACAAGATCTGCCTGCGAGTAGTGGTTAACGATTTCGTTAGCCGTTAGCTCTTGGCGTTGATCCATACGCATATCGAGGGGACCATCGTTTTGGATGGAGAATCCTCGGCTTGCGATATTAAGGTGCGGAGATGACACGCCTAGGTCAGCCAGTATCATATCGAACTGTCTGCCCGCTAGAACAAGTTGCTGGCTTGCGGTTAGAAAATCCTGCTGGATAATCTCGCTTGCCTCGTCGGGAAACCGTTCCCGCAAGTGCCCTACGGCCATTGTGTCTCGATCTACTAACGTTACAGGCCAACCATGTGTACGGGAGCGAATCACTCCAGCATGCCCACCATATCCCGCGGTGAGATCCAAGTATGTTTGCTTGGGCTCAGGCTTAAGGTACGTTAGTACTTCGGCCATTAAAACTGGGATATGCTGCAATTGATTGCCTGAATTGCTTGTTTCTGCCATCTTTATTTATGTTTTGGTGTTTTTGTTTTAAATCCGCTAACGCTATGGTAACACGGACTTTTCAAGATCACCTAATCAGCAGCCAACTTTTTGTTTTTTGGGTTGTTTTTGTTTTTGTGACTCAACTGTCAGTCCGGTTGGAAAGAGTCGATACGAGGATTTAAAAAATCCAATCGAAATTGAAATCCTACGGA
>CAZKKJ010000016.1:0-11583 GCA_964553355.1 uncultured Candidatus Saccharibacteria bacterium | reverse complement strand
GCGGGCAATGTACCACAACCCGGCTGCGGAGGCGCCTTGAGAGGAAATAACTCACCCCATAACACCTATCAATAACGTGACATAATAACAGTAGTGATAATCAACGACATAACCCTGAAAAGCTACCGATCATATCTTGATGATGTGTTCGAGTTTGGTGATGGCGTTAATATTATCGTGGGACCAAACGCCAGCGGTAAGACTAACTTATTAGAAGCGATTTTAGTATTGTGTACAGGTAGTTCGTACCGAGCACGGGATATTGATTTAGTGGGCTTTGAGCAGCCGTGGGCTCGACTCGAAGCCGATACAACCGAAGGAAAGCGCGTGGTGACCATCGAGCGCGTAGAAGATGCAGCGAAGAAGAAGTTTGTTATAGCTGGCAATACCCTGTCGCGGTTGTCGTTGCAAAAAAGCATTCCAGTGGTGGTGTTCGAACCGGAACATTTACGGATGTTGCACGGTGGGCCGGAACGTCGGCGTGATTACCTGGATGAGTTACTTGAGCAAACAGTTGCCAGTTATGGAAAGCTGCGGCGAGATTATCGACGGACGTTGGCGCAGCGTAATATGCTGCTCAAAAACCTACGGGGTAACGAAGATGCTCAGCTGTTTGCTTGGAATGTGCGCTTAAGTGAGCTGGGCGGAAAAATAGTTAAAAGCCGGGTGGAGCTTATAGCCGAACTGCAGAACGAAGTTCAAGACATTTATAACCAGCTAGCCAGTACTACCGGAACGGTGCAACTAGAGTACCAAAGTGATGTGTTGGGCGAGGAGCGAACCGATAATTATAGTAGTGACTTGCTGACATTACTGGAGCGTAATATTCAGAAAGATAGGCTTAGGGGTTTTACGGGCAATGGGCCGCACCGGCATGACCTAGGGGTAATATTAAATGGTCATCCTGCTGCCCTCTCTGCCTCACGCGGGGAGACACGTACGTTGCTGCTAGCGCTCAAAATACTCGAACTTAAGCTGTTAGAGCAGGTTCGCGATAAAAAGCCTCTGCTACTGCTGGATGACGTCTTTAGTGAGCTAGACGGGGCACGTCGGAGGGCTCTAACGCAGTTCCTAGAGCAATACCAATCGTTTATTACTACTACAGACGCAGATATTGTGGTTCAGCACTTTATGGACAACTGTACTATCTTGCCTATCCAACGTAACTAACCTTGAGCTTAGATTATTCGCCTAAAGATTCGCTGGCCAGTAAGTCGGTATAGGTAACATTGTATTTACTGATATCGTAGTTATTATTAGCAAACCAACTAACAGCATCTTGCTTTGCCTCTTCGTTAACATAAGACACTACAACACTAACTTTTCCCTTGTCGTCTGTGGCGCTGTAGTCGATCTGATATGTTTCTCCGGGGCCTACAAAAGGAAGACTACCCAGAATTGGATCGGTGTTTTTTTCTGACTGTTGGTCGAAGTTAATGCTAGTAATTCGTTCGGCAATCTTTAGATCTTTGGGGTGTTCGCTATACCAGTCTTTTGTACTTGGGCTGTTGGACTCAAGGGCAATTCCCACGTATTCATCCGAGCCATCCTTGAGGGTGACTTCTTTTGATTGGACGGCGAAGCCGGCACGGCTAACCGTTACGGTATACTTTCCAGGTTCTATGCGACGCTTGCCACTCCGGGTTTTTGATTGATTAAGAATAATTGTTGCATCCGATGGTGCGACCTCTAATTCTAATACTGCAGTCTTGCCTGCCTTAGACACGAAGTTTACGACTGCCAGGATAATAAACATGACCACTACAAGAGAGACAATGATTACAGGGTTTTTGCGTCGTGTATCCATTGGTACTTATTTTAACCTAGCTCGGGTATAAATACTTAATGTACCTTCGAACCCACTGGGCTGAAGGTTAGGAGATCGTTTATCTTGCGATGCGCTGGCGCTATCGTAGTTGCTGCCAGGTTGTGGGCCGACGTAGATAAAGGTGTGGTGTCTTGAGCCATTATTTACTACCAAGATGTCACCTGGCTGTAAGTCGGCCGTCGATTTTGGTCCCTCTAACACATCGTACTTATTTGGATTATTGCGAACGTAATCTCTTTGTAAAGCTGTTCCGCTGGCGGGATAATTAGGGTCTGCACCACTCGATCTCATGACCGTGGCTACAAACATTCCACAGTCTGCACCGTCGGCGCGGGTACCTTTATTAAACTGGGCGCGCGCGGCCGAGTATGCTGGGGTAGGCACTTTAGCGTTGGTTCGCATGGCCTGAGAGGCGTCACGTTTTGCTTGCCAGCGGTTTGGCCATGACAAATTAACAGCGGTGGACGCCACATTTCCATTTACAGGGCCCGTATTGCTATTGCTACCTATTGCCCCACCGCAGGTCCGAGATGCTACGTCGGAACTGGTAGGGTTAGCCGTTTCGGTAGCAGTGCTAGGTTGACCGCTCGGGTTACGGAGTTTAGATGCGTCACGAATTTTTGCAGCATATTCTTTTTCTGGCGTGCCAATAACGGTAGAGGCAATGTCGTTATATTTGCTGCGTACCTGGTTGATCAGCTTTAGGCGTTCGTTGTAATAACGAGAAGGATTAGATAGCGACGCAGCTGCCCAGAATTTGTTATCCGGGAATAAATTGTAGTACGTTAGGGCATACATAAACTGGGTAGCAGTACTTTCTTTTTGGATAAGCACATCGGCTAGTCGAGATTGGTTTTTGCCAACAATGGTACGAGCAGTAGCTTCTACCCCAGCGTCAAAGGATTTAAAAGACTGGGTGCCATCTGCTTGCTTGGGACCATCTACGAGTTCACTTGCCGACAAACCACTGTTAAGGGGGTTATAGAGCCAGCGGTTAGATATGTCGCCGCCCTCGCCAAACATAAAGGCTAGCAGCGCATCGATATGCTCTTGTGTAACTGTGTCGGACTCAGGAACGCCGCGTTTTTTGGCTACTGCCTTTAATACCTCTACAGCGTATTGCTCAAGGATGTATGGTGCCTGTAAGCCGCTACTCCAGACCGTTCCATCACTCTGAACACCAGAGTTGGTGCCACCCGCCTCGGAAAAGTTAGACACACAGGCATTACCAGGCGCGTAGTACGGGGCGTACAGCGCATCAAACACGGGTTCAGCGTGTACGCTGCTACTAACAAAAAGCGAAGCAATGATAGTAAATACACCGGCTAGCCGTAATGACTTTTTTAGTACTTCCCTAATAGGGGCTAATTTCCGGTTATTGACCAATGCCATGGCTCCTTTGGATAGTTCTTAATGCCATATTTTGCTGCGTTATCGGCGAGCCACAAATAGCAGATGGTGCCGCGGGTGGAACAGTTAGCAAAATCTATGGCGTTTCCTCCTTGGTGGTTTGAGGTGCCTGGTTTAGCGACATCTTCGTAATTTCCAGAATTACACTTGGCGTTGTCCCTACAGAGTTGTTGCTGGTGGGCCATGGTCCGGTAAGAGCTATTGGCTAGTGGTGCGATTTTAGCTGCAGCCATAGCGGTATATAGATTAAGGAAGTTGCTGGATGACTTAGCGCTAACTATGGTGTCGCCATTGGCGCCAGCAACGGAATAGGCATTGCCTGCCTGACTTTCAGAACTGGTGCTCTTAAAGCCAGGGATTGCACAAATCCTAGACGGAGCCAGTTGGCCGCCAACATACGTTTCGGCTATGCCGAGGTCTCTGGTTCCAGCTGCACAGGTTGAACTGTCGGTGGCGCCAACGGTTACGGTTCCACCCGCTCCGTCACCACCGGTTTGGCCCGGAGTTGGCTCTTCGCCTGCACCGGCGGAAGTTGCTTGGCGCATTTCTTCCGGGGTCTGAGAAAGTCGTCCGAGGATTTCGTTATCGAGTTTGGTTAAGCGGTATCTAAACATCTCGTCGTCTTTACGGAGTTCTTCGGCGCTACACTGCTCTAATTTTTCGACCTCTACCTGTAAGAGTTCGGGGTTAAAGCAGTCGCCATATTCGGAGTCGAGCTCAGATATTCGCTGGTCACTAATAAAGTCCAGATTCCGGAGGGCGCTATAGCTAGGATCGTTACGCATTAGGTCAAGTTCTGCTCTAGTAAAGCCCCACTGAACAACATCCGAATACGGGTTGTAGTCTAATGCCTGCACCTTGGGGCTCGCATTAAGGACGGGATTTAGTAGTGGCTTAAACAGTCCACCGCTTGCCAAGGACGAAGCCCCTCTAGAGAGTGCACTACCCGCCATAGCACCCGGAGATTGACTCGTAAACGAAACACTGGCGCTTAGCGAACCAACCGCAGAGAACGGATTTTCTATAGATAGGTAGCGCGCAAAAACGCCTTCGTTCATAGTTTCTTTCTTTTGCTTCATGTATGGTCGATCTACCTCTGTGGCTTCGGCGTTAGACATTGGTGCTCCACCGGCAGCTCGTAGTCTACGGGATTGCAAAAGGCTGACCCCTACACCGTTATTCTCCATGCGTGCTGCACCCTGCTCTGCACCCATAAAGCCAGTACCAGACAGTTGCTGTACAGCAAACTCCAGGCCTAATTGGTATAACCCGATGCCACCCAATACCGCTAGTCCGCTAGGACGTACCAGCCCCTTGGCAGTGGTTAGCGATGCAGAGGCAAGTTCGCGGACGAGCGTAGTTAACAGTACTCGCCCGCCACCTTGCTCAACAGCTGCAGCTCCACCACCAGTAAAGAACGAGGTTGCTGCAACAACGCCAATCTCGGCGGCAACACCAACTATCATGCCTTCTTCGCTTAATAGTGCATTACAAAAACCCGTATCAATACCGTCGAGCCAACTATCGGGTAAACCATAAGACAGTATTGGACCACCAACAATTCGGGATGGGCTAGTAAGGGTTTGAATAACGTTCGCGATGTTACCATACTGTGGAGTAATGCGTGATGTATTTACCTCTGATGTGTTACGTACTTCGCCGTATTGTGTGTACTGGTACCACTGGGATTGCTCGGCTCCATTTAGTGCCGAGGCTTCTGCGCCAATGGCTTCGTCGTTAGCCTCTCCTTGGAGTTGTTGATCCTTGGCAGCAATTTGAAGTGACGCTTGTTTTTCGGCCTGCTGTTCATTGGTGGCAGCCACTTCGTCAACCCGGGACATGGCCTGATTAGCCATACAGGCTATGCTACCGATCATGACCCCAATACCAACCTTTGTGGCCACATTTTTTATGGTGCTACCTTTGGCTTCGCCGATCTTGAGGTCTTGTAAAAACTTTTCTTTATCAAATTCCCCACCGGTCTTTTTCAGATACTCCTCTAAGCGGGTTTGGCTTTTTAGTTCTTTTTGAGCATTGTCTAGATCGGTAACTCCGGTTTCGATAGTATTTCTTCCGGACACTTCGTCTGCCAACTCAACGGTATTTTTAACTGCCGCTTCAGCAGGCTTTAACCCGGCGTATTCTCGAGCTTTCTGTCGCCACCGACTAAATTTAAAACCAATATTATCGGCAATAATCTTGTTGGTTCGACCCCGCACCGCGCGGGACTCGCTTGCTAACCCCTCTGCAATACCTGCACGGGATTGCTTAACAAACTCATTACGCACTGCTGCAATCCGCCGATACTCTTGCGGGTTAAGTTTGGACCAACCCTTACTAAGATCGGCGAATTTGTCGCCAAATCCCAACTCTTTAGTAATACCGTCTAGGGTTATGGTCTTGCCTTTCTCTGGGAGAGTAACACCCTGCAGCCTACCGTCATCCAAGACAAACTTTAGTTTGTTTTTTTGCCCGAGCTCGGTAACTTGGGCATCGAGGTTACGGAATTTAACCTTGTCTAACACGGACCGGCCACGAAGCGATAACTCACCATCTCCGACCGTAGCGCCATTATCAAAGAGGATTTGGGTGGTACGCTCCTCCATGATGCTATTGAGTCGAATAAATCCAGCTGTCGATACTACTTGTCCAAAATGGGGCACTTTAAGTGATCCAAGCATGACGAGCACTAGAATGAATCCTAAGATAGATCCAACCCCGCCTACGCCAACTGCCAGGCTCATCCCGCGCCGTTTGTTTATTGCTGCAAGACCAGAACGTACTTTGCTACGAACTCCCGATTTATTGTCATCGTCCTCTTTAAAGAGCTGGCCTTCCTCTTCTTTGCTCTCCTCGGTGGTGTTTGCTTCGCCACCAAAAGAAGATTCTTGCTCACGCAGCTCGCTAGCACTGGCCTCTTTTTTCTTACGAAACTCGTCAAGGCTAACAACGTTGTCGGAATCGTCATCGGCAGGAGAATAGTCGCTATCGGTTCCTCCGCCCTCTAGACTATTGAACCGTTCTTTACGAGCAGCTCGCTCTCGCTGCTGATCATAAAAATCACCATCTTCCGGCTCTTGGTCGTATGCTAAGTTACTCAACGATTACCTCTAGACCCCAGGGGTTAAACGGTTAGATAGGTCAATGGTGCCTTGTGGCTGATCCAATGCACCTTGTTGGTTAATTTGACGTACTTGATCAGGATTGGTGGTAATCAGATTCATTTCGGTTGGGCTGGAAGTAATCTGGATATGGACATGACTCTGGCCAGCAAAGAATAAGCCCTGCCCTACGGGGAACTGGCTGAGGCGCTTGCGTTCCTCGCTGGTAAGCTTAAAGACCTCTGCCAAGATGTCGACTGCCGAGCTGGACTGCTTAAGTAGTAGCTGCATGCTGGCGTTGGCCACAATAGCGCGGCCCATTCGACTACTCATAAAGTCTTCTACATCTTGGCTAATGGTGGTGATACCAAGGTTATATTTACGGGCGCGCTTAGCCAGGCTAAACATAAAGTTAGCCGAGTCTTCGTACTTCATTAATTGCCAGGCTTCGTCGATGATGAGTATTCGTTTTCGCTGGTCAGATTTAGTCTTGTTCCAGATGTAGTTAAGAACAATGTACATGGCAACCGGACGCAGCTCGTCCTCTAGGTCACGGATATTAAAGACTACCATAGGGTTGTTGATGTCGGTATTGGATTGCTGACTAAAGATACCGGCGAAGGTACCCGTGGTGTACTTGCGCAGGCGCTGGGCAAGCTGTGGACCAGTGTTGCCCATGTGCAACAAAGTATCGTACAGATCGACAATAGTTGGCGGTGGACTGTTATGTGTGAGCGGATCATTGGTAATGCCTGCCCTGGCATATGTTTCTATAAGCGCAGCGTCTAGGTCGGACTCTTCGACCGGGCTTAGTACTGGCATGGCTGCAGTGTTACCACCGGCTACCATCTGAGCTTGGGCGCCACCCATCATCAAACGCAGCAGTCCGTGCAGCGTAATGATGTTGCTACGCAAGGCATTGTCTGCCTCTTCGGCATCAATTACCTTAGGTAAATCAAAGGGGTTAATGCGTGTTGGCGAGTTTAGGCTTAGTCGGACATATGCGCCACCCACTGCCTCGGCCATGCGTTGGTATTCGTTTTCGGGGTCGATAATAAAGATCTCGGTGCCAAACATAAGGCTGCGCAAAGCTTCGAGCTTAACAGCAAAAGACTTACCGGCACCAGATTTAGCAAAGACTACCGAGTTACCGTTTTCTAGGCTAAAGCGGTCGAACAACACAAGCCCGGAGTTGTGCATGTTGATGCCGTACAGAATACCGTTATCTTGCGACAGGTCTGCACTGGTGAACGGAAAGCTGGTGCTAATGGCACCGGTGTTCATGTTGCGGCGGATCTGTAGTTGGTCGGTAAACTGCGGTACGGTGCTGCTAAAGGCCTGCTCTTGTTGGCTGGTGGCTACTTTGGAGTACACCAACTGTTGGCCTAAAACGGATTCGATCTTGTGCGTAACAAATTCTAGTTCGTCCATGCTGCCGGCGTAGATGGTAAAGTACAGACCAAAGCGGAAGAAACGCTCCTCGCCCACCTGTAGTTTGTCGCGCATTTCTTCGGCGTCGAGGATCGCCGCTTGCTTACCTGGGTCGCGGGTCCTGCCCTTTTCGGCATCGATCTGTAGGCCGGCCTCTAGCTGCGTCACCTTCTTGCGAAGATTCTCTAGAACCACTTGGCTTTCTACGGGGTACACATAGATAGACATGTCCATAACTTCGTCCATGTTCACCATACTACTTAACCAGCCCGTAAAGATCTGACGAGGATACCCATAGACATAAAAAGTTCGGGCAAAACGAGTGCCAATATGGAAATAGGCATTCTCGAAGGCCAAACTACTGGGAGCGATAAAGTCGCGGAGTGCGGTTACACCCTTCTGGAAGGCGGCATTTACTTCTTGCTCTTCTAGGGCTCGCTGCGCCTGTGCGGCAGCTACAGGATCAAGCGGCTGGTTGTTCTTTTTTCCAAGAGCCATAACTACTGCATCTCCCTATCTAGTTCTGGTTGCCGAGCATTGCCGACGCCCTTGGTAATTACGGGCGCATTCATCTCGCTAAAATTCTTGAGTTGCTGACGCGTTGCAGTGTCGGGGTTGTAGCTGTCGTAGTACAGCTCGATCAGCTCTTGGGTATCCAGAGGCAGGCCTTGAATACCGCACTGCATTAAACCACCCAGCACAGCCTGCACACGGTTGCGTAGCTCGTCTTTAGCCTTGGCCAGATCAGCCTCGTTAATGGTGATCTGTTGCTCTGGCTTGTTGCCAAACATCTTCTTAAGCCCATCAATAATTCCTTTGCTGCCAACATCGATGGTCTTTTGTAAGTCGGCTGTCTGAAAGTACGGAACGATAACATAGAATTTCTTGTCCATAATGTTGGTTTGCCGACTCAGTTGATCCATAAAGTTTATGTAATCTTCCATTAACATAGCCAGCAACATGTTGTCGTGTTCGGTGCGAATTTTGTCGAGTTTTTCGATGTACGGACCCAGGTCTACCTTTTGCGAACGAACGGTGATTTGGATTGGGAAATACAACGAGTTTAAGAAGCCTTGGTAGCTGTATTCTACGGCTTCTCTTTCTTGGGGGCTCATAAGGTCAAAGTTGATCGACTTAACCATAATGACCGATCGAAAACTACCGTCGTTCATAATTACGATGCCGTCGCGAACTTCGGCAATCTGTAGCGTATTTTGGGTGCTATTTGGATTAGACTTAGGCACGGCAGGAGCCGGGGTCTGAACACCGGGTGCAGCAGGCGCCACACCGGGAATTGCGTTAAAGGTATTAGCGGGTGGAGCGGTGGCAGCTATAGCGCCAGGCATTGGATACGCTTGGCCGGCCAAGCCCTGATTGGTTGGTGCGGCAGGTGCGGGCGCAGCGTATCCGCCGGCGGGTGCACCAGCTAGAGGCTGTCCAAGTTGTTGACTACCAGGTTGACTAAAAGGATCCATAAATGTTTCTACCCACCACAATTTCTAAGCTAGACCCCTCTTAATGGAGTGAAACAACCACCTCGCCGTCTCCGGCCTCGCGAGCGAGACTATCGACGGTGCGATCGTTGTTCCTAGCAAGTTCAATTGTAGCAGGACTAGGGGGTGCTGTCACTGGTGGAGTGGCTGTTATGCTCGGCGCTGGCCCACCCGGATTTATAGACTTGTGGTTGCGGAAATTTTGACTCTGGCTGGTGTGTCTTTGCTTGATCTGGTCCAGTGCGGCAGCGTCGTTTGGATCAAGGTGCGTGGCACTATTGCTAAAGAGCGGCGAAAGAGTATCGTCGGCTGCCGGTGCCGCTGTCTGGGTACCAAAGGTGGCCTGTCCAGGGCTGACAACACTCGGTTGATTCATAAACCATAAATTGTCTGCCGGCACACTGCTAGCCCCCGCACTTGCTACGGTATTTTGCAAAGTCGTAGCGGCAGAGGCCTTGTACTGCGCCGTGCTGTTAGAAATCTGCGAGCCAATCTGACTGGCCAAAGGGCTATCGAACATGTCGGTACTAGGCAGGTCGTCCATGCCACCACTTACAGCAGGCAGTGTTGATGCGTCTAATAACCGATCAGAATCATTAGCGGTTGCAAATGCTGGCTGGCCGAGTGACCCTTTTATTGCCCAGCCGCGGCTGTCGATGGTGCTGGCCAGGGCTTCTAATCTGCTTTTTACTTCTGTTTGGCTGAGGTTGTCGCTTAAAAATTCTGCAACTTTAGGTGGCGCGGTAATCTTTACTAGCTCTTGAATGCCGGTTTGGTCCCAAATGCGCTTACGCGGCTTAAACATAAATCGAATCTTGGCTAATAGCCAAACTTCGGTGGGTTGATCCCTACCCCATGGAAAAGCCAAAAAACCCGTCACCACCATAATAGGCAGCAACAGGAAAATCAATACCCAGATCCCCTTGCTTATGAATACAAACGATAAATAGGCACTAACAATTGCAATAGCAGCAAAAATACACTGCTTGAGTGTTAGGGGGCCAAGAAACTTGTCCTCGGCTTCGATATCCTGCAAAACCTTATAGGTAGCCATTACCTATATAGTGTACCGCATACCAGTCTCTTGATTCCAGTTTGCAAGAAGCCTTCGATAACTGTCTAGCGACGTCGAGCAGCTTGCCGAGCCCAGGCATCTGCGCGTGCTTGTCGGTGCTCATCACGTTTTTTATTACGATCTATCTCTTCTTGTCGTAATTCTTTTGCCTTTTCGGCTGCCTTTGTTGACTTGGCGCGTAATTTTTCTGCAGGACTACGGGTTACACGCGCCCCTTCGGTAGCAACCTTAAGATTTCGTTCAACTCTGCGTATTGGAAGCGGTGTAACGCCTACGGACATGGCCTTGCGCTCCGCTTCACGATCCAGAACATCGTATGCTGTGAACGGACGCTGAACGATTTGTCCTGTATTGGGGTCAAATTCGGTAACTACTCCGGCTTTGAAATCTCTTTTTGTTTCCTGTCTTAGTCTACGTTTAGCAAAGAAAGTTCTAATACCAGAGTGTGTCGTAGTTGAGCCATAGAGCTTGGACCTTTCTATCTGATCGCCACGTTCGCCACGTACTTTACGTACCAGACTAGCAAGCTCAACCTCTTCCTCTCGCTGTTTATCGTTTCGCGGTGGAAGTTGGCCGGGTTGGCTTGGAACACTACCGGTAACTACGCCACCAGGTCCAGGGGGCGAAGGCCTTAAATTGCTCGTTATGCGAGATTGACCAGGATTGGCCTTATAGGCATTTATTCTTGCCTGGGATTCGGCTTGTTTAGATAAGATGCCTACTTCTAGTGGGGGGTCAAAGATGTTGCGACCATCGTAGTCTTGAGAAAAAACATCGTCTAGGTTGGCGGCGTGGTCGCCATAGAATCTAGCATCGTGATCTGCTTCAGAAATAGCTTGACTGTTGTCTGTATCTAGTTTGCTGGCGCGAAAACCGTGGTATGCCGCTAATCCTATGTCCCTTAGGTTACCGGGATGAAGAGTGCTGGCAAGGTTACCAAATTTACTTTGATTAGTCGGTGGAATGTTTGGATTTCCAGGGGTGGTCATGATTATTAGGTTACCATAAAAGGTTATAAAAGTCAATAGTTCAAAAGACTAGAGCTTAGGGTCCTGCTGCCCCACCACCACCACCACCACCGGCCGCCGCTCGACCACCGGCAGCTGCTGCCCCACCACCACTCGCTATCACGCTGCCTGGAGTTTGGGGATCGTATGTGCGCGCCAAGCCCCTTACTTCATTACCGGTAATCGCGTAGCCAGAGATAGCTGACAGCTGATCTTCGACAGAACGACCAGATGCGTG
>CAZKKJ010000015.1:0-12237 GCA_964553355.1 uncultured Candidatus Saccharibacteria bacterium | reverse complement strand
CCTCGCTGGCACCTATCGGAACGCTGTCTAGCGGCATATTCGGAATTACTTTAAGTAACTGCAAAAAGTCGTGTTCCACTGGAGCAAGTTTGTGTTCAAGCAACGTAACCTTTTCTTTAAGCTGCTTACCCTTTTCTAGGTCCGCATCACTCGGCTTGCCGCTCTTTAGCGATGCACTGTGGGTATTACGTTCTGCCCGAACATCTTCCAGCTCAACTAGTAAACTACGTCTTTCATCGTCGGCTTTCAGGAGCCCCTTAACGTCAACGGTGTAGCCTTTTTGCTTTGACTTTTCTTCTACCAACTCGGGATTATCTCGGACAAACTGAATATCTAACATACTTCTAGTATACCCGGCGTCGTTATATCAGACAAAGAACTAAAGTTGAATTTACTAGATTTTGTTTTCTATTATTCCTATATTTTGTCATAGTACATAAACATTAGGAGTCGCCATGAGTCACGAAGTCGCCATCCACAACGCCCAAACAAGTATCCTGCGGGAGCTGCTCTTCCATCCAGAGGCAGGCTATGCCAAACTCCAAAAAGGTACCGATCTAGCCAGCGACCATTTTAACTTTCATATCGCTCGCTTAGTCGACCTAGGGCTGGTCGAAAAAGTTCGCCGCGGCACCTACAAGCTGACACCTCGTGGCAAGGAATATGCCAACCGCTTAGACACGGACAATAACACCGTAGAACGACAACCTAAGGTCGCCGTAATTTTGGCCATTGAGCGAACCTATGAAGGTAAAAAACAGTTCCTATTCCAGGAACGACTCAAGAATCCCTATTACGGATTCTGGGGACTACCAACCGGTAAAATGCGTTGGGGTGAAACGATTGTCGAAACTGCCGAACGCGAATGCATGGAAGAAACTGGGCTTATGGCCGATTTTCGTGTTGCCGGCGTGTACCACGAGCACGTCAAACAAGCCGAAACCGGAGAGATGCTTGAAGATAAAATGTTTTTTGTTGTTCACGGCACCAGCCCTTCAGGATCAACTCTGGCCGACTTCGAAGGCGGACACAATGAATGGCTTACCTGGGAAGAGGCTGTCGCTAAAGAGAAAAAGTTCGACAGCTTCCAAAAAGAGCTCGATATCATATCGAGTGATGAGTGGCTTGTTGAGCGACTAACGTCTTACACAAAAGACGTGTTCTAAGCTACTTCTTTTGTATTGCTTTGAGGGTTAGCTCAGTGCGTTGGCGGGCGTAGGTACAGTAGTCGCACGGACCGCCCATGGCGGCTTCACCCACCTGGGGCATGTCACCGTCCATACATTCTTTCATCTTTAGCAGTGTCTCTTCTACCCACGCGTCGTTGCCATAATGCGGGAAGACATTGGTCCTAAATTGGACGACATCGTTAAAACCTTCTTTGCTGGCATCACCATTTGCATACACAAAGTATCCAGTATCGCTAACCTTAAAGCCATTGGCCCGAAGTAACCACTGGTACGTTTCCATCTGGCGACGATAACTGTCTTGCCAGCCACCAACTGGCCCCAGGTCGGTAATCTCTTTGTCTTTGGCGGTGGCTTTGTAGTCCACTACTATTAGCTCGTCATCATCATTTACCCAAACATCGTCTATAGCTCCAAAAACGTGCAGATTTGTTGGCTCGTGCAGCGTAGACACTCCTATAAAGTTCTCGCGCCAAGTGTCTAAGTCTTTATGGGCATAGGGCCTAGCCGGCACCTTAAATTTAACCTGCAATGGGTGCTGAGTTCCGGCAGCACGGTGCACATCGAACTCTTTTTTAAACAATTGGTCGATGGCCTTGTTTATATTAAACGGCGGGCTACTGGGTCGGGTGATCTTGTGACGTACGTCCAGCCAAAAACAACGCGGACACTGCGTGAAAAGTTCTATTTTGCTACGACTAACCTTGAACGGTGCCGTCTGACCAGGTGTATACGGCTGGCTCCGCTCCCTCCAATAACTCATGTGATATCTATTGTAGCAGCTTTACGGCTGCGCTGATGGCAGCGGTCTCGGCTCGAAGCGTGAAGTCGTGAAGCGACAATGGTGCTAGATGTGTATCCTCAAATAGTTGTTTCTCGCCATCGCTCCAACCACCTTCTGGACCGATTAATACTCCGACATTGATAAGACTTGTCTCTGTTATGCTGTCCCCTTGCTCGCAGACAAGCAACGGCACTTTACCGTTATACTGCTCGATTGCCGTGCTCACATGCATTGCATCACGCACCGCTGGGATGTCACTGCGTCCACATTGCTCGGCAGCCTCGATAACAATTTTGCGGGCACGTTCTATGTTAAAACCGGTCTTCTCTGATCTATCGGCAATAAGTGGGATAAAGTGACTCACGCCTAGCTCGGTACATTTTTGGAGCACCCAGTCGTTCTTATCTTTTTTAAGTAACGACCAAAACAAGTAGATGTTTTTCTTGGGTGTGGATCGGGCGTAATCGGTGATGTGCTCTAGGTGCGCTTCGGCAGCCAATATCTTGGTAATTTTATACAGTTTGTCGTGCTCTACACCGTCGAATAGAACAACTTCTTGCCCCGGTCTAAAGCGTAATACTCGAGTCCACTGCCCTAAGATATCTTTATTCTTGAACCAAAAATCATGTGTTAACGCAGTGTCGGGTGTATAGAAACGGTGGATCTTCATGACGTAACTAGGGACGAAGCGTACCAAAGAATACTTGCCATGCTAACGCAGACTTAGCAACCAAGCTCAAAATCATGTACACACGCTCGCCGTAAAAGTAGTCTGCCCACTTACCCTGCTTACGGTATTGCAACACCATATTGACGGCGAAGCTACTAAAGAATAAGAACATCGAAGCATAGATAAAGTACACAAACGTCGGAACGCCACCAGACCCGTTCACGGTTGCGCCGATAACATAAATAGCAAAGACGATCCACGGCACTATTCCGGCCAAGCATCCCAACCAGTAAGTTAGCCAATCGACCTTTTTTGCACCTTGATTGACCTTCTCCATCACAAGACCCATGGTATTCATAAGTAGTGTTAATACAAAGATCATAAGCAATGTAGACAGATCATATACGCCACTTAACATAGCAATAGCGACCATCATGGTGCTGGCGCTAAAGCCGTATTCGATCCAGCGGACTTTGTCTATACCCTTCTTTAAATCATCCTCGTAAGTTTTGCGGTGTTTGGTAGCCACAAAAAGATGTGCCACAGCAGACATAAAGAAAAATGCCACAACTAAGTATGCTGGATTAAAGGAGAAGAGTGTACGCATGGCACTAGCTAGAACTGGCTGACCAGCGACCTTAGAAGCCAGCGTATCTTCGGTTAAGTAACTGGTCGTAACTGGCCATGCCGATGACTTTGCAAGTAACAAAATAGCAACACCTTGAACGGCATGAAGCCCTGCAAGGTATTTGTTCCACTTATTAAGATGTTCCAGTTTTATAGTTTGTTTGTTCTTGAGCAAATTGCTAAATGGATTTGATATTTTCATATCTGAACTATAGCATATCTACTTACTATTTTTCCGAATGCTATACTGTTTATGATTATATGAGATCAAAATTTTCTATTCGACAACGAAAAGCACTGAGGAATAAAACTCTGTTTAAGCCAAGGCGCTCAAAACGCTCAAAAGTTTTACTGGGCGTACTGATAACCATCGCAGCCGGCAGTATATTTTTACTGGCCATGCCCTATCTGCCACGCCTATATTTCTTAGTGTTCCGACCAAAAATAGATGCCACGCCATACCAAAAAGCTGCAGAAGCCTCGAAAAAAGGTCAGACCGTTAAGCCCGTCGAAGAAAAACCGGGCAACCGCCTGGTGCTACCAGGAATTGGCGTTGACACCCAAATCCTCGAAGGTCGTAGTATAAATGTTATAGGCAAGAATCAGGGAGTCTGGCATGAAACGAGTAAACTCAATCCGACTATCGACGGCAACATTGTCATTGCCGGTCACCGTTTCCTGTACACAGCAACGAATGGTGGATGGTTTTATAACCTGCCAGAGCTAAAGATTGGCAGCAAAATTTACATCCGTTGGGAGGGCAAAGTCTATGAGTACCAGATCCACAACACTCGGTCGGTCTTGCCTACCCAGGTAGACATTCGGGATACCGACCCGAACGTTCCTAGAAAACTAACTTTATACACCTGCTACCCTCTCGGTAGTACCGCCAAGCGTTACGTGGTTGAAGCCAAACAGCTCTAGTCTGTCTTTAAACGATCGGTAAACTTTTGGCGAAGCTTGGCGAGCTTGGGGTTAATAATGACCTGGCAGTAGCCTTGTTCGGGGTGCTTCTGGAAGTAGTTTTGATGTTCTTCCTCGGCAGGATAAAAAAACTCGAGTGGAGCAACTTCAGTAACAATGGGTTCATCCCACAGTTTCGCTACCTCTGTTATGGAGTTCTTGATTAGTTTTTCCTGAGCCTGGCTGTTGAACAAAATAATTGAACGGTACTCCGAACCCTTGTCGTATCCCTGGTAGTTTAGTGTCGTAGGGTTGTGCATTGCCCAGAAAATATCCAAGACATCTCCCAGAGAGATTATGACAGGATCAAATTCTACTTTAACTACTTCGGCATGACCGGTGCTGCCACCCGACACGTCATAATATGTTGGATTCTGAGTATGACCACCAGCATAGCCAGAGGTTACCTTAGTAACTCCCTTGATCAAACGGTATCCAGCATCCAGACACCAAAAGCAGCCACCGCCTAGAACAATACTCTCAGACATAATCTATTCCTCGACGCTAACGTCTTTCCAGAAGGCTACGTAGTTAGAAAAGTCTTTCTTTACTCGATCAACGGCTGTAGGTAAAGGTTCTGGATAGCTCCAAGCGTTGTCTTTACTTACATCATCGCCCTGCCCAACGTTAAAGTACTGGCATACACCCTTCCATGGGCAGGTATACGGAGTTGGGCTTTTGGTTAGAAACTCTTGCTTAACTGAACTTGGAGGAAAGTACCAGTTCCCTTCAATGTAAATTACATCTTTCTTATCTGCCTCGGCAATTACTTGGTCTTTCCAGCTGGCTTTCATATGTTCCCCTTTATTCAGTTCGTAGTGCTTCTATTGGATCCAATTTTGCTGCTTTTCGTGCTGGTAACAAGCCTGCCACTATGGCGACCAGAACAAGAATAATTATTAGCATTGCGATCTGCGAAAAATCGAATATGAGTAATTTATCTTTTCCAAGGTCAAGCTGTTTGCTAATAGCCGGGTTAAGTACAGTGCCAAGAGCGAATGCTAGCAAAGAGCCCATTGCGCCGCCTAAGAAACCAATCCATGCTGCCTCGAATCTAAACAAGCGGCTAATGTCCTTGCGGCGCGTTCCAAGTGCTTTCATGAGCCCAATCTCCCTGGTACGCTGTAAGACACTTATATACATGGTGTTCACCACCCCAAACACTGACGCGATGACGGCAATAGCTCCAAATGCAGCTACGATACCCTTTAGCACATCAATTATCTGGGTCAGGAACGCTTGGGTTTCTTCTACGCTCTGCGACGTGTAGCCATCGTCTTTAAGTTTAGTCTGTACTACCTTAAGTTTAGTGGAATCTTTGCCGTCTTTTACTCGCACATTGGCATAAAGGTACTTACGGTACTGTGAAGTCCCCTGGTATACGATGTCGTTTAACTTTCTGGCGGCTGGATTACTGATATACAGATATAGCTCGGTACCAGGTTGTGCAGTTGCTTGTTTCTTTAGCACCGCACCAATAGTAAAGGTCGATTCTGTCGTGGCTGATTTTGCTAGTTCTTGTGCTGCAGCAACATCAGTAGGTATACCTGTTTGCTGCAATGTCTCTGCATTTATGGATTGCCTAACAGCAATCGTTATAGGCTTTCCAATAGCATCTTTGGCACTTTTGAATCCCAAAGCCTTAACGTACCCCTCGGGGAGTAAAACAGTTTGGTCATTGAGCGGCTTAGCCAATGTGCCGGCCACTAACTCGGGGTTTTGCGCCGGACCTAGATCTATGGCATTAGCCACATACTTTTTCGCACCATCACGGGTAATGTACTGTAGGTTAAGTGTTATGCCTTCACGAACCTGCTCTACCTCTGGGTAGTTCGTGATCTTTGTAATATCCTCTTCGGTCAGTTGTTTAACCTGGATTGCCGCACCGCTATTGGATACACCTGAACCATACGAATCATCATATTCCCGAGGCTTGCTGGTGTCGCCCCGCCCGAGCGCTGCTTCGTCGTTAGAAACAATCAATTCAGCCGGGTCAAAGTTATCTTGAATAATGTTATTAACAAAGTTCTGGGCACCATTGCTTGCTGCCAAGGTTAGCGTAAGAGCAAACGCACCAACCCCAATTGCCAAAGCGGTAAGGATGGTTCGAGCCTTAGCCTGCCTAAGATTTCGAGCACTACGCCTGGTTATGTCTAGTATCTTCATTTCTTTTTACCTGACTTTTTTCCTTTGCCGGCCTTCCCTTTGTCCATGCCTATAATCTTGCCGTCTTTCAGGGTAATCTTTATCTGGCAGCGATCTGCAAGTTCTGGGTCGTGGGTCACTATGATGAGCGTATTCTTATTTGCTTTGTTTAAATTGAAGAGCAATTCAATAATCTTGTCGCCCGTGGCGCTGTCGAGGTTGCCAGTTGGCTCGTCTGCAAATATAAGTTTAGGCTTATTAACAATTGCTCGAGCCACAGCTAGGCGCTGTTTTTGGCCTCCAGACAAGTTACCTGCCTTGGAGTTTATCTTTTCGTGAAGATCAACTTGGGTTAGTGCGTCATGAACCAACTGTTTGCGATTAGATATTTCGCCAATCTCTAGGGGTAATGCAACATTCTGGTAGCATGTCTGGTTGGCCTCAACAAAAAATGACTGGAAGATAAAGCTCATTTCTTTAGCACGAAATGCATCCATAGCCTTGCCGCGCAGTTCATGCAACACCTGTCCGTCTAAGATAACCTTACCTTCGTTCGGGTGATCGAGCCCACTCATTATGTGCATCAGAGTAGACTTGCCTGAACCACTTTTTCCAATAATTGCTACTGTCGAACCTTCTGGAATACTAAAACTCACGTCATCAAGTGCAGTAAAAAAACTGTCCTTTTTGCCATAGGTTTTAGTAATGTTTTTTACCTCAATCATATACTCAGTATATCAGCTAGAGGTGCTAGTAACGTTACTTCCAGAGTTGGAGTTTGCCGGTCAACTTATCAGCCGTCTCGTGGTCGGCAATAAAGCTGACACCGTAAAATACGGTATCATCAAAAGATTGACCTTTTAGAATATCGATAATCTCTTGATCGTTATTGGTATCTTGCATCTCTTTAATGAACACATGGTGGGTAAGATTCTGAGATTTAACTTGCTCATGAAGTTTGTGTAAGTCTTTTTCAGCCGCCCGCATAACAATAATGGGATGCTGACTGTTACGGGGGATATAGTTCTTCTGGCTGTCCGTAAAGACGTCACCGCTAACTAACTGGTCTTTAGGAAGTTCGTTACCAATAACAGCTTCCATATGTGCTACGGCGTTAGCAACCTGCCAAGGCTCTAGCTCTTTGTTAACCACAGCGACGATACGACGGCTAAAGTCTTGTGCACGCGTCTTACCGGACTTCTTTGGCTCGTTGTCTGCGGCAAAGACCGTTGGATAGATGCCCTTAGTTACTTCATCCACTTCGCTACGAAGCTGTGGGAATGGCACACCTTCTCGGGCGGTAACACCTTCGAAGATCCAAAAAACACGCTCGCTGAAACCCCAGCCACAAGCTGGTGGCATTCCGTATTCCAGCATCTCGACAAAGTCGATGTCGAGCATCATGGCTTCGTCATCACCTTCGTCGCGCATATTTTGCTGCTCAACAAATCGGTTTAGCTGGTCTATTGGATCATTGAGCTCGCTAAAACCGTTTCCTAGTTCTGAGCCTGCGATAACCGGCTGAAAGCGTTGCACGGTATTGGCATCACCAGGATTGCTCTTTGCTAACGGACTGATAAATAGCGGAGTGTTAACAAGCCAAATTGGTCCAGCCACGTCTTTACGAATATTCTTCCATAACTTATCAATGCCACGGGCCTTATTCTCGGTCTGCTCTACTTCTAGCTTATTGTCGGAAAGAGCCTTCTTAACTTGGTCAAGGGTGCAATCAAAAACATCAATCCCGTAACGTTTCTTGATAGTCTCGGCATAATCCCACTGCTCCCAGTCTTTAGACAAATCAATGTCAAATTCGCCAAGCTTAAACTGCAACGTACCAAACGTTTCTTGTAGAACATGCTGGTACATGCGAGTCATAAAATCGATGCCTTTTTGCCAATCCCAGTAGGCTGCATACCATTCCATGGCAATGTGCTCAGGAAGATGTTCGTCGGTATAGTTTTCGTTCCTAAAGCGTGGCCCAATGTCATAGACCTTATCGTAACCGCCACCAATAAGTCGCTTGAGTGGCAGCTCATGGCTAATACGAAGGTAAAAGTCTTGGTCGATGGCATCCATGTGCGTAACAAACGGATTAGCATCTGCTCCACCAGTAGTGTGCTCGAGTACTGGAATATTAATTTCCAGGAAACCTTCTTCGTTCAAGAAATCGCGGGTTGCCTGCCAAAACTTGCTACGGCGAACAAAGCGCTCATAAACGTCTTTGTTAACGTTGGTATCAATGTAACGACGACGGAGGCGTTCTTCTTTATTGGTAAAGCCGTCCTGTGCCGTTGGCATGGGTCGTAAACTTTTAGTCAGCAGGCGCAGCTTTTTGACGGTCAGTGATCGCTCGCCCGTCTTGGTAGTGGCGGCAACGCCAGTAACTTCGATAAAGTCCCCAGAATCTAACAGGTTAAGATTATCAAAACTAAGCTCACTATTTGAATAATCTGCTTGCTCAACCTCGTCCTGACTCAGGAATAGTTGCACGGTGTCATGAGCCTCGCGAATAACAACAAAGGCAATTTTACCGAACTTGCGGATATTGGTAATACGACCGGCTACCGTTACAACCTTGGCACTCTTCTCTAGATTGTCATAGTCAGCCAAAAACTCTACTACCGTGTGATCACGATTAGCAGTCGCTGGATATGGGTTAACGCCCAGTGTTTTTAATTCTTCGAGCTTGCGCAGTCGCTCGTCGCGGAGTTCTTTTAGTGTTGCCATATGGGGAGCATTATATCCTTAAAATAGACCCCGGCCAAGGAGTAAACTGTAGTAGGCCTAAGAAATGTCGACTATCTTGTAACTAATTGTGTCGGCAGGAGTCTTGATTTCTACGGTGTCGCCTTCTTTTTTGCCAAGCAAAGCTTGTCCGATTGGTGATTCGTCCGAAATCTTGCCATTCATCGGGTCGGCCTCTACGGTACCAACAACCTGAAATTCTTTAGTAGCTCCATTGCCTTTTAACTTAACGGTGGAACCCAACTGAACTTTGCTGTCACCTTTTGGCTTCTGGATGATCTTTACATT
Organism: uncultured Candidatus Saccharibacteria bacterium; assembly: GCA_964553355.1. Taxonomy (GTDB): domain Bacteria; phylum Patescibacteriota; class Saccharimonadia; order Saccharimonadales; family AWTP1-31; genus CAZKKJ01. The sequence continues at coordinate 2,825 of CAZKKJ010000015.1, read as the reverse complement.
CTGAAGAATGTTCTCGATCTCGGCGATGCGGGATTCAGTGCGCTCTTGCTCTTGGCGGGCTGCGCTATACTCGGCGTTTTCGGCAAGGTCGCCAAATTCGCGGGCGGTCTTAATACGCTCGGCAATAGGACCACGCTCGGCAATTAGCTTTGCGTGTTCACTCTCTAATTCTGTAACACCTTCCTTGGTCAGTGAGTACTGTTGTTTCATGGCTGTACCTCTTCTCTTGTCTTAACTCTACAAACGTTGAATTTTATTTACTGTGGCCTAGTTTACTTGTTTGAAGCCAGGAATGCTAGTATCTCTTTAGAGTTTAGCATTTTTGCTTCTGACTCGGTGCGTCCTTTTAGCTCGTGCGTGCCACTGGCGACCGTTTTCTCGCTAATTACTACGCGATACGGGATACCCATTAGGTCTGCATCGCCGAACTTCTCTCCTGCCCGAGCGTCGCGGTCATCATAGATTACTTCTATACCAGCATCGCTAAGCTCTTTATAGAGGCTATCAGCGGCTTCAACTACTTTTTCGTCATCGCCCAATCGAGCGATATAGACAATGGCTGGAGCGATACTTACCGGCCAAACCAGACCTTTTTCGTCACTCAATAATTCTGCAATCACCCCAACTAAACGACTGACGCCGATTCCATAACAGCCCATGATTAGTGTTTGTGGTTGACCAGATTCATTAGTCACTTGAATCTCGAATGGTTCGGAAAACTTTGTACCTAAATTAAAGGTATTACCGACTTCAATTGCGCGGACCTCTTCTAGCTCGTCCTTATTAAGGCCCAATTGAGCTAGCACATCGTCTGTATAAACTTCTTTATTTACTGCTTTGCCGCTCTTACGATCCAGATAAATTGTATCTTCCCCAGCTTCGGATAAAGTCTGGAATTCATGACTAAATTGGCTAAATGATCCACCGCTTGCAAAAGTAATAAAGGTATTGTCACCAATGCCTAAGCGATTATAAACCCGCAGATATGCATCTGTTACCTTGTCGTAATACTCATCGTGTTGCTGCTGGTTAAGTGCAAACGAATATAGGTCCTTCATGACAAACTCGCGGCCACGCATAAGGCCGCTTTTAGATCGCAATTCATTTCTAAACTTAGTTTGAATCTGGTAAGCCCCGAATGGCAGGTCGCGATACGAACCTAGATGAGCCTTGATAATAGGAGATAGGTTCTCTTCGTGAGAGAAACCTAGACCAAGTTCGGCACCATTGGCAAGCTTGGTCTTAAACCAGTTATCGACTACTTTATCGTCCCACCGACCGCTTTTTTCGTAGCGCTCCTTAACCTGCAAGGCCGGCATTAAAACTTCTTGGGCGCCAAGGCTATTCATCTCTTCTCGAACAATATTCGCAATGTTATTCAGTACCCGCAAGCCCAATGGCAAATAGCTGTATACCCCTGCCATGTCTTTGTAGACAAAGCCGGCCTGAATCAGTAGCTGGGCATTACGTGCAGTTTCATCAGCAGGAGCGTTCTTGGTCGTCTTGGTAAATAATTGAGATAATTTCATCGTGTTTCATTTCCTCTATTTTACCTTTGTTCCCTAAGAAGTCCATTATTACGACGGTAGAGCCAAAGTTTATCCGCTGTGCCAATTAAGTTTAGAGCATATCGTGCGGAGCGATGAGCCACCTGCCTTGCTGCGGCTTCGAGTTGATCTTCGTAGCCTAAGCTACTCGTGTCGCCACCAGACAGTATGACGGCCCACATATTAGCTGAGTTAGCCCAGATTAGTCCCTCGCGTACTTCTTTAAGATCATGGACATACTGGCCAACCGCTCTCGCAAGCTCCGTGCCATGGAATTCGCCAAGCAATCCTATGTCGTAGCCTCGCTCTACCACATAAACGGCGGGCTCATACCATCCGCAATCTATAAGTGCCTGTGTGGTCTCTAACTTTCTCTGTATATCAATCACTGTATTCTCCTAAGCACCAAGACAAATAAAAATCGGCCCGGAGGCCGTTCTTGGTGCTGATTTGTTAGTTATTTAGGGTAAATCTAGCCAAGCCTCCGGTGACGAACCGGTGCTGGCGGAGTGATAAAACCGAAATGATTTACAACAACCATAATCCATACTTTATCATGAAAGACTTATCTTGCAATAACGAATAACGCGATGAACGCCACACCATTCTTAATTGCATGTAGAAAGATTGGCGCCCATAGCCTGCCTGTTTTATCCCTCAAGTATATGAGCACCATAGACAGTACGAAGGTATCGATGGCCGCCACCCACAGCAAGGCCGCACCGCTACCAGCCTGTAGGTGAGCTATAGCGAACAAGAAACTAGTTAGGATAGCAGCAATAATGCGGGGAAGCTTTTGCTTAAGACCGGTATACAAAAAACCACGCATCAGAATCTCTTCCACAAGTGGTGGCAGCACAACCAAACTCAGGAACACTAGCGGTAACTGCAAGTTAGAAACGCTTTCAAAACCAATTTCTTGCTTTTGCTCAAGATTGAGACTGGGCACCAAGGCTTTGGCCATAAAGATAACCAGCAAGTACAGAATAAAGTACACCACATAGCCCAAGACTGCCCGACCCACATCGCTTACCCGCGGACGACCCTTTAGGCCTATCTTCGCCAAACTTGATTGACGGCGGCGTAAAAAAACAAGTAGCAAGCCAACGGTAATGACTTCTATTAGGAGAACTGCAATAAATTGTCCAAAGGTATTGTTAGATATCCAGTCGGTAATGCGCTGCTCGTTCCAGCCTACCGCAGTTAGCGATAGATATACCAGCAAACCACCTACTAGTTGGCCAAAAAAGAAGATAAATAAGGTTACTCCAACCGATT
>CAZKKJ010000014.1:12041-12516 GCA_964553355.1 uncultured Candidatus Saccharibacteria bacterium | reverse complement strand
AGCTGGCTACCTCTTCACGGTCGATAATAATAAACTCTAAAGAATCGCCGTAGGTATGTTTAATCAAGATATGACGGTTGTCGGTAGACCATTCGACCAACCGCACGCTCTCTGCACCTCCGGCTGGTGGAGCAGACAACAATCCCGTTGGCAGAGTAATGGTGGTAGCGGCAGCTGTAGGCTTGTTGGTGTCATATAGTTCGTATGTGGCAAACTGACCCGGTTGGGATACCACCAACCAGCGCCGATCCGGGCTCTGAGTAGCCAAAGACGGGGTGGAGGCGTAGGTCTGGCTAGTGGCGGTGACTAGCTTCGTTGGAAACATGCGTGGATACTGCAACCGCTCGATACTTCCACCCTTAAGTTGCAAGGTCTTCTTCCAGGTGTTATAGCCATCTCGTTGCAGCTCTACAGTGTACTTGCCCTCAGGTACGGTACTTCTTTCGTCGGTGACACCACTGGCCTTACCATTTAG
>CAZKKJ010000014.1:4033-12031 GCA_964553355.1 uncultured Candidatus Saccharibacteria bacterium | reverse complement strand
ATAGATCTTGGCAGACTCGGGAAATGAAGAGGTAAAGATTAAACCGTTTTGAATAACCTTACCAGTTTTACGGTCTAGGTCATAACCGTTAGATAACACCAGCAAAATAGAAGCTGCCAAGATAATAGCGATACCCATTAAAAAATAGCCTATAAACAGACGGCGAGTGTGGGCTCTTTTTTTAACTGGGTCTAAGAAATCCATAAATAGTTTCGGTTTTTATCCATATTTGTCTTGAGAGGCGTAGGGTTATTATAGCACCAACTTGCATGCATGTGCAGTAACCGGTAGTATTGATACATAAGCATTAATGCTCGAGAGAAAGACTAAAAAATGAGGGGCAAAACAAATACCATAACCATTAATGGTCGCATCTATGATGCAGCGACTGGTAAAGCCGTAGGCACCCCTCATGTCACTGTGGTCAAATCTCGGCCTACCAAACATTCTAAGTCGGCAAGCCACAGGATTCCGGTATCCGTTATCAAACCTTCAGCCTCTTCTGTGCCTGCGTCGACTGCCATTCCTGCACAGAAAGCTACTCGAACACACACCAGCGAAAATGCAGCTCGACACGCCGAGCGTTCTCAGACACTCATGCGCCACGTGGTTAAAAAGCCAAGTTCTACCAAAGCTACACATGCCATTGCGGCCGGCACGAGCCAGCCCGGACGTATCATTGTTCAAAACGGTGCAGTACAACAGCGCGAAGAACGTGCCAAGATACTCAACAAGAGTAATCACATCAGCAAATTTGCATCGGGTAGCTCGATAACTAAAGTTACCGCCCACGTTCCTGTGGCCGCAGCACCAAAGGCTAGCAAATCCTCAGCATACGACATTGCCAATACACCTCCAACACCTATTGTCATACCCGCAAACAAACCACTACGCGAGCTCCACCGAGACCTGTTTGAAACTGCCATGCATAACTCTACTAGCCATACCGCCAAGAAGCATGTCATCCATAAACGCCGTCACAAAGCAGCTCGACTAGCCGTAGCTGCTGCAAGTTTACTTCTACTTGTCGGGTTCTTTGCATACCAAAACGCACCAAATCTGGCACTAAAACGAGCTTCTTCTACCATTGGCTTTACCGCAAACGTTCCAACCTACCAACCCAGTGGCTTCCGCCGCAGCGGCCCTGTGCAATACCAGCCAGGCAAGGTTACTATTAGTTTCCGATCTAACAGCGACAGCCGTGCATACACCCTTACACAAGCCTCCTCAAGTATCGATGACCAAACCATTCGCAACCGTTTCCTAAAAGGCCAAGACTATCAGACCATTACAGCAAACGGCCAAACTAGTTACCTCTACGGTGCAGATAATCTTACCTGGACACGAAACGGCATCTGGTACACCATCGATGGTGACTCAGCACTTTCCAAAGACCAACTTCTGAATATAGCTTCCTCTTTGTTCTAGCCTTTGTCCCGGGGCTGAGTCTACCGTAAGACACACTACGTAAGTGGGTCTTAGCCCACTTACTGCGTTAGCGGATTGTCTTACAGCAGACTCAGCCCCAGCGCCACGCTAGTGCCAATACCGAAACTACGGTATAGTAACAGGGATGAAAACCACTCGAACCCGCTTTGCAGTCAGCCCTACTGGATACATGCACGTTGGAGGTGTACGTAACGCGTTATTTGATTGGCTACTTGCCAGACAAACTAACGGTAAGTTCATTTTACGCATAGACGATACAGACCAGGCCAGGGAAGTGCCTGGCGCACAGGAGCATATCCTAGGTACCCTACGTGCCCTGGGTATCGATTGGGATGAAGGACCAGATACCGAAGGTCCACATAGCCCATACATACAAAGCCAACGACTCAATACGTATCGTGAATGGGGACAAAAACTTCACGATAAGGGCCTTGCATACGCCGACCCCTATACACCCGAGGAAGTACAAGTTTTAAGAGAACAAGCTCAAAAAGAAAAGAAACCATTCTTATATCGTAATCACCGGCCAGATAATCCACCAAAGTGGGACGGCACTCAACCACTTCGACTTAAAAGCACCCCCAGAAGATACACGTGGAACGATGAAGTTATGGGTGAACTGTCTGCTGGCGAAGACGCGGTAGATGATCTTGTCCTTATCAAGTCCGACGGCTTCCCAACATACAATTTCTGCAATATCGTCGACGATCACCTTATGGGAATAACTCACGTAATTCGCTCCCAAGAATTTTTAGCTAGTATGCCGCGATACATGAACTTGTACGAAGCAATGGATGTGCCAATACCGGTGTTTGCCACTCTCCCTTATATAATGGGTCCGGACGGTAAAAAGAAACTAAGTAAACGTGACGGCGCTAAAGATGCTCTAGATTATCTACGTGACGGGTATCTACCCGAAGCACTACTTAACTTCCTAGCCACACTTGGATGGAACGATGGCACAGAACAAGAGATTTTTACTGTAGAGGAGCTCACAGCCAAATTTAGCCTTGACCGAGTTCAAAAGAGTGGGGCAAAGTTCGATGAAAAACGATTATTATGGCTCAATGGTGCACATATTCGAGAGTTATCTCTGGAAGAGCTTGGCAAGCGAGTTGCCGATTTCTGGCCAGCTAGTGCGTCGAACGCGAGCGACGATTACAAAAAAACAGTTCTCGGACTTATCCAAGAACGCCTTAAAGTGCTTACCGATGTGCCGTTGCTGAGCGAATTCTTTTTTGCCGAACCTTCTATCGATTCTGTGGCCGCCTTGCTGCATGACGAAAAGAACAAGCCACTTAAAAAACTAGGTGACGACGAGAAAAAGGCTATTCTCGAAGCTGCTCACCAAAGTCTGAATGAATCAGATTTTACACTGGGCGATATAGAGGATCGTTTGAATGGGCTACTCGAAAAACTCCAGACAAAGCCAGCCATTCTGTTTAGCCTGGTGCGGATCGCCCTCAGTGGGGCGCCATTCTCTCCGGCGCTATTCGACAGTCTTGTCGTAGTTGGCAAAGAAAAGTCCTTAGCCCGGCTACAACAAGCCATCTCAACTCTCTAGTTCGGGTAAGCATAAGCGTTTGGTACAATGGGTGAATGGAAAACACACAATTGCCGGGTCAGGCCGACTCGGTGCTAGAAGATGAGCGCGGCAAAATTAGCGCAGCAAAACCAAACAAACAAAATACTCGAAACCCCTTTAAAAAAATTTGTAACTGGTACAAAGACCTCAGTAAAAAGCAGAAAATCCTGTTTGTCGTGGTCTGTGTTATTGCCCTGGGAGGTATTGGCACGGGCGTCGCACTAGCCCTTCGGAGTCCTGCACCAAAACCCGTTCCGGTTGTTAAAAAACAAGAACCTAAAAAAGAAGCTCCAAAACCCACAACCGAAGCCAGCCGTCTAACCGGCGTACAAGTTGACCCAGCCATCAATAAGCGTCAGGTGATTGGTGTCATGATAGAGAACAGCCCCGACGCTCGACCTCAATCTGGTCTTACTAGTGCTGGCATAGTATTCGAAGCCATCGCCGAGGGCGGCATTACTCGCTTCTTGGCACTGTACCAAGACACGCAGCCGGACTACATCGGCCCCGTACGAAGCGCTCGACCATACTATGTCGACTGGGTGCAAGGCTTTGACGCCCCACTGGCTCACGCTGGCGGAAGCGGCGACGCACTCACAAAAATAAAGAACGACAAAGTAAAAGACCTTAATCATGCCGAAAAGTACTTTAACCGCGTAAAGAGCCGCTACGCCCCGCACAATTTGTACACGTCTATGGCTCAGCTCGACGCCTATGCTGCCAGCAAAGGCTTCAGCGGCAGTACGTTCGATAGTATCGCCCGTAAAGCCGACAAGGCACTGGCAACTCCAACGGCCAAAAGTATTGACCTCAATATTTCTGGCTTCTACTACAACCCGCACTATGACTATGATGCTGCAACAAATAGCTACAAGCGCAGCATGCAGGGCAAGCCACACACCGACGAAAAGTCTGGTGCGCAGATCGCACCCAAAGTTGTCGTCGCCAACGTTATGCAGTTTAGTATTATCGACCGCGACGGCCATAGCGGCTACAACACCGTGGGTAGTGGTAAAACCTACATCTTCCAGGATGGTGGAGTCACCGAAGGAACGTGGGAAAAGACAAGCTCCAAAGCACAAATGACCTTCAAAGATGCGAATGGCGCAGCCATTACCCTAAACCCTGGTCAAACCTGGATTACCGCCGTAGCCGGAGCCGACCGCGTCAAATACACCCCATAGCCTATAATGGTGGGGTGGAACCCGAAGAACTAAGTCGACACGGAGTTTCGGAGCATACCGGTTTTCCTAATGCGGCGACCGATGCCCGACTAAACGGTTTGGACCTAACCAAGCTACTTATTCGTCATCCCTCGAGCACGTTTTACCTGCGGGTAGCGGGAAGTAGCGGTCGAGACTACGGCATAGAGTCCGGGGACATCGTAGTAGTAGACCGCGCCCTAGAACCACGGACTAAAGATCTAGTTATCTGGTGGGACACCGATAATTTTATAATCAGCCAGGCAAAAGTTCTCCCATACGACATAACCCCCTGGGGCGTCGTAACACACGTGATTCATGTGTTTAGAGGCCCGGGCAAGTCATGAGCCAAACCGTATACGCCCTGGTGGACTGCAACAACTTTTTTGTAAGTTGCGAGCGCATCTTCCGTCCAGATCTAGAGAATAAACCGGTGGTTGTGTTAAGTAGTAACGATGGTTGTGCCGTGGCGCGTAGTAATGAGGTTAAAGCCCTGGGCATTCCTATGGGCGCACCAGCTTTTAAGTACCGTGAGCTTTTTAAACGCGAGGGAGTGGTACAGTTCTCGGCTAACTTCGAGCTGTACGGTGACATATCCAAGCGAATCATTCACATCCTCACCGAGCTGACACCACGAACAGAGATCTACAGCATCGACGAAGCATTTTTAGAGTTATCGCAATTAGCCACTACCGACTACAAGGCCGTGGCCCGAACACTACGGGACCGTATCTGGAACGAGGTAGGTATCCCGGTATCAGTCGGTCTGGCGCACAGTAAAACGCTAGCCAAGCTGGCCAGCGACTTTGCTAAAAAGCATCCCGAAGACCAAGGAGTCACTGACCTCCTGGGTAGTTCCACAGAAAATGCAAAGTTCTTAGCTAGCACACCTATAGAGAACGTATGGGGAGTAGGCCGACGTTTTGCCCCAAAGCTACGTGGAGAAGGCCTCGCCACGGCAGCCGACTTAGCTGCACTGGCGCCCAAGCGGGCCCGCCAATTGATGGGCGTCAACGGGGAGCAGATGGTTCGGGAGCTCAATAACCAAACCTGCTATCAATTTGTAGCACTCGACACCAAGCCCAAAACTATTTCGCGAACACGGACTTTTGGCGAAGATACTAATCAATTTAATGTGCTCGAGTCGGCCATTGCCAACTTTGCCACCCAAGCTGCCTTCCGTCTGCGGGCATCAGGTCAACTAACCCGTAAGGCAGGGATCTTTCTAATGACCAATCGTCACAAACCCGGCTTTAAAAGCTGGAGCGAAGAGATTATCCTCGACACACCCACAGCCGACAGCGGGGAACTAATCAAAAAGCTCGTCGATAAAGCGGCCGAAATGTTCGAGCCCAGCCAGTCATACCACCGGGCAGGAGTCTGGCTGCACGACTTTGTCTCGGATGCCTACCTACAAACTGATCTCCTAGGCAGGGTGGACGTACCAGCCCACCAAAAGTCCACTAGTCGGATGCAATCAGTCGATCACCTCAACCGACGCTATGGGCGAGGAACCATTAAGTATGCGGCCGAAAAGCTCGCTGCTGCCTGGCAACCCAAACACCGCATTCGCAGCCCTCGCTATACCACCAGCTGGGACGAACTACCGGTAGTACATTTTCGATAGAGACCGGTATACAATGGTGTAATGCTCAAGATTCGTAATCCGCTCCACGCCCATGTGGGCCACCTCCGTCGAATACTCGGTGATCGAAAGGTAAAGATCGGCCTTGGTGCCGTGTTGCTCGTATTTGTTCTGGCAAACCTCGTTATGTTTATGGCATACCGTAACCGTATGCCACCACACAGCAGTATTGCTGGCACAACCGTCAATAATAAAACGTATTCCCAGGTAGCCCAACTACCGCTACTACCCAGCAAGGTAATCTTTAAAACAAGTTACGCCAGCAAAGAACTGACCACCAAAGAACTTGGAGCATCGCTGGACTGGGAAAAGACACGGCAAGTTATTGGTAAGCAAAAATCTTGGCTCCCAGTAGCCAATTTATTTGGTAAACACCTTTACAACGTACAGGTTAGATATGACCAGAAAACACTAAACAAGACTATTGCCGCTTTAGGCCAAGAGTTTGCCCGCGACAGCACCGATTGGAGCATAGACACCAGCGGCGAACAAGCCAAACTAGTCAGTGGCAAAGATGGCTACCAGGTCGATCTTGGCGACCTTAAAAAACAAACGCTGCAAGGCTTTGGACAAGGTAGCGTTACGGTACCTGTTAAAAAAGTTAGCCCCAAGGTCTCCGAAAAACAGCTACAGCCTTTGATCGACCAGCTCAAAGCCAAGCAACAAGTTAGTCTTAGCTACGCCTACAACGGCACCACTCGTAAACCGAGCGGCAAGGACATTATGTCGTGGTACAGCGTCAGCAGCACCAGTCTAGCGCTAGACAAGGCTAAGATAAGCAGCTATCTATCTGGACTAGGTAGTGGACTGGGTATTCGTGTCCAGAATGTAACTGACCTTACCAATAGCACAGCTATGGCGCTCGATAAGCAGACTGCGTTGACCGCCACTATCACCGCAGCACCAAAAGCTGTCAAACAGTATACGTATTGCATTCGCGCCAAAAACGTCAGCGAGAGTGAGCTCCCAGCTTTTGGCGCCAAGGTTAATAGCACCCTCAATGACGCCCGTGGATGGTCACTTGATGGCCAAGTGAGCTTCAGCCAGGTGAGCAGTGGCTGCAGTATGGTTATGTGGCTTTCGGCCGCTGCCGATCTGCCTGGCTTTGGCGCCATTTGCGACAGCACCTGGAGCTGTACCGTCCGACCAAACGTTATTATCAACTACAACCGCTGGACAGGTGCAAGTGACGCCTGGAACGCAAGTGGTGGCAGCCTCGACGATTACCGCAGTATGGTTATCAATCATGAGTCCGGCCATTGGCTGGGCTTTGGTCACCGTTACTGCGGCGGAGCAGGGCAACCAGCGCCTGTTATGCAGCAACAGTCCATCAGCCTACAGGGCTGTACCTTTAACCCCTGGCCGTCGGTCGCCGAAAAGAACACCCTTAGAGCCCAGTTAGGAATCTAGTGAAGATCCACCTTATAACTATCGGGCAGCCCAAGCTGGCATATGCTCAACACGGTTGGGCCGAATACACCAAGCGGCTAGGGCACTTTCATCAACTCCGTATAACGCATATACCAGACAAGCAGAACACTGCAGAGCAGATCCTAGCTACTGCCGGCACGGCCTACAAAGTGGCCATGGTTATTGATACCAAGCAGATTAGCAGCCCCGAGCTCGCACGCTTTTTAGAAACACAAGCCGGCCAGGGCCGCGAGCTATGTTTTATTATTGGCGGCCCAGATGGGCTACAGCCAGAGGTCATTAAAGCCGCAGATAAGCAGCTTAGCCTATCGCAGCTAACATTTCCTCACGATTTGGCCATGGTGGTCTTAGCAGAAGCACTGTACCGCGCCAGCACCATCGCCGCCGGCCACCCATACCACCGGCAGTGAAAAAGTCTTCACTGCTATATTTCTACGCCTGTCGCAAGCTAGGGGTATGAGCAAAAAACCATTCACCGATTTCGATTTACCAACTAAGCACATTCTGAAGGGCAGCAAGCACTTTGCGCCGCCCAAGACTCGTGACAGCGCCGAAAAAGAGCGCCGCAAAGAATTGCCAAAAGGCACACTACTAACTGAGTTTCAGCACACCGGCACACGTATTGCCGCCATAATGCTGGGTATCCTTCAAGATCCGCACGACCTAGCATCTGCAGGCGAGATCAT
>CAZKKJ010000014.1:0-3933 GCA_964553355.1 uncultured Candidatus Saccharibacteria bacterium | reverse complement strand
AGTGTGCCAATTGGTGACAAAGTTGGCTACGGAGAGATCCAAGCTACCGACTTTGACCTGCAAAACATGTCCCGTCTACGCGCACTCAAAGCCCTAGAGCAAGCTCGTACACTTCATGCCATCACCGGCGAAGTACCAAGCTTAGCAGGACTGGCCGATCCCGACAGCGGAATTTCCGTACACCTGCGTCGCACCACCACTACTCCTGTAGTTGAAGCCTGGGAAGAAGCCTACGCAATAGCAGCTTAAAGATGAAAGGTTTTGGTAACAAAGAAGAGCTGGTCGGCCTTGTGGTAGTTGCCCAGCGTTTTCATGTTGGGCAGCATGTTAGGGTCGGTAAAGTCTGGGTCATCAGCCCAGAAATATTCGGCAAATTCATCGTGTTGCTGCAATTCACCTTCGGCGTCATTAGCAATTAAAAACGTAAAGTTGGTATAACTTTCCAGCGCATCACCATCGTATGTTTCAAAGAAGCCCGAGCCCAAAACAGAGAAGATAGCAGTTAACCCCGTAGTTTCTAGACAAACCTGGTGGGCTCTATCTTCTGGCGTTATGCCTGCCTCGGGCAGGGCATGCATAAAACCCACCCGGTCGAGTAGTGGGTGGGTCTTGCGGCGGTACAACAGCCACGCCTTGTCACTCTGCCTGCGAATAGCCAAAAACAGCACGGGCTCGGCCCGATCAGCCACGGCCAGCTGTTTGTCGAGTGCACGCTTGCCCAAGCGCCGGCCTTCGGCGGTCAGGGCATAGGTTCCGTCTTCCTGTTTGATGACTAGCTTAGAGGCCACAACTTTCTTTAGATGGTAATCAAACAGCTTATTCTCGATCTCCTCTGGCTTAAGCTCGCTAAAACGCAGAGCATCAGAAAATGCTAAGCGGTAAACAATGGCCTTCTGTAAGTGATGATCAAGCATAACTACAGTATAGCCTAGCCGGGAAGACAACATTTCCTCACGTGCTCGAAGTAAACTTCTGCGCTCGTTCGTCATGAACGAACCAGTGTTCGATTTATTTCACTGCGTGAAATAACCAGTAAAAAGGCCCCGCATAAGCGGGGCACTTTTACTGGTGACCTCACCGGGAATCGAACCCGGATTGCCGGGATGAGAACCCGATTTCCTAACCGTTAGAAGATGAGGCCAAAGCGCAGGAAAATGATTTGGTATTTACATCTAATCATTTTCCGAGCATTTGGGCTACCTATCGCGTAGCGATATGAGGCCAACGTGCATTAAGACCGACCTATAGTACCACATTAACAGGGGAGAGTCTAGATATGCTAAGTGTCCCGAGTATGTCATAATTCTTAAGGTTATGCCACGTCTGATACAACCGTTTTCTGTATCAGCAACTTCCCAGCAAACTGAGTGGGATTTGCTGAAGTGATTTTTCTTATTACCGCCGGTATTATTATTCTGGGGCTCATTAGTTTTGCCCTTTGGCGAGCAGATAGTAAAGCGACACCAGGCCGTAGCCAGGTCGCCAAGAGTAAAACTGCGCTGGGTGATGCTCGCTCCGAGAATATCCTAGAGGCTGTTTCTGACGGCGTAGTCGTTATAGACGCAAATGGTATTGTGACCATGTGTAACGCTGCCGCCGGTATATTAAGTGGCTGGCAACCAAAAGACGCGGTCACCATAGACTATCGCTCGGTTCTTAAACTGACCGATACCAAGGGCAATCCTTATACCGACGAGAACAACCCTTTTAGCAAGACACTCAAAGATGGCCGTCCACATCGCGACAGTAATGCCACGTTAATCACCCAAGGGAGTGAAAAACGCTTATCGGTAAGCATTAGTGTGTCTCCTCTAACTGATACCAAAGGGCAATTTAATGGTGCCGTGGGGATCCTCCGTGACGTGAGCGAGGAAAAGCTTGCCGAACGCCAACGTACCGAATTTATTAGCACCGCTAGCCACGAAATGCGCACGCCGGTCGCCGCCATCGAAGGCTACCTAGCTTTAGCTATGAACGATAAAGTCAGCAAGGTAGACGCTAAGGCCCGGGACTATCTAACCAAGGCTCACGTGTCGGCCCAGCACTTGGGCAGCCTCTTCCAAGACCTACTCACCAGTTCTAAAGCCGAAGACGGCCGCCTCATTAATCATCCAGAAGTAATAGAGATGGGCTCGTTTCTCGGTCAGGTTAGCGAGGACTTACGATTTGTGGCTCAAAAGAAAAATTTGGGCGTAGAGTTTGTGGTTGGCTCCAGTGGTGCCAACATGAACTCTTCGGAGGCAGGGAGCATACGAGTCATCCAACCTTTGTACCACGTCTACGCCGACCCCGAACGCATCCGCGAAGTAGTTACTAATATCTTTGATAACGCCGTTAAATACACCGAGCAGGGCAAGATTTCTATAGGCTTAACTGGCGATGATGATGTTGTGCAAGTGTATGTTCGAGATACGGGCAATGGGATTGCACCCGAAGACGTTCCCCATTTATTCCAAAAGTTTTACCGCGTCGACAACAGCAGCACTCGCACTATCGGCGGCACCGGCCTGGGCTTATTCATCTGCCGTAAGATTGTAGAAATGTACAATGGTCGTATCTGGGTAGAGAGCGAACAGGGCAAGGGGAGTACGTTCTACATCAATCTGCCCCGCCTAAGCAAGCAGCACGTACAAGAACTCGCCGGAAACGCAGCCACTCAGGTAGTACCGCCAACACCCGACGCGCTAGAGGACTAGTGGCTATAACTAGACCGGGGGACTTAACCGGTGATACAATAAGCTAAACATAAGCACATAAAAGCATTAGAGGGACAAGACACATATGGCAAAAGTAATGCTCGTCGAAGACGACAATAACCTAAGAGAAATTTACGGCGCTCGATTGCTAGCCGAAGGTTATGAGATTGTTGCTGCCAAAGACGGCGAAGAAGCTTTAGCTATGGCCGTAAAAGAAAAGCCTGACCTGATTATTAGCGACATTATGATGCCCAAAATAAGTGGCTTCGACATGCTCGATATTTTGCGTAGCACCCCCGAAACAAAAGATACCAAAGTTATTATGATGACAGCCCTCAGCCAGGCCGAAGACAAAGAACGTGCTGGCAAGCTTGGCGCCGACCGTTACCTAGTTAAATCTCAGGTTACCCTAGAGGACGTTGCCAAAGCTGCTGCCGAAGTACTTGGCACCGAAGCCGCACCAACACCAACGCCTGCCGAACCTGCAGAAGCCGTAGTCACACCCGCCGTGGCACCGACAACCGTGACTCCCGAACCAGCAGCGGCAACACCTGCTGTAGCTCCGACTACACCTCCTGCCGATACAGTGGTTGCTCCAGCACCCGAACCAGCTACACCAGTTACCCAAGTTGCCCCCGTTGCTCCAACACCACAACCTGTTGCACCAACGACCGTTGCACCTGAACCAACGACCGTTGCTCCTACGGCGCCGGCTACACCTCCAGCCGAGCCCGCAGCCACGGCAGCCCCAGTAGCCCCAACTCCCACAGCAATTCCTGTTACCGAACCAACGGTTACTGTTTCTGCGCCAGCTACAGACAACAGTCAGGTCTTGGCAAATACCGTCGCTGCCGTTGGTGGCACGCCTGCTGCAACGCCTACCGACAATACACCTAAAACTTCGGTACACACCAAGGTTATCGAACCCATAAACGACCTCACCGCCAACGCCCCCGACCTCAATAAACTTCTCGCCGAAGAAGAAGCCAACGCTACTCCAGCCGCTCCCGCAGCTCCAGCACCTCAACCAATTTCGACCGAGCAGCCTGCTGTCCCTGCAAACCAAGATGGCACAAACGTCGCAATTACACCTGACGGCACCATCCAATCGTAGTATTATAAATACATGCGAGTTAATAAATTTGTCGCTCAGGCAACTGGAATGTCTCGTCGGGCAGCCGACCAGGCTATTGAGTGGTCCCGCGTAACTGTTAATGGCCAGAAGGTTTCTGCTGGT
>CAZKKJ010000013.1:0-12881 GCA_964553355.1 uncultured Candidatus Saccharibacteria bacterium | reverse complement strand
TCCTGCCAAATAAAATTGCTCACCCGTCGGGTGGGCCATTTTATTTCACGGGATGTGGGACCGACCGCGATCTGCTCACGAAGTGAGCGAGGATCGTGGTTAGTTCATGAGTAGCACACGCAGAAGCTTGCTTCGAGAACGCTACGAAATGCTGTCTTCCATGTACCCAGCTTACCGTTGCCCACCGGAGTATAATAAGAGTGGAGGATAAAGCGATGAACAAGCAATGCCAAAGCTGCGGAATGCCACTGAATACTAAGAAGTCTGGTGACTGCCGCGGGTCAGAAAAAGATGGTACCAAAAGCGAGAAATGGTGCAAGCTCTGTTATGTAAATGGAAAGTTTGTGAATCCCAACACTACTCTAGAAGAAATGGAAAAAATTGTTGATAATGCTCTGATTGAAAATGGCAGCGGACGAATTATGCGTTGGATGGCTAAAAAGCAGCTTTCGCGCCTTGATCGCTGGAAAAAAGTCTAGATCAGCTTTTTAACCTACCAATTACAGGTAGCTTTCAATCCCGCAGGAGTATGGCGATTTCCCTACTTTGGTACATGACATATACGGTATTATTGTTCCCAAAACGGCTAATGATTTGCAAGAAAGTATGTTTATGGACACTTACTTAGATGAGTGGGACCGTAGTGGCGCTGCCGCATTTGCGTAGGGATCAATAATTATCTGAGTTCGGGTGGAACAGAATCTATGCCGCCAAGATCGTGCGCATCGGTAAAGCCTGCACTACCAAGCAATCGTTGAGCTAAGGATGAGCGAGTGCCTGATCGGCAATACACGTATACTGGCGTGTCTTTCGGTATGTCTGGGAATCTGCCTTCTACCATTTGCTGTACGTCCCAATGCATCGCTGTTTTAATTGGCTGCTCGGCAACTTCTTGGCTACTACGGACATCTACAAGGTGGGCGCGTCCTTGAAGCATGCTGAGTATTTCTTCCTGAGTTAGAGTGTGGGCCATGGTTATCGTTGGTAGGTTGTGGCGGCGCTGGTGAATCCACTCACTTCGGCCGCGGTTTTGCCCGGGAACGCCTCCATCTTCATCTGGTTGTTATCAAGTACTTGGACGAGTACGACGCCTTGTACATCTTGGCTTTGTTTCATGACGCCACCATCGGGGCTTGGTGCCGGGTTGGTAAATTGGATGAGTTCGTATTTTACTACGCCGCTCGACTTGTCGACGGTTGCGGGGTCTGCCGAGCCAACTTTGGCAGAGAACTGAGCCGCTTGCCCCCTGTAATAGCCAAACGATATGTTGGTAATGGTTGGATCAATGACGTCCGGTGCGATAGAAAAATGTCCGTTCCAGTAGCCTTTGCCCCCGCCAGGATTATTGCCGTTCTGGAACTCTTTGGCGCCAGCGTAACCATTAGTGCCAATCTGGAACCAGTTGCCGATCAGCTTGCCGGCAATGTCGTAATCTATCTTGCCACCACGTGGTTCTGCCTTGCGGAGGTTCTTGGCGAGCATCGGTGTTTTAAGATCATCATCGAAATATTTAAAGAAGTCGTCGGTGTGGATCTTCCAAGGCTCGGCCTTGTAGCTGTCGGGATTTACGAAGCCTTTGAGCTTCATGCCGTAGTTATAGATTGCGGTATCGAGCGATTGTGCACCGACACGGCCAATGACCTGTCCGGATTTTACGGGGATTTTTTGTCCAGAGCCTTGCTTGAGTTGGTTTTTGATAGAATCGTCTAGACTGGTCAGAAGGTCAAAGTAGCTGACGATGTCGCAGTTATGTTGGATTTCGATGCGGTACTCACCCTTTTGTGAGGTGCCTTGATCGACATTCTGGGTACGTTCTTGGTAGGAAATAATGGTACCGTCGGCCATGGCATAGACTGGTGCGGCATCGCGGTTTTTCATATCTTTTGGATAAAAATATAAGTGGTCGATGGGAGTTACGTGGGCCCCTGCCAGAGCGCCGATTGGTATGACATGCTGGACATCATCCATGTCCATGGGCATATGAGTCATTTTTACCATGCCCTTGCCACTACACTCTGCAGTTCGATTATCTCCTGCACCTTGTTTTCCGTTCGATTTGTCACGCATTACTCTGGTGGCGGCAAAGCCGACGGCTCCCAGAACTACAATGACGAGCACGATAAGCCCTAAGTGGGCGATTCCTTTTTGATTGAGCTTTGTGTGATTCTTCATACTATTGATACTAAACCGCTGTTATAGTTTTTACAATAAGCATAAGAGTAATGTGTTACGCAACTAGCCGTTTATAAGATCGCGTCGCGACATGAGTACAATGGAAGCAGCATATGTGCCTACAAAAATTGTACTAAGAAGAACAAGCGGTAAAACACTGAGGTTGGCTGCGGGTGCTGCCGGAGTGTGAGTGAAGGGCGATATATTGATCAACCACTGCGGAAGGTTAAGTAATGCACCCAGCTGAAAGTCAAGCAGCGAAGCAGCCAGCAAACTCCAGGCTGCTGGTACAAACAGCTTTGGCAGTACGCTGAATAACAACGTACTGACGCTGGCCAATACCAAGACCGCCGGTAACTGCACCAGAATGGCTGCTGTGAGCTTGACGGTGTTATGGGCTACTCCACCAGTTACCATTCCGTATGTTGCTCCTGTTACAGCCCCAGTCGCAATGAGAATGGCTGTTCCAGTCATAAACGCAAAAGCGGTGTTGGTGATGATCCAATTAGTTCGGCTTTGGTTGGTTGAAAGCGTTAAGCCAAGACGCCCACTAGTCTCTTCGGTATGCATACGCACCAAAAGTTGAATAATGTAGGCTGCAGTTGCAATAGCCATAATCACAAATGTTGCGCTAAACATTATGTCGCTCACCGATCCTCCTCCGCCAAATGCAGTGAGCATTTTCTGCATTTCTTCGTTTCCGGCTAAAAGACTTTCGAATTCTTTGGCTACGCCGCCCAGCGTGGCTCCAACTAGAATCATGCCAATAAGCCACGAAATAAAGGATGTTCGGTTAATGCGCCACTGTAATCCAAAGCGCCGAAGCAGGGCTGGTTTGGCATGGGCTCGCCCAAGCCGAGGCGCAAAAATACCCGCTCCCATGTCACGCTTAACAAGTAACGTGTAGGCTGCGACTAGACCGCACAAAATAAGTGGGATAAATAACAATAGCCAAGCAGGTTGTTCCTGGCCGTATGGCCGTGATCCGGTAACCCAGCCTAAAGGGCTGAGGTACGAGAACCAGTTTGTTTGCACACCTAAGCCGCCAGCTGCCAGACTGCCTGTTGCATCCCCTGTCCCACGAATAAGTAATGCAATTCCAAACACTCCCACGCTGGCACTGTTTGCAGCTCGTGCAGACTGGAATAGTTGAGCCATAACAGCAGCCATAACCGCAAAGAACATGCCCGACGCGCCTACTCCCACGCCGTACAACACTGCACCGCTACTAGGCAGGCCATTGCTCGTTGCAATAATGTACAGCAATAACGCGCATAGCAGGTTTGCGACAAAAGCAATAAGCAGTACGGCGGTAAGTGTTGCTTGACGGCCTACAACCGACGCGCCCAATAATTCTGCACGCCCCAATTCTTCGTTTTTGCGGGTATGTCTAATTACTAGGAAAATATTAAGTAAAGCGATCATAAGAAAAGCTATAAAGGCAGTCTCGACTACCGATATTTCGCCGATACTAGGACCCGTTAAGGCGCCGTTCCAAAGACGGGTGACCACACTTGGAGCCGTAGCTGCGACATATGCTTGCCGTTGAGCACCCGAACCATATGCGTGGGTCAGCTGGGGAATGCTTACTGCAATAATACCCACAGTTAGTAGCAACCAGAGTGGCAGCTTTATGCGGTCGACACGTAAAACAAGGCGGATAAGCCGCCAGGTGCCCGAAAAGCTATTCACTTTTTATCCTTGTGTTAGTGTCGTAATGCTTAATAAATAGCTCCTCAAGTGATTGATGTTGCGTTATGAGCTTTTCGATCCCTTGCTGTGCGAGGTAATTCATGACGGTACTTAGGTGCTGGCTATCGACTGCAAAAGTTGCATGACGACCTTTAAGTACTAAATCATTCACACCATGCATGCCTTTGAGCTTGGTAGGAGCTTTGTTGAGTGTAGTTGTAACGGTCTGCCAGCCTAAATGTTGTAAGTCGCTGAGTTTTCCACTTTCGACGGTCTGACCATTGCGGATAATTGTAATATGGTCGGCCAGGGCCTCAACCTCTGCCAAAATGTGACTAGAAAGTAAAATTGTTTTACCAGTAGCTTTTAGTTCGAGAATGTATTTTTGAAAAACACTTTCCATAAGCGGATCGAGGCCACTCGTTGGCTCGTCTAGAATATATAGATCTACTTCTGACGCCAGGGCAGAAACCAGAGCAACTTTTTGCCGATTTCCCTTAGAATAAGTGCCACACTTTTTTCGGGGATCGAGCTGAAAATCACTGAGCAGCTGGTTGCGTCGACTTTTATTAATGCCACCACGGAGATGCCCAAACAGATCAATAACTTCGCCGCCAGACAAATTGTCCCATAGGCTCACATCTCCGGGTACATAACTGAGTCGTTTGTGTAGCTCGACTGCGTCTTTCCAGGGATCTTGCCCAAATAGTGTCACGTCCCCACTAGTTTTGTGGAGCAGCCCAAGCAGAACTCGTATGGTGGTAGATTTGCCCGACCCGTTTGGTCCTAAAAAGCCATGCACTTCTCCCTGTTCAACCAGAAGGTTGAAGTTGTCGAGGGCTTTGAGTTGACCAAACTTTTTCGTGAGTTTGTTGGCATGAATTACAAGATTTTGTGTCATAGGGCTATTGTGACAAATTCTAGCCCAACCGACAAACTACTTACGCTATTATATCTAGTCTAGTTTTTCTGGTCTTGGGGCATAAACCATAGCTCACCCGGTTGCAGAGGACTCTCTAACATAGCTAGGATAGATGCAGCTACTTCGTAGGGTGTGGCCTCGGCATTCACCTCAAATTCCACGGCACCAAAGTATGCTTGTTTTCGCTTGTTCATGAGTCTGGCCATATCTTCTGCCATAGTTGCACCCCCGGCAATAAGCGGTCGATCCTGCGTTGGCTCATCACCAACGCGCTGAATCAGCGTAGGTAGGCTTGCTTGTAGCCCTACCACTACACCGCCACGACGACGCAGTGCCTGTAAGCTATCCCGATTGGGCCGAACTATTCCCCTGTCGGTTACTTGAATTACGGTTCCTCCACCAGTAGCTATGACAAGTCCATCTTCTCTTCCCAGCTCCCAGCAGAGCTCTGATTCTCGGGCTCGAAACCAGCCAATACCATACGTGCCGATTACCTGGCTAATCGGCCCAAATCTTTTGGTCATTCGAACGTCTATATCTACAAATTTTTTACCAGTTAGTTCTGCTAGTTTTGCGCCCGTCGTTGTCTTGCCACTGCCACGCATGCCAGCAAGTGAGATATTGGTCGGAAGCTCACCTGTAAAATTAGTTCGGTCAATCATAGCTTATGTATAACACAATCAGAAGGGCTGAAAAATTGCTAATGCTTGCATATTGCCTGAATCTGGAGATAATACACCTAACATATGAATGACCTAAGAGTATATGGTGTTGCGCACAAAGAGTACGAGAGGTTTTTAGATACAGGCGAAGCCTTGGCCACAAACTATGACGTAGGCACAGGATATGATCTTAGGTGGACGTACAGTACATTGCAAAATGATCTTGACGGGCTTTACCAAGAATCCTATATGGCGGGTCAAGTTGTCCAAGTGGTTATGGATGAAGATCTTGAAGCCGAAGGCATAATGCTATTAAAAGATGCCAAGGGAACTATTGAGGTAGTATCTGCTGGAACATCGGTACTCGGTACTCTGGCTGGGTTGTATGTTTTTCCAGAATTCTTGGATGAAACAGAGGACGTAGTAGTCACCTCCACCGAAGAGCTTCGTGAGTTTGTACAGACTTTAGAAGATACACGACACGACATACAGAAAGAAAGTCTAGCAGTGGCACTTCCCCTAGACATGAGGCCAGTTGCAGCTAAAGTTGGCATTCGTATAAGCCCCTTTAGCTTGCCGCATGGATCGGCAATCGATCCAGAAACTGCATACTACGAAGTTCCGCCAGACCTTGCCTCGCATGTGGTATTTACTGATCCTGATGGACCATTTCTTGCTGACAAGAATGCTTTTGCCACGTTTAATGATCTTTTGACCGAGCGAGCAATGGAAGATGGCGATTTTGATAACGATCGATGGGATATTGCCGAAGATGTCTTGCGCGAGATGGCTATTTCAAACCCGGCACATTACCGAAGGGTGCAACTTGCAGTAGCTGGTGATTCAAAGTTCTCATTCATGCTTGGCGATAAGGAGCCAAGACTTGTGGATGTGGCCAGCGTTCGGCGGGTAGCCGGTTGGTTTATTGGGTATAGTCTCTACGATGAGGGAGATAAGGGTACCGATTCTACGCCAGAAGTATATGCGGCGATCAGCCACGATACGGAGCTTAAAGAAGTAGAGCTAATACCGTTGTCTAAAGTAATAGACGGCGAACTCGAGGTCAAGACATTCGCAGAAATAAATTTAGGTTTATTCAGAATCCCCCACGAAATGTTCTACTCCGCACTAAAAAAGCAAATTGATGATCAGCCATATTCCTACCAGGAGGTGCTAAGAGTAGCTGGAGCCATAATAGAGCAGCTTAATGATGGTACTGGCGTGGATCTAAATTATTACATGACCAACGAATTGCTTATTCAGCTTAGCCGCGATGCAGACTATGAGTTAGCATGGGTTGATGACGGTGCCCTACTAACTGATGACGATGCTATTGAACTTCGAGGTAGTGTCGAAGGTGAATTTAAGGTCGGCGAAGGCTACTCATTGCCGTGCAACTTGATTGGATATATAGCAAATACCGATATGATTGATGATGACTCTACTGATCCTCTTGATATTAAAGATGTGCAACTGATGGCAGTTCTACAGCCCTCACCCATGTCAGCATTTCGTTATTGCTTGGGTAATGTGGTACTTGTGCCAGTGGAGTCGATTGTTAATTCTAGGTTCCGGCTAAGCGACCATTTGAACAGTTAAAAACACCCATGCATGACTGATGGGTGTTTTTTGAGCTATTGCACTGCTATTTTTTGACTTCGTTTCGACCAAGAGACTTCTTGGTTTCGGA
Source organism: uncultured Candidatus Saccharibacteria bacterium (assembly GCA_964553355.1). GTDB lineage: Bacteria > Patescibacteriota > Saccharimonadia > Saccharimonadales > AWTP1-31 > CAZKKJ01. Next base: position 5,743 of record CAZKKJ010000013.1, on the reverse strand, counting down.
GTACCAGACATGCTTGCGAGCTACTGGGTCATACTTTTTAAGACGCAGTTTGTCGGGCGTGTTCATAGTATTCTTTTTGGTGTAGTAGTGTCGGTGTCCGGTTTCTTCGGAAACAAGTCCGATAATCTTCCGTTTGTCAGTTTTCTTTGCCATATCAAAAGTATTTTAACAGATTATAACCCCGTTGACCAGAGGTTTACAGATTAATATTGTCGCTCAAGGTCTGAATATGATGGCTAATCTCTTTGAGTAACTGGATAATTGCGTCAGCTTGACCTTGGTTCATACGAATCACCTACTTAAGTGACTCCATTTTACGATGCCCATATCTGTTAATTTGTGATCAATCTAACAGAACTAAAAAAACCACACCTGGGCAGGTGTGGTGGTATTGCCGTGGAGCCGACGACGAGGATTGAACTCGTGACCTCACGCTTACCATGCGTGTGCTCTACCACTGAGCTACGTCGGCAACATATTGACTATAATATCTCTGAGCTTTTTATTATGGAAGTAAACAGTGACAACGCCATACTTGCTTTTCTTTCGATACGTGCCAATAGACCCAGACATTGTAACGTGAATTTTATAAAATTGCGAGGGTTTTACGTCAAGTGCTTCGGACCAATATGCAAGTGCTACCGACTGTTCAATATCCGTAAATATCTGTAAACCAAATCGTAACTTAGTTTTATCGACCATAAACAGTTCAGTCAAAAAAGCTATAAACGTATTTAGAAGAGCGGGATCAGAATTACCTAGACGGACTGAATATTTATCAGCTTTAGTTCCCTCACCCCAATACAATCCAATGCCAAGGCCGAGTAGTTTTGCATCACGTTGTGTTTTTATTGGCTTGATCGTGAATGGGTTTCCGTCGGGATTGTGGTGTGCATAAATAGCATCACCTATGGTTCGTTTAGGTATCTGATACTTAGCTAACCAATAATCTACTTTATGTGCAGAGCATCCAACGCGCTTGGCGATAGCGGCAGATGAGAGTTGCTTTGTTAGGTACAGATCTTCTAGCTGTAGCTTATTCATGGTGTACTACTCCCATATATAGAATAGTATACGCCAATTATAACTAGGCCTGGGTTTGATCGTCTAAGCTAATGCCGCCGATGCGAGCAAAAGTTTCTAGAAGTGCCAACTCCTGCTGTTCTGATAGCTCAACGCGACATATACCGCTGCCTTCGTAGCCTGTCTCGGCAAAGCGACTATACCAGGCACTTGCGCCTACAGTGACTGGCTGATCTTGATCGTACTGATGCCTTTGCATGGTGAATGAAGCAACCAGGGTCAACTCGTTGACTCTAAACCAGAACTTGGTTGAAAGTTCGCGGGAGTAGTCGCGGTGGCCATCAGTAAATCGGGCCACATGACGCAGTTCATCTACTAATACTGTACGAGAGTCGAACAGAGAATCCCAATTACAGGTAGTCAGGGCTGACTGCGAGGGTGTGACAAGTCTGCTCCTGGAAATGGTAACCTTTTCGTTCCAGCTCCCCGATAGCTTTAGTCCCTTATCGCCTGTCGAGATATCAAAGCGTTCGTCGAGTTCTTGCAATTGTGCAGTGACTTCCTGTAAGGCCTCACGGGCATCTAGGTCAGCTGTCGTACTCCAGCTTGCTGCATCGACTATACCTGGATCGCGTTGATCCCATACTCGGTCGGATATGAATATAAATTGACTCGCCGAGGCTAGCGGTTCCGGATCGTGAACAGTAAATGGACGGTCGTTATCGGTAGTAAGGATTGCTTCGTGTGTAATAGCCATAGCCAAAGTATAACAAATATGGCGTTTAGGCTGCTCGTTTGACGACTTCTGCTAGTGTGAGTGTTGGTATATCTTGCGTGGTCTGACAACGAAGATGCTCGTCTGGAGTTCTGATATAGTCCATGCGCATGCGCAATGTTCCTTCCTGAAAATCAGGCCAGTTGTGGGTTAGTAGACCTAACACGGCGCATGCTTGGTGTCGGATCAACGTGGTCTTTACTTCGGAAGGGTCGTTTAGGGCTGACGGTCTTTGTAGGTCTAAGTTTGGCTGACCCTCTAAAAATTCATCAACACCATCTAACATAAGTGATCTTACACCACGTAGTGTCTCTAACTGATCTGGCTTCCACAATGTAGCACCAGTAAAACCAGCCAGATCGTCGGGCATAGTAAGGCGGACAAACAGAAACTCACCATTTTGGACATTAAGCATTAGCTTTAGTATGGCTTGATGATGCTTATGCTACAAGGTTTTGCTGTGCTTAGTACAATACTTGGTGCAGCGTTATCAACAAAGTCAGAACCATTATGATAAGAGCTTGATCGCTTCCCACGTAGATGGTGCAAACTTTGTAGGCCCAAGCTTAGTAATCTCATCTTTCGAAAGTTGCACTTTGCCCTGACCTTCATAGACATCAAAATCTGCAGTCGGAATTTCTGCTACATATGCAAAGCGGATGCCTAGTCCCTGAGTGGTTAGGTCGATTTTACCCAGTTCATTAAAAGTAAGTTTGCCTACTTCTAGCGAGGTTTCCTCGGTCAGTTCGCGCTTAGCCGCTTGAAGTGGGGTCTCGTCGTTTTCAATCGCTCCGCCAAATCCTGAGAATAATCCAGGCGAGGCTATGCCGGGTTTGTCGTCTCTATGTTGAAAGAAGAAATGATCACTCATCCGGAGTATTGTGAGAGCTACTGTTTTCATGGGATCAGTATAACAAAAAGACGCTAGAAAAGTTCTAACGTCCTGAATGCTCTGTAGAATTTAACAGATGTAAAATCTGTGGTGCAGGGAGAGGGATTCGAACCCCCGAAGGCATAAGCCAATAGATTTACAGTCTATCGTGTTTGACCGCTTCACTATCCCTGCATAATGAGACAAACCTAATGTTTTTTCTCATCGCGCGTGCAAAATGGAATACACTTTGTCCGGCTGCTCTTTCCCCTGCTATACCAGGTGGAGCCGCCTGTCGGATTCGAACCGACCACCTGATGCTTACAAAGCAACTGCTCTACCAAATGAGCTAAGGCGGCATATTAATCTCTAGGACGAACTTTTAGGTATTTGTCTCTTCGCCAACTTCTCCCCTTGCCTTTGTTTAAGCCTCTAAAGTTATCAGTTAGCGCATGACAGTTGGGGCAAATCATTCTTAGATTTGTCGAATGATTTTTGTCTGAGTTGCCGTCGATATGATCAATCTCAAGCGGAACTCTTTTGGGTTTTGGGTGCACTTGATCCCACCCGCAGACGGTACATTGTTGTCCGTAATTCTCGTTAAGATATCTTCTGACATGAGCCGAAACATCTTTAGCGTTGATGCCAATTCCTCCCGGAACCTCATTGTTTAGCCAGAGTTAAATGAGCCTATAGTACTGGAAATCCATCTGGCACTGATTGGAGCAGTACACCGCAACGCGGTTATGTACTTTAGAGCCACAATGTTTACAATTGCGAAATATAACATTCGACATATAAAAACGTCCTATATTGTTAAAGGGCAATGCCCCAAAAGCATTCACAATTTGTCAGCTCGGGTTGGGTATTATTCTATCAAAACAGGGGTTAAATGACAACCCGGCGGGGGCGAATGACCTTTTTCGGTCGGCCAGATGGGACGATAAGCTTTTTGAGTTTTTGTTCGACTTCGTCGGCCTCGAGCTGCATACCTTTGTCGAGATATGCTTTGTGTAAAATTTGATAAGTTTCTTTATTGGGTTCTAGCTCGGCTGCTTTTTCAAGCTCGTCGAGCATGATCTTTTCGTTACCGAGTTGTTCTTGGACCTTGGCATAGGCAATATGACGAGCGGCGAGGCCGTCTTCGAGCTTGAGTGCCTGTTCGAAGGCAATGGCTGCTTTTTCGTAGTTTTCTGTTTCGTAATAAATAAGCCCCAAGTTATGGAGGCTCGAAGGAGTGGATTCTATGCTGCTAGCAATTTCAAAGCAGTCGATGGCGTCTTTGTACTCTTTTTGCTTAGCGTACAAGATGCCCAGGCGGTTGTAGGCTGCGGCGTTGCGCTCGTCGATTTTAAGAATTGTTAGCAAAGCTTTTTCGGCGCGCAAAAAGCGATTTTCGCGCATGCCTTGGTGAGCAATATCCCACAGCTTACCGACTTTGTCGCTAATTTTTCGGGGGAATATTTCTAGTTCGTCGTCGGTGGCTTTATTGGCGCTTCGGAACGCCAGCACACCAAACCCAAAGACAAGAGCTAACTCAAACATCGTTTATCCAGTATATCATAGGGCAAGCATAAGGTTGGTGAGCAACAACTTGGTTTGAACGTTGGAACTAATGGCGGCGCGGGCATCAACAATGGCCTGTAAGCGAGCTGACCAACGTTTTGCCGTTGGGTTGTTGCTTGCAATTGCCTGGCTGAGTGCCGCATGGCACACACGCTCTAGGGCTTGCAAGAGCATAGCGGTGTTTTTCTGTTTGGTAAGTTCATCGACTTGAGCAAGGCGGTCATACATTGTACTCGACAATAATGACTTTGCAGTAGTAATTGTGGCGACGAACGGGTGGTCGCTGTCTTTTTCGAGCAAGGCTTGCATAAGCCCAACATAGCCCTCGCTAAGATAGTATGCCTTAGTTATGGTGCTGGGGCTGTGATTGTTAGCAAAGTATTCTTGCAGTTGTGCTTCGGAGGGCGGCAAGATTTGTAAACTCTGCGCACGGGAGCGAATAGTTGGCAGGACTTCCTGTATCCCCGTGGCAGTTATGATGATAACAGTGTCGGCGGGTGGCTCTTCGAGTAGCTTAAGGAACGCATTCTGAGCCTCGGTGCTCATAGTTTCGCCCTGCTCTACTATGAGTACCCGGCGCACTGCTTCTTTGCCCGGAACATGTAATTGCATAAAGGACTGAGCTTGCCGGATGGTTTCTATGGAAACACCCTTTTCTTGGTCACGGATCCATCGTACATAGGGGTGGTCGGTGAGTTTTTCTGGCATCACTCTGAGTAGCTCATTAGCAATGTAGCCGGCTGTAAAACCCTTGCCGCTGCCGGATGGCCCAGCAATGAGTAAAGCATGGGACGGCGAGCCTAAAAAGTCGGCAATATTTTGCTGAGTAGAAGTATGAAAAAGTGGCTGCATGCCCTAAATAATAGCACTAAAGTCGGCTGGAAGTGGCGCAGTAAAGGTCTTGAGTTCGCCGTTGGGCAATGTTATTTCGAGCGATAGTGCGTGCAGATAGGTTCGTTCGGCTGGTTCGCCTCCATATAACACATCTCCAACAATTGGGTGACCAATTTGAGCCAAGTGGACGCGCAGCTGATGCGTGCGGCCGGTGATTGGACGGAGCTCTAGTAAACTGTACTTATCGCCGGATTGCAGTACTTTGTAATTTGTAACGGCAGTTTTGCCATTGGGCCCCACGCGAAAAGTCTGCGGTTTTTTGGGGTTACGCTGGATTGGCATGTCGATGCTGGCTTCGACTTGTTCGGGGGTGCCCACTACGACTGCGTTATAAGTCTTTTTAGTTTTGCGATCGGCAAATTGTTTTTGCAACCAGGTCAGTGCTTTGTCGTGCTTGGCACAAATTAGCACGCCAGATGTTACGCGGTCGAGCCGATGCACGATGCCTCCACGATTATCTTCCATGCCGGTGGTAAACTGGCGGATAAAGGTGGAAACGGTTGCTTCGGGGTTAAAGACTCCCTTGCTATGTGTTAACACACCAACCGGTTTATTTACAACCAGGCAGTCGTCGTCTTGGTAAAGAATCTCTAGATTTATTTCGGGAATATCTT
>CAZKKJ010000012.1:0-13296 GCA_964553355.1 uncultured Candidatus Saccharibacteria bacterium | reverse complement strand
GGTGTAGAATGGGGGTATATGGTTACGTTTGATATTCCACCAAAAGAAGATGAGCGCAAGCAGTTGGTCGCGTCGGTTGTTGTGCTGTTGATCGTGGCCGTGGTGGTGGCGATCTTAGCAAAAATCTTTGTTGGGGTTGTTGTGTTCTTGTTGGGTGCCGCCTTTAGGGTTGGTAGTCAGGTGATAAAAAACGATCCTCTCGGCAAAGACAAGTAACCTCCTCAGCCAGCTTGATCATACTTATGCTTAACTGTTAGACTAGGGGTAATGGGCCATGCATTGCTAACCAAAGTCCGTTTAAGTCGCTTTTTTGTTTTTTGTTTTGTCGGCTACGGAGTGTTAGCGTTACTATTGCCACGCCACAAATTCGAAAGTGGCGCACTGACTTTGTTCTCGGTTAACTCATTCTTGTATGGTTTTTACATCTCACCGATTCTTAGTGCACAAAAGGTCCGCATAGAAGAGCTGCACAAAATAGTCAGAGCAGAAGCTAATGCAATTTTTGCCATGGCCTTGCTTACCAAAGATCTCCCAAAGAGTAATCGCTCCGAAGTTCAGAGTATGCTGACGCATTACATGCAGGGTAATATTCGTGGGCACCGTAAGTTTGCCGAGACTTCTTACGAGCGACTCATTACTTATAGCATTGAGTTTAAAGGCAAAGAAAAACCGGTCATGGAAAAGATTCTTGAGAAGTTGGTAACCAACCAGCAGAACCGAACCAATCTAAGTATGCAGCTTAATAACAAGGTCTTTACCAACGAGTGGATGATCATCCTGATGTTGTTCTCTATTACGTTGTCGTTCATCTTACTGCTCGACACCGGAGACAATACGGTTCTACGCATCGTTACAGCGCTGCTGTGTACTGGCCTGACCATGTTGCTACTTATTTTGGCTAAACTTAGTACACTAACACACAAAAAAGCCAAAGAAATTTGGGTGCCGTTTCAGAAATTGCTGGCAAGTCGCTTCTACCGTATTGACTAGTCCGTTATACTAGACGGATGTCAAATCCAGAAAATCTAGAACCACCAGTCTTTGCCTTGGATACGCGCGACTTTGAACTCCAAGATATTATTGAGTCCGAAATAGAGCGTTCGCGGTTAGTTTTTGCTGGCCTACAGCTATTGGCTTGCCGACTACAGTCTGCATGGTCCGGGAAAAACTGGGCTTTATACCAGTTTCCATCCAACGAGGGCCGTACGCATGTGTTTATTGAGCCCGCCGATCATAACATGTCGGACAACAAGCGCATCATTGTGAATACTGGCGTTCATCTTTTAGAAGACCCTCGGGCAGAAGCAGTAGAAATTACGGATTATGTGCTAAGCACGCGCGAGAGCAGGGTGGTTAGCAGGACCAGCCAAAGTGTACGCAAGGGTCGTCATTGGCCACTAAGCTCAACTGTCGGGCCAGTTTTGGATTTGCAAACCGATAATCTATTCGAGCGAGTAGACGTTGGCTACGACCCGCCTGCCATACCTACCTTTCAGCCGGCTACAGCTACAAAGTGGCAAAGACTTTGGAGTCGTGCACTGCGGCGTAACGATCCGCCAGTGCGAGAGCCAGGAGAGCTGATGAGGCAAATTGATTGTCTTGATGATGCCGAACGTTTATTGTATTTATTCAAAGGACTGAGCCCCCATATGCTTATTGATGTCAAAAAGCACTTCCTGCATCATGGTAAAGTCGCCCAGCGAGGAGCATAATACCTCTGGTCAGAAGACCCGGTATCTGGTAGAATAACCCGAGTTACGGGGTGTGGCGCAGTTGATAGCGCGCTCGGTTTGGGACCGAGAGGTCGAAGGTTTGAGTCCTTTCACCCCGACCAATGAAAATAGATCGACTTATGTCGGTCTTTTTTCATTTATTGGCGTAAGGCTTTAGCTTCGACCCAAGATTTGCGAAGCAAAGATTGTAGGTCGAACGGTTTGGTCGTTAGTCTGTTGCCCGAGTCTACTCGGCGCACAGATTAACGTGCAGCTGTCCTTTCACCCCATCTAAAAATCAACAATTTTCACGACATAGACAAAAGAAAATAAATATGTCATTATACATTCCTAATGAGTGCCGCGCACGAACTTGATATTGTTCGACAAAACGAACGACTTACATTCCCATCAAATGTACATCTTAAGTTTGTCTATTGGGCCCACACCGTCGATAACATACCCAATGTAGCCCCACACCTGGAGCAAGCGGACGCCGTTACCTTTGAGATGGTAGGGATAGCTCCGCAAGAAGGCCTTGAGTCACGCCAAGCAGGTAAAAGATATGAGAAAGCTGCAAACCATATTGTTCAGGGGATCGCAACAGAACAAGAGAAAAAATATGTTGATTGGTATGATGAGCTTGGGCGAAGAAAAGTTGAAATGATTAAGGGTCTTCCAAAGAAGCCGCGAATTTTCCTGGTAGACGATTACGCAGAATATACCGACGTAGAGGAGGAGATAATAGGCAAGGCGTTTGGGCATAGACTACTAGATGGCGAAGAGTATGCACGAGATTTCCTTGCATATGAAACTGGATATTCTGTTGTCCGTGAAGACTTAGCGCTAAGACAGATCTCTATAGCTGCTCACCGCATAGGCAAGGACAGCAAGCCTAAGCAGTTAGCCATACTCTATGGAGCAGCGCACAGGGAGTTAAGTGTGGCGGCACGGGCGCTTGGTGCTAAAGTCGATAGGGTATTTGTTGGAGATTATGACGATGATGATGTAGCTAGAGTAGTCGCAAAGATGATGCGCTACAATTTGATTCCATTGTTCGATGATCTTGAATCAGAACACAGAGACACTATATTAGCAGCAATTGCGATTGATGCAGCAACAGTACATTCTCGTTCAAAAAGTCGTTTTATGTCGTCTGCTTCTGCCGTCCTGAGAACTGTATCAAATCTGGACCCCGAAACAAGGGGGCGATTATGGAGTATGGCTCGAGATATCAATGGCTATGGTAGAAGAAAAATCTATAGTGATAAAAAACTTATCGAGAATGGTGGAAAGCTTCGGACCCTTAGGCGTTTACCTTCTATTTTTAGAGCTGTAGGAAGAAGTTTAAAGATGGAAGATGAATATTTGGCTGCTGCTAAAACTACTACTAAAAGGCAACACAACGATGTAGAGTAAATATTACGACATAAAGCGTTAGTGCTTTCCAAAACGTGGTGTAGAATATAAGTATTAACGTAATGTTGGTGGGCTTCCCGCGGGAAGATAAGAGAGGGTAACCATGAAGAAATTAACATCCGTAATCTTGTCAGCCGTCTACGCACTGTCTACGCTTTTAAGTGTAGCTGCACTAGCACCAGTTACTGTACGTGCTCATGACAGCGAAGACCATGGCAAGGTGGCCTCAACCACTGCCAAGAAAGAAGTTGTGTATCGGTATGTTGCTCAGCCAGGTGATTCTTATAGCAAGCTCGCCCGTAAAGCCGTTCAGACCTACAGTATCAAAAACAAAGTTAAGCTTAGTAACGCTCGAGTTATCGCTGCCGAAACATGGCTGACTCAAGATGCCCACTCGCCGCTTCTCAATGTTGGCCAGAGTGTAAGCATAAAGGAAGCAATTGTTAAGTCCTTTGTTGACAAAGCTGTTAAGCTATCTGCCGCCCAAGAAGCGCTGTGGAACGTATATACTGCTGGCGTTAACTTCAACACCAACGCAGTTGGCCAGAGCAAATAGCTAATTTACTTTTAGAATCCGCACACACACAGTCATAGCTAGGTGTACAATATGTTTATGTTTGAACTTGCGGTGGCCACTGTGCCCATAGCGATGCTGTTAGTTTTGTCCGAGATACTATGGCGCACCCGCTTGCTCCGAGGTGAGGCAGCACGCAAAATGCTCCACATCATTATCGGTAGCTATGTAGCGTACTGGTTGTACTTTTTAAGCTTTCGAGAAATTGAGCTGCTTAGTTTGGCTATGTTGATTGGTGTAGCTATCTCACACAAGTACCAGATATTCCATGCGATTAACGACATCAAGCGCAAGACCTGGGGAGACATCTTTTATGCCATCGGGTTAGGATTAACAGCCGTTATCTCGCGCGAGCCATGGGTCTTTGCCATCGCCGTACTACACATGAGCGTAGCAGATGGGCTTGCGGGACTGTTAGGTACCTATTTTGGAAAGAGTACCCAGTACAAAGTGCTGGGTAGCACCAAGAGCTTAGTAGGCACAGGAGTCTTTGTGCTGACCTCATTGGGCTTATTCGCGTTATTCAACTACTATCATCCATCCGAAATTATCTGGCCGGTTATGTTTAGTATGCCGATCTTTTTAGCTTTGGTAGAAAACGTTGGCATTCGGGGAACCGATAACATTATGATACCGGTCTTTGTAGCTGTTATTGCTAACGCCCTACTATAAGTCTCTAAAGACCTTAGGCCTTAGCTAATTTGCGACCGCCACCAGTGTGCGCGCGAAGGGCATAGACGATAACTACAATGTCTACCAGCTCTTGAACGAGTGCACCGTAGATTGGCGGGAACTTGCCAGTAGCAAAGATAAACATGAGGATGATACTCAGGAAGATGCCGATTAAGATGGCTTGTCGGGCAATACTGAGGGTGTGTTTGGCTATGGCCATTGCGGTTACAACACGCCCTAGATCGTTATGCATGATTACAATGTCTGCTGATTCGCTGGCGGCCGTAGATCCACGTGCCCCTAGGGCTACGCCTACATCCGAAGCAGTCAGTACCGGCGCGTCGTTGACACCATCACCCACAAAGCCCACTGGGCGGTGCTGTATGGACTCTAGAGCTAATAGCTTATCAGATGGCAGGGCATCGGCAGTGATGTCGGTAAGACCTAGCTGTTTCGCAATACTGCTTGCCGTAGCTTTGTTGTCGCCTGTAATCATCATCATGTGCTTGAGGCCAAGTTTTTTAAGTCGATCGAGCGTAGACTTGGCTTCGGGCCGAAGCTCATCCTCGAACAAGATAATACCGGCTAGCTTACCGCTTACTGCTACATACGCAGCGGTACTTTGAATTTTCTTGACTCCCAGGCTGGCTGGCACAGGTACGCCTTCTTGTTTAAGCAAGCTTAGGCGGCCTACAAGTACGCGCTTACTGTCGATGGTGGATTGCAAACCTAGACCGGCAACTTCTTGGATGTGCTTAGCTTTGGAAAGTCGAACGTTATCCTCTTTTGCTGCGGTTAAAATGGCACTTGCCAGGATGTGGCTCGAGCCTTGCTCGACGCTTGCTGCAAAGTGTAGTACATCCGTCTGGCTAAATCCGTTGTAGCTGGTTACTTTTTGGACTACAGGTAGGCCACGAGTTAATGTGCCGGTCTTGTCGAATGCCATGGTCCGTACGGCAGCTAATTGTTCCAGGGCAGCACCGTTTTTAATTATGATGCCATGCTTGGTAGCTCGGCTCATTCCAGAAATAATGGCGATTGGAGCTGCTAGTATGAGCGGGCATGGGGTAGCCACAACCAACACTTGTAAGAAGCGAATGCTTTCGCCACTTATAGCCCAAGCCCCTAAGGCAATCGTTAAGGACAGCAGGGTAAAGGGTACTGCAAATAAGTCGGCCATGCGCACAAACGGAGCCCTACTTTGTTGGGCACCTTGAACGAGCGCAACAATCTGACTGTACTGACTGTCTGCCGCTGTAGCTAGAGCCTTAACAGTAACTACGCCAGCGCTATTTACGGAGCCACTCATGATATTCTGGCCGACAGTTTTCTGCACGGGTAAGCTTTCGCCCGTCAGGCTGGATTCGTCAAAGTCCGAGCTGCCTTCTAGGACTACGGCATCTACCGGTACGGTTTCGCCGGCTTTAATTATTAGCTTGTCGCCGACCAAAACAGTGCTCGCTTTTACGTCAATTTCTTTGCGGCCTTTTAGTATGTGCGCAATTGCTGGGGCTCGGTCGAGCAGGGCAGTCAGTTCTGCGCGTGCTCGGTGATCAGCGTGGTCTTCGAGAGCTTCTCCGCCGGTGAGCATGAGAACAATAACCATTCCGGCCCAGTACTCTCCAAAGAGGATAGAGCTAATAATGGCCATTGCTGCCAAAATATCAATTCCATACGTGCCGACTCGGAAGTCTTGGAACATTCCCCAAAGCAACGGTATAAGATTTATGCTTGCACTGACCGCTAAGATAATGTGTGCAGCGTCGGTGGCTCCGAACAGTCTGGTAATCCCTGCTGTAATAAAACTAAGCAGTACAAACCCAAATTGTTTGTAAACTTTAAAAAACTTTCCAATATTTCGCAGCAATTTCAGCAATGACTTCAACACAGACGGTCTCCTTTTACAATCATTATAACAGAGGAAATGATCGATCTAGTGTGTTTGAAATAGTTCGAGGCCAAACGCTTCTTCGAGCGGTGTTCCACCAAGCAGATCGCTTGAGGGTTGTTATTTGGGTAGTTGGTCTTTGAGTTTGTCGACTACAGCGCTAGCGTCGGTGGTGTTGACTTGACCGTCGTTATTTACATCTGCCACGTCGCTCGCCGAGGCGGCCACATTGCTGGCTGCATCTTGAACGTTGCTTGCGACCTCGCCAAGGTCTGCGGCGTTAACCTGACCGTCACCATTTACATCGATGGCATCTTTTCCATGACCGAATAAACCTTTTATTGAATCCAATAATCCCATAATTGCTCCCTCGCTTAATTTCTAACTCAAGTATACGCTAGAGACTACAAATACAAAACACCGGCACCTGGGGTGATCCCTGGTGCCGGCGGCCTCTTAGTCTCCTTATGTATTAGTTGCTATCCAATGTGGTCGGATCTTCCGAAAAGTGTCTGGGGCCATCCGGTCCGCCAGGACCGCGGCCATGTCCACCGCCGTGGAGGTAGCGCGCATACTCTTCGGCAAGGCCATTGTCGCTGAGCCATTGTTTAAGGCTCTCGCGCTCGGCCTTCATAGCTTCTTTTCGCTCGGCTTCGGTTTTATCCTTAAAGCTATCGCGATTTGCTTCTCGGGTAGCTTGCAGCTCTTTAGCTTTGGCGATTAGTTTGTCTTCCTGAGCCTGCGTAATGGTGCCATCTTTGACCAGTTGATCAAGCTTTGCCTTAACGTGAGCTTCACGTTCCGCTTGGTGCGCAGTACGCTCTTCGTCAAAGACTTTCTGTACGTCGTCTTTGTTGAGGTTAAATTTGCTTACCAGTTTATCGATGATGGACGATTGTGGGTCGCTCGTGCCGTTGGTTGCGGCACTTGCAACACCTAATGTCCCGAGCCCGGCCAGGCCTACGGTAGCTATCGCTCCTCCGACCAGCAGAGTTTGTTTGATTCGTTGTGTAATAATGATCCTCCCGTTTACCTAATGATTATTGTCCCGGTCGGGCATCCAGTACTACGGTACTGTCTTGTATGATGCTTCCTTCGACCTGCAGCCAACAAGATCTACAGTACAGAGTTTGTATGAAGAAATGCTGAAGGGCGTATACTGACTGCAATGGCCAAGCATATACAACCTGGTACCCTGGCGCCGGATTTTACGGCTACTGATGTACTTGGCCAAAAGCATCGGCTCAAAGACTTCCAAAAGAAGCCGTTGTTGATTGCCTTTATGCGCTATTCGGGCTGCCCATGGTGTAATCTAGCCATCCATCGACTAAGCGTTGAATACAAGTTGTTACAAGAGCAGGGGTGCGAGGTGATGGTCTTTGTCCAGTCCTCAGCAGAAAACATAACAGAGAATATCTATGGCCGCCACGCCCTTACTCCGCCCTTCCCTATAATTGCCGATCCAGACAAGCTGGTGTACGAGCAATACGGTGTGAGGGCCTCTAAAATGGCCACCTTTAAGAGTTTTGCCCAGATTCCACACTGGGTGCACTCCGTTCGAAAAGAAGGCTTTAAGCAAGGCACCATTGATGGCGACACTTTTATGGTACCAGCCTGGTTTTTGATAAGCCGCGGCCCAAAACAAAAGATTCTGCGTGCCCACTACACATCGAGCTTTTATGAGCACGAAACCTTTACCGAAATATACGAAACTCTTTTTGCCGAAAGCTAAACAAATAAGAAGACACCCTTGGGGGTGTCTTAAATTTCTATCTGGGGTGCCTGATGGGAGTCGAACCCACGATCTTCTGAACCACAACCAGACGCATTAGGCCACTATGCTACAGGCACCACGACCGAGGTATTATATCTGTTAAATGCATTTCTGACAACGTCAGGACGGCAGACTTTGCCCAATAAGCCTAATGATTGTAGAATAATCTTATGACAAAAACTCAAGTGGATACATACGAGTTTGAACCTGGGGCTGTAGTCGAGCCAGGTTTTAATAAGTCGGCACGTCTGCAGCAGGTGCTCAAAGATGCAAGTCTTTGGGAGCAGGATGGTGTTGGTGGCGTGTACATATTGCCAATACCACTTTCGACTGAAGGTGGTGCTACACCACAACATGATTGTTCAACACAGACTGATATTGTAGAAGCTATCCTGGAGTCGTTCGATGGATACGTTGTTAAGTCAGATATCTCAACCGTATCGGTAAAATGTATCACGGATTCAACAAATTTTAGTAGGTATATGCAACAGCTTGCAGCGCGAAACCATCCTGCGGCTAATTATCATACTCACTACCATACTCAAGAAAGTGACACTAAAAGGTTACTGGTGCGACCTGATGTTGGCAGATTGGTTTTCACGTTGGCAGGCAATATACCGGGTTACAAGATAGCTCGAGGGACAATACGAAGCCAAGAAAGTGACATCACCAGGTATGAATCGGTAGAGCACTACATACATTCCACTAAATCAGTTGTTGCGGGAATGCTTGGAATCAGAGGACTTATTATTGGATATGACAACTATTTTCTGAGAGCCGCAAGTAATGACCGGTTGCCAGGGATTAAGACAGAGGACGGCCCAATAGGGCGCTGGCAATACTTTACTCCAGGAGTAGTTCGTAAGATAAATGGTTTGCAACAAACTGGCCAATCCGAAATTATTGTAGATTTTGTTCCGGGAAGAGATCCGTTTAGGAAAAGTAATTAAAGATATTGACAGTACTATACCGTAAGTACTATACTAACGGTATAGTATGAGTGAATCAGATACATTTGAACGCACCTTACTGAATGGTTGGGAAGACGTCTACAAAAAGAGTCAACTTACCCTTTGGATTTTATTGGCCTTAAAAGATGCCCCCAAGCATATGGCCGAGATCAAGCAGTTTATTGTGACTATCAGCGGCGATGCGATGGCTGCTGATGACCAAAGCATGTACCGTGCTTTAAGGCGGTTTAAGGATGGGCAAATGATCGATTTCACAATGCGAGCTGGCCGAAAAGGGCCAGATTTGAAGCAGTACTATTTAACGACCACCGGCCGAAATGTTCTGGGCAAGTTTCTTGACCGCAACATAAGCTCGGTGTTTTATAACAAGCAAGTTCAAGAACTCATACAAGCTAACGGTTAAATCGTTAGCCTAGTGAAGTTGACCAAGTATATAAAAATGTGTTAAAATATGCATATCTTCCCTTCTTGGGTAGTGTTTTGTCGGCGTTGACATTCATCCAGTAATTTTGGTCGCTTAGGATGAATCGAGCTAATAGCGAACCCACGGCATAAGCATTGACATCTTATCCTCGGTTTGCTTTCGCAGCGG
This sequence comes from uncultured Candidatus Saccharibacteria bacterium, assembly GCA_964553355.1. GTDB lineage: Bacteria > Patescibacteriota > Saccharimonadia > Saccharimonadales > AWTP1-31 > CAZKKJ01. Next base: position 3,694 of record CAZKKJ010000012.1, on the reverse strand, counting down.
CCGAGGATTTTTAATGGAACGAACACTAGCGCATTTAGAATACCCTGAAACCTACGAGCAAGCTCGAGATGTCTTGGAGGTCCCTAAAACTGCGACCGAAGAAACGCTACAGCTAGAAGACGTGCCCCAAATTACTCCTTTAGCGCAGGCGGCAATAGATACACTCCACCAAGGTGATGTATTAGATCGCCTTAGAAACTTACGTCAATTTCCCGACATCTCAAGAAGTGTATATTGTGGCACCCTGGCGGTTGTATCGACAGCGGCATACTCGCTGAGCCCTAGTCCTTTGGCTGCTTTGGTGGCATGGGTAGCGGGTGGATCAGCCCCTACTCTTATAGATTCGGCAAAAAGACGCCTTCCCAGAAAACAGTATCAGCAAGAGATTAATCGGATCGAGGCTGTTCAAGAACAGACCACTGTACCGATAGAGCTTTTCCGTAGAAAAACCAAAACAGGCAGCTATGAACTTGACGTTCGTTTGTACGATACAGGCAAAGCGTTGCCGGTAGGTGAATTAGTGGACACTCTGGCGAACACAGAACAAGCAGCAAAAGAAGCAGGGGCGATGTGGATTACTCTGCCGCGTAGTTTAGTAAGTACCTATTTGGACGAAGAACTTGCAGAGCGTTGCGTCAATGAGCCCAGCTGGCTCAATAGCTTAGGTAAATTACCTGGTCGTCGATCGGTGACAAATAGTTACGACCTACGTACCAAAACGCACGCAAAGGTTGTGTCGGTGACGCCAGATGAGCTGAAGAAATTAACCGAACAAATTATCGAAAGCGAACAATACAATACATTGCCAACTGTCGTTGAATGGCTGAGGCGGGTCATGCCACATCACCCGGCCGTAGAGGTCTACGATAAACTTCAAGCCGATCCGAACATTGACGAACAGGTATCGGTACAAGCAATGTCAGACGTGTTTACACGATCTATCGAGCGTCGGCTCGACAATGTAGTAACCGAGAAGGTTGAGCTAACGCCAGGGCAAGGAAGAGTACATCGCCAGAAACATTATCTTGCACCAGTACTTTTGGCAGATAAGGGTACTGGGCAGACATTAGTCAACTGGCGCAAACCAGGCCAGTCAGTGAGCTCCGAGACCACTGATTTGCTCGCGGAGCATAACATTACTGTTGAACAACTGCAGTCACTCATAACTCGCGTAGATAGTTTACCTGCAAATCAGCTTGTTCAGCTCTGCGAGCTCGTTGGTTGGATGCACCTTAATGGCGTACTGCGACTACCAGTGTGGTCGGCAATCCAGAGCACCGGCCAGAATGCTGCAGAAAATAATAGTGCCGAACATGGGCTGCAGGCTCGTTTTCTAGCAAAGTACTTAGCACCAAAGAGATCCGAACGAAAAACTGCCGAGATCTCTAGGGAAAAACTTTTGGCACCCAGTGATCTTTTAAAGGCGGCATTGATGATAGGCTGTCTTGCGGTACCCATTACCATAAAAGAAACCAATAAGTATACTGCTGATGTACTCAACAGGGCCAACGATGGGCAAACTGCCATAAATGATCGTCCGAGCACCGCAGAACGCTACACTGCACTTACCTGGGATAAAACAAGACATCTAGTAGATGATTATGCGTATGATCCACTAGAGAGTCTCTGGGATAATGTGACTCATTCTATTAAACCCGAACAGCACATTACCATTGATTCTGACGGAGACTCTTCGGTTACAGCCGACCTGTCAGGGGAGGTAACCATGTCCGTAGAGGGACGGGGTAGTAACCAGCCTGTCTGGCAGATTGAACCTACGGCTGGTATGAGTAGCGAAGGCTACTGGTCACAGGATGTGAATACGGGGGTTGGTAATGATGGTGCAGGCAAGCTCTTGGCGTATGGTGGCTTCCCTGACGACCCAAGTATTCCGCGGGCACAGATTGTAAAGTTGGAAGATTCAGAAAAACCAGGTAGCACCGATCCTTCGTTACGAGTCACAGCAGGTAAGAATAGTTTTGACCAAGTCAGGAAAGGCGTGGCGGGAGATTTTTTATATAGCGCAGAAAATATCCCTGCAAACTATCCGCATATTGATCCTCAAGGTAGCTATATTAGGTTTGATGTCCCTGTGCTAACAGGTACTCGTATCGCCGGAGTAGAAGCTACGGGCGTTCGTCAGTCGTTTATGCTGGCGGACTCTACTGGCCAGCAACATATTTTGGTCGAACCATTACCGGGTCAACAAGCTAATCTAACTAGTTATTACCTTGTTCCCGATAACGACGCAGCGGTGCCAAAGAAGATTACGGATGTAATACAAAACGATATCTCTAATAACGAAATAACAGAAGCCTGGAAAAATTCTACGGGCGTGTCTCTTTCTGATAAAAAAGAACTTCGCCTACAAGAGAGTGAGGCTTGGATACGGCAAAACTTTACCTATGATCTTGCGCCGATCGAGGACGCTACAATACTTTCTAATCTATACAATTTTGTTGTTGGAGTTCTTGCAACCGAACGGGTTAAGTGCGACACGGCTTCGATACTATTAACCCTCACCAACCCCTACACCGTTTCGCCGACAGTTGGCTACCTTAACTCCAACACTCCCGAGCAGGAAAAGAACAACCGATTTTATCTGGGTACCCGCGAGGCGCATATGTGGACGGTTGACAAAGATGGGGATATTCATGATCCAACACCCCCGAGTAAAGATCCAAAAGTTGCCAAGTTTTTTACAGAAGACTTTGCTAATGTTCGGCTCGAACCCGTAAAACCTTCGTCTCCTCCGGACTTCAGTGGTCCTGTTAAAGGAACTGCAGCTATTGCGGGCGCTGCCGTTGTAATAGGGCAACGCCGTCGTATAAGCCGGGTCCTGCACAACACCAAGGTCCGCTCTGGAAGGCTGTATGCACGCCTGGCACTGGCGACTCGATCCGATCAGGGATTAATTTGGGCACACAGTGGGTACAATTTTGCGCAATCTCATCAGGGTACAGGTGACTACCGGCGACCATTGCCAAAGGATGGCCGCTTACCGTTTAGTGATAATCCTGCTGCCGATGCCCTTGAGTCATTGCGGTGGCGGTCAACTTTTCCAACCTCTGTCAATAAATTGTCACGTCGCCAACTCAAACAGTATCCGACTGATCTTCGTCGAGACGTCAAAGTTGCTGAGCGAGTTATTCGCCACCTGCAACGGGTCGATAAGCCACTCCGTCCCAAGAAGTAAATTGTGATAAGCTAGCGCTGCTTTAAATATTCCAAAACTGTTAAATAGTAGTCATCCACACCGCTGGGACATGGTGTGTCGAGTAACGTGTTAATTGTCATCCATTGGTAGCTACCATGCTCCCAGCTGATGGTTACAAGAGGTTGTTTGCCGACGATAGAGCCCTCTAAAACAAAGTGTTCACGCTTTGGGAGTTTCTTACGGAACACAATACGCAGTTGTTTAGGCTTGATGCGTAGGCCGCATTCCTCGGAAATTTCACGGCTGGCGGCTTGCGTGATTTCTTCGCCCTGTTCTACTTCTCCGCCAGGAAAGTCAAAATGCAAACCAAACTTAGGGTGCGAACTACTCCTGGTTAGTACAAGGACTCGGCTGTCGTCATCAAAAAGAAGTGTTTTTGCGATTGGTTTCATAAAATAAGTGGTGCCCCGGATAGGATTCGAACCTATGACCTTGAGCTTAGAAGTCTCCTGCTCTATCCAGCTGAGCTACCAGGGC
>CAZKKJ010000011.1:14586-15804 GCA_964553355.1 uncultured Candidatus Saccharibacteria bacterium | reverse complement strand
AAAGCAACCACTTTCGACACAACCCTACAAAGGAGCCCGCGATTTCTATCCAGAAGATCAGCGGTTACAAAACTACATATTCCGCACCTGGAGCAAGGTTCTGGAGCGCTTTGGTTACGAAAACTACAATGCCCCAATGCTAGAAAGTCTGGAACTTTACAAAGCCAAGTCTGGCGAAGAGATCGTAAGCGAACAAACCTATCTATTTACAGATCGTGGTGGTCGCGAGGTTGTTATTCGACCAGAGATGACACCTAGTGTTAGCCGCATGGTCGCCGCTCGACGCCAAGAACTTGCATACCCGGTACGATGGTACAGCGTTCCCAACCTGTGGCGCTACGAACGAACACAACGAGGACGCTTGCGCGAGCACTGGCAACTCAATGTTGATGCCTTTGGTATAGATGGGCTGGAAGCCGAGCACGAGATGATCCTGATTGTCGACGCTATCATGAAGCAGTTTGGTGCTCGCCCAGCAATGTACAGCATTCAGATAAACAGCCGGCAACTCATGGATTTCATCATGACCAATTACCTCGGCCTAGATGGCGTACAGTCTCACACTCTTTCTAAGCTGATTGACCGCATGCACAAAATGCCAAGGGCCCAGTTTGTGGCAGATGCCGATGCAATGCTTAAGCCCACTCAAAAGCAAAACGGCACCAGCGAAAAACTGCTCGAGATATTGGATGCAAAAAAGATTGGTGACTTGCCCGAACAAGTGCAAAACTCTCCCGCAGCTACCGAACTCAGCAACCTACTAGACATGCTCGAGCAAGCTGGCATAGCTAATGCCAAGTTCGACATCAGCGTTATGCGAGGATTCGACTACTATACTGGCATAGTGTTAGAGGTTAGTGACACTGACCCCGAAAACAACCGAGCCATGATGGGCGGCGGCCGCTATAACGGTCTGGTTGGATTGTTTGGCGTAGACCCTGTTCCAACTGTTGGGTTTGGCTGGGGCGACGTGACCATGATTAACTTCTTACAATCACACGACCTACTTCCCAAATTAAACCCCGAAACCGAGGTGTATGCCATCCTCATTGGTGACGTCTATGCACAGGCTCAACGACTGTTGGCCACACTTCGTGCCGAAGACCTTACCATTGCCGTGGATGCAACCGACCGTAAGATGAGTGCAAAGCTTAAGAGCGCCCTCAAAAAAGATATTCGCTACGCGCTATTCATTGGCGAAAAAGAGCTTGAAGAGGG
>CAZKKJ010000011.1:10067-14486 GCA_964553355.1 uncultured Candidatus Saccharibacteria bacterium | reverse complement strand
GAAACAGTTAAAGTTGCTGGGTTCCGTCCAGGTAAAGCCCCTGCAGATGTTATCGAGAAAAACCTCGACCAACAAACCCTCCAGGCTGAGTTCATGGACCAAGTACTTAACCACTATTACAATCAAGCCGTTGTTAAGGAAAACCTACGAGTTGTTGGCCAACCACAAGTAGACCTAAAAAAGTTTATACCATTCGACACTTTTGAGTTTGAAGTGTCTGTAGATGTTCTGGGCGAGGTAAAACTACCTGATTACACCAAAATCAAAAAAACCAAGACGCCTGCAAAAGTTGATGCTGCTCAGGTTAGCGAAGTACTTGAATCACTTAAACTCCGCTTAGCAACTAAAAATCCCGTAAGTCGGGCTGCAAAAGACGGCGACGAAGTGATCTTGGACTTTAAGGGTGTAGACGACAAAGGCAAAGCCGTTAACGGTGCCGACGGTAAAGATTATCCACTAGCACTCGGTAGCAATACTTTTATCCCCGGTTTCGAGCCAGCGGTTATCGGCATCAAAAAGGGCGAAGAAAAAACCTTTACCATACCATTCCCTAAAGATTACGGTGTAGCTGCCCTACAGAACAAGAAGGTAACCTTTACTATTACCGCCAAGGAAGTTAACGAACTTGTAGCTCCTAAGCTTGATGATGCCTTTGCCGAACAAGCCACTAACGGACAAATCAAAACACTTGTTGCCCTCAAAGAAGACATTAAGAAGCAACTCCTAAAAGAAAAGACCAACGAAGCAGATCGTGCTTTCGAAACGGAGCTCCTACGAGAAATTGCCGATAAAACTACGTTTGCAATTCCTGCTACTGTTATCGACGACCAAGTACTGCGATTAGAACAAGACGAAAAGCAAAACCTTATGTACCGTGGCCAGACATGGGAAGATCACCTAAAGGGTGAAGGTGTAACTGAAGAAGAGCATCGCAAGCGCAATCGCAAAGATGCCGAAGATCAGGTTAAGATAGGCGTTGTCATCGGAGCTATCGGCGACAAAGAAAAGATCGAAGTCACCCCCGAAGAACTCGAAGTCCGCATTGCACTTCTTAAAGGACAGTACGCCGACCCAGCGATGCAAGCAGAACTAGATAAGCCAGAGGGCCGACAAGACATCGCCGCACGCATCCGCAGCGAGAAAATCGTTGCCAAACTAGTTGACTACGCTACAAAGAAATAGAAGGAATATGAGACCAAGTACCCACGAGCAAGGTGGCTCAGTTTTAGAACCCCGCGAATTTGAGCCTGCACTCGACATTTTTCGAGCTAAGCTCAAAGACTCCGTCGAACCGGAAACACAATATGACTTAAGTGTTACAGTTGCTGAACTCGAAAAAACAGTAACTATTTCTGAAAGAGAGCACCTCTTAGGCAAATCTGCAACAGAAACACTTTTAGAAGGCTTATCTGGAAGTGATTGGAGCGTACACCAAAGTATGCTGCTTGACTACCGGTGGAACCTCTATGGTTATAGCGACAGAGTAAACCAAATTAGCACTCGCACTTGACGAGTGCTAATTTTGACTTATACTAATTGGTATGAGCAATCCAACTAGCTATTCAACTCTTGTACCAACCGTTATCGAAAACGATGGCCGTGTCGAGCGGGCCTATGACATATACAGCCGCCTTCTCAAAGATCGCATCATCTTTTTAGGAGATGGTGTTAACGAACACACTGCAAACGTCATCGTAGCTCAGCTATTATTCCTCCATGCCGAAGATCCAAAAAAGGATATTCAGTTTTTCATTAACAGCCCAGGCGGCAGTGTATACGACGCCCTGGCAATCTACGACACCATGCAGTACATCAGCAACGACATCCAAACTGTTGGCATTGGCATCCAAGCTTCTGCAGCCGCCTTCTTACTGAGCTCTGGCACTAAAGGCAAGCGCGCAATCCTTCCAAATGCAACGGTCATGATCCACCAACCAAGTAGTGGTACACGTGGAAAAATTACCGACCAAGAGATCGACCTGCGCGAAGGCCTCCGCCTAAAGAAGTTATTGCACGAGATTATGTCCAAGAACACCGGTCAAAAGCTTGCAAAGATTCACGACGACATGGAACGAGACAAATGGCTCAGCGCCAAAGAAGCCGTAGATTACGGTATTGTCGACAAAGTCATTACTAACCTTAAGTAGCATTCTTCATGACGTTGCGGTAGAGTAACACCATGTTATTACAAGAAGTCCAACCATACTGCTATGCTAAATCCCCAATAATCGCATATAGCCTAGACCGTCAGTACAAAAATAATCCCGACTTGGAAGAAACTCATAAAGGGTAATTCCGCCGCTATGGGCAGGGTTACATGCGAGCACTCGGAAATGTACTACGCTTACGTAAAACACCCGACTTTCATGCATTTTCACTGCACTATGGACGCTCGGCAGTGGGCAACGCCACAATTATAGAAAATGTGGGTGTTGAAGGCGTAAGTGGCAATCCAACTGTCTCGGGATTAGAAGTCGATTTTTGGACCACGGTAGGTGATAAGTGTTTTAGACGCGATGTGGCCGAAGAGATTATTGAAAAAGCAAGGTCGCTCAGGTCCGCTCAAACCAATAGAGATGCTTCTATGGTTTTGGGCCGACCCACTCCAAGGGACAGTCAAGATCCAATTATTAGAACCTATACACCTGACGATGTGGAACTGGTCAGGAAAGCGCTAAAGAATCGGCCACAACCAACCATTTTCAGCCAAGTCGCCGTATCCGATCCTGAAAACATTGAGCTAGCCGAACTTCTTATCCCCTTTGGTCAACCCGGGGTCATGGTAGCCCCCGAGGCAGACGAAACACTTGATGTAGTTAAAGATTATCCAGTGCAAATCTATGTACTCGAAGATCTACCAGCCTAAGTACTTGACAATAGGTTATATATCCGGCAAACTAGGTGTTAAGAAGTAGAGTAAGTGGGCACTGCTGTGCATCAAAATAATGTATAGTCCAGCTGCCACTCTTAGGTAATCTTCGCGCGCAAAAACAGATTAGACTAAATATAAACAAAGTAAATCTACGAATTGTAGGTTTTAAAGTCCCATTTATTAACTAAGCATCTAGTTGCAGGAGAATGCTTGTCTATGGCGAAAGACGTTACAGCTACTACCGCTCATAAGGGTAGCAAACGGGTTTATTATACTAATACTAAAGATTCTATTGATCTTCCGAACTTGGTGGATCACCAGAACAAATCATGGGACTGGTTAGTCAAAGAAGGACTCGGCGAGCTGCTTGCCGAAGTTAGTCCTATCGACGACTACACCGGTACTAAGCTGTCTCTTGCCTTCAAAGACTATCGCTTTGAAGAGCCAAAGATGACCGAAGTCGAAGCTCGCGAAAACAACGTCAGCTACGATGCTCCGCTTAAGGCAACCGTGGTTCTAACCAACAAGGTTACCGGAGAAGTTAAGGAACAAGAGATTTACCTCGGTGATTATCCATGGATGACCAGCCGCGGTACTTTTGTAATTAACGGCGCAGAACGCGTTGTCGTAAGCCAGCTAATCCGATCAGCTGGTGTTTTCTTTACCGCTGACAACAGTGGCGCAACCCGTAAGTACGGCGCCAAGGTTATTCCTGGTCGTGGTGCATGGCTCGAGTTCGAAACTGCCGCTAACGGTGCTCTCTATGTAAAGATTGATCGTAAGCGAAAAATCACTGTTACAACCTTGCTGCGCGCGCTAGGTATGAGTGAAGCTCAAATCAAAGAAGCATTTGCCCATGTAAACAACGGTAAAATCGATTACATTCAAGCTACCCTAGACAAAGATCCTGCACGCGGTACCAATGACGCCCTTATCGAAGTCTATCGCCGACTTCGCCCAGGTGATCTTGCTACCGTAGATAACGCTCGAAGCTTGCTCGAGAATATGTTCTACAACTTTAAGCGCTTTGACTTTTCTCGCGTTGGTCGTTACAAGATCAACAAACGTCTAAAGATCGACATCCCTAACACTGCCGAAAACCGCATTATGCGCCTTGAGGATCTTCAGGCCATCATTGCCGAGATCATTCGCTTAACCAATACTGGCGAACCAGCTGACGATATCGACAGTTTGGCAAACCGCCGCGTGAAATTGGTTGGTGAACTTGTGCAACGACAATTCCGCATTGGTCTGCTCCGCATGGAACGCAACACCAAAGATCGCATGAGCATGAGCGAGATCGAGACTGTTACTCCAGCACAGCTCATAAACGCCCGTCCAATTGTGGCTGCCGTTCGTGAGTTCTTTGCGAGCTCACAGCTCAGCCAATTTATGGACCAGATTAACCCACTATCTGAGCTCGCACACAAGCGACGTCTTAGCTCTATGGGTCCTGGTGGCCTATCCCGTGAACGTGCCGGTTTTGAAGTTCGTGATGCTCACGCTACACACTACGGCCGTATCTGTGCAGTAGAGACCCCAGAAGG
>CAZKKJ010000011.1:7462-10057 GCA_964553355.1 uncultured Candidatus Saccharibacteria bacterium | reverse complement strand
CGGTTTGGTACTCAACCTTGCCAGCTACGCCCGCATTAACGAATATGGTTTTATCGAAACTCCGTACCTTAAGGTAGAAAACGGCAAGATCACCAACAAAGTAGAATACTTGGATGCAGCAGCCGAAGAAACCGCTGTAATCGCAAGTGCTGGCGAAGAACTAACCGACAAAGGCACATTTGCCCGCGAACGTGTAAGTGCCCGCCGCCACCTTATTGCCGGCGAAGTCGATGCCGACGAAGTAACTCACGTAGATGCTTCTCGTCGTCAGATCATCGGTTCATCTGCCGCCCTGATTCCATTCATTGAAAAGAACTATGTGTACCGTTCATTGATGGGTAGCAACCAGCAACGTCAAGCCGTACCGCTTATCAAGCCTGAGTCTCCAACTGTTGGAACTGGCATGGAAGGCGATGTTGCCCGCAACTCTGGTCAGGTTGTTTTGGCCGAAGCCGACGGTGTTGTCACCAAGGCTAGTGCCGAAGCTGTGACTGTTAAATATGGAAGTGTTAGCAAAACATACGAGCCGCTACACTTTATTCGTTCTAACGAAGGTACCAGCATTAACCAAAAAGTTTGTGTCGAAACTGGCGACAAAGTTAAGACTGGCGATGTACTTATCGAAGGTATGTCGGTTAAAGATGGCGAGTTGGCACTTGGTAAAGACCTCACGGTGGCCTTTATGCCATGGAACGGCTACAACTTCGAAGATGCCATCATTCTCAGCCGCAAGCTTGTAGAAGACGACACACTTACCAGCGTCCACATCGTCGACTACATGACCGAAGTCCGCGAAACCAAGCTTGGCCCAGAAGTTGTAACCCAAGATATTCCAAACGTTTCCGAAGAAGCTCTTCGCCACCTAGATGCCGACGGTATTGTCCGTATCGGTGCCGAGGTACATCCTGGCGACATTCTTGTCGGTAAGATTACACCAAAGGGTGAACAAGAACTTAGTAGCGAAGAACGCTTGCTTCGTGCTATCTTTGGCGAAAAAGCCAAAGAAGTCCGTGACACTTCTCAACGTATGAGCAACGGTAAGCACGGCAAGGTTGTGGGTGTTAAAGTCTTTAGCCGCGAAAATGGTCACGAACTTAAAGCTGGTGTCATCATGCAGATCCAGATCTTTGTAGCGCAAATGCGCAAGATCTCTGTTGGAGACAAACTTGGTGGTCGTCACGGTAACAAGGGTGTTATTGCCCGAATCTTGCCAGTCGAGGACATGCCATTCACCGCAGACGGTACTCCTGTAGACATCGTACTCAACCCATTGGGTGTGCCAAGTCGTATGAACGTTGGACAGCTATTCGAAACTCACCTTGGTATGGCCGCGAAAGCACTTGGTATAAAAGTTGCTACTCCTTCTTTCGATGGTGTCTCAACTCCAAAGATCCGTGAGCTCCTCACCCAAGCTGGTCTACCAGACGACGGTAAGCAACAACTGTACGACGGTCGCACCGGCGAAGCCTTTAGTGAACGAACTACCGTTGGTAACATGTACATGATTAAGCTTAACCACATGATCGCCGACAAGATCCACGCTCGCTCTACGGGACCATACACTATGGTTACCCAGCAACCACTTGGTGGTAAAGCTCAAAACGGTGGTCAGCGATTTGGAGAGATGGAAGTCTGGGCCCTCGAAGCTTATGGCGCCTCTAACACTCTTCAGGAAATGCTTACCATTAAGTCAGACGACGTTTACGGACGAAGTAAGGCTTACGAATCTATCATCAAGGGAACCGAAATCGTCGGTCCAAAGGTACCAGAAAGCTTTAACGTGCTTGTTAAGGAACTCCAGGGTCTGAGCCTAAAGGTTGACCTAATAGGTTCTGGCAAAGCAATCGACGCCGAGGATGTTTTGGCCGAGAGGATAAAGGACGAAGGGGCACACATGCCAACCGTCGAAGTTCCTGCTCCAAGTATTTCTGACATCGACGTAACCGTTGATGCTGTAGCCGACGAATTTAGCATCATGGACATCCAGGACGCCACCAGCGACGACGTAATGAGCGGAGCTGTAGTAGGTGCATCTGACGATGACTCCGACGACAACACCAACGACGATAATGACGACCAGAAGGAGGCAAAATAATGCGCCGCTATTCATCAGGAACTAATATTGCCGACTTTGATGCTGTGCGACTAGCCGTAGCTAGCCCCACTGACATCCTCGAATGGTCTCATGGCGAAGTTACCAAGCCCGAAACAATTAACTACCGAACCCAAAAGCCAGAGCGCGATGGTTTGTTCTGCGAACGGATCTTTGGACCCGTCAAAGACATCAGCCCTCATGACGCCAAGTTTAAGGGTGTTCGCTCCCGCGAAGCTGCTGTCGATAAAAATGGCGAAGTCGTTACCAAGAGTATCGTTCGCCGTGAACGCATGGCTCATATCAGCCTCGCAAGCCCTGTTGCTCACATCTGGTTCCTCCGTGGCACTCCAAGTGCTATGGGATTGGTCCTTGGCCTCACCGTCAAGAACTTAGAGCGCATTGCATATTTTGCAAGCTACATCATTAAGACAGTGGACGTAGAAAAGCGCGACCAAATGCTGGCCGACCGCGAAGCCGAGTTTAACGCTGGTAAAGAAGCC
>CAZKKJ010000011.1:0-7362 GCA_964553355.1 uncultured Candidatus Saccharibacteria bacterium | reverse complement strand
CGACTACTCGAAAGCATGCACCGCGCTGGAATTGCTCCAGGCAGCCTCTGTGTCAGCGTTCTTCCAGTCATCCCTCCAGATCTTCGCCCTATGGTACAGCTAACTGGTGGACGATTTGCAACCAGTGACCTTAACGACCTATACCGCCGCGTCATTAACCGCAACAACCGTCTTAAGAAGCTCATCGACCTTAATGCCCCCGAAGTAATCCGACGCAACGAACAACGTATGCTTCAGGAAGCTGTTGACGCATTGATCGACAACAACAATGCCCGCAGTGGCCGTGCTGTTGCCGCTACCGGCCAACGCCGACGCCTTAAGTCTTTGAGCGACATGCTCAAGGGTAAGCAAGGTCGTTTCCGTCAGAACCTTCTTGGTAAGCGTGTTGACTACTCTGGTCGTTCAGTAATTGTTGCTGGTCCAGAGCTAAAGATCCACCAATGTGGTCTACCAAAGATGATGGCCCTCGAACTATTTAAGCCATTCGTTATCGGCTACCTGATCACCAACGATCTTGCCCACAACATTCGTTCTGCTACCCGCATGATCGAAGCAGGGGAGACCGCAGTATGGGACGGACTTGATCAAGTGATCCAGGGCAAGTACGTACTACTTAACCGTGCACCATCTCTTCACCGTTTGTCTATCCAGGCTTTCCAGCCAGTACTTATCGAAGGTAAAGCTATTCAGCTACACCCATTGGTATGTAAAGGCTTTAATGCCGACTTCGATGGTGACCAAATGGCTGTTCACTTGCCATTAAGTGATGCAGCTCAGGCAGAAGCCCGCGACATCATGGCCGCTAACCGAAACCTTCTTAAGCCGGCCGATGGTTCACCAATCCTACACATCGAACAAGATATCGTGCTTGGTTGTTACTACCTAACCTTCACTCGTCCAAACGTGGATATGACCAAGTTCAAGAGCTACACCAGCCTTGAAGAAGGTGTTATGGCCCGAGACGCAGGTCAGTTAACCCTACAAAGTCCTGTTCGTATACCATTCCGTGGCGAAGTTCGCACAACTACTCTTGGTCGTCTACTGTTTAACGAAGTGTTCCCCGAAGACTTCCCATTCCAAGACCACGCCATGACCAAGAAGAAGCTCAACGAAGCTATGGCCTTGGCTTACCAACTGTACGGCCAAGAAACTACCGCTATTATTGCCGACGAACTCAAAGACGCTGGTTTCTTCTATGCAACCAAATCTGGTTTGTCACTCGGTATGGACGACTTTAGTGAAGTCCCAACCTTGCAGGTCATGATCGACGAAGGCGAAGTAAACGCCGCTAACATTAGCGACCAGTTCGACCAAGGTTTCATTACCGACGACGAACGCTACCGCCTAACTGTAGAAAACTGGCTTAAAGTCGACGCCAAAGTACAGGCAACACTGGCCGAACAGTTCAACAACGAAGACACCTCTATGTCCATCGCTGCCGTGTCTGGTGCACGTGGTAACGTTGGCCAGGTGAAGAACGCCGTAGCTATGCTTGGTGTTACCATGGATACCACCGGTCGTGCTATTGAGCTGCCTATTAAGTCTGGTTATAAGGTTGGTCTAACTCCTCTGGAATACTTTACCTCTACCCGTGGTACTCGTAAGACTATGATCGACACCGCCCTTAAGACCGCCGACTCCGGTTACCTTACTCGCCGCCTTGTAGACGTTTCACAAGATGTCTTTACTATCGACGAAGATAACGACGACCCAGGCTTCCTAAGCCTCCGTAGTGACGCTGCCGAGATTGGTGTAGACTATGCCTCTCGACTAGCTGGTCGCTTTGCCGCCGAAAACGTGGCTAAGTATGTTAAGCGCGGTGAGCTGATCGACGTCAAGACTGCAGAAGCTATCCAGGCAGATGACAGCATCGATGGTGTTCGTATCATGAGTGCCCTCAGTAGCACTAACGTTCGTGGTGTAGGACGCAAGTCTTACGGTGTCGACCCAGCCACCGGTAACTTGGTTGCTGATCACCACCCGATTGGTGTTATCGCCGCCCAGTCCATTGGTGAGCCTGGTACCCAGCTAACCCTCCGTGCCTACCACGGTGGTGGTTCGGCTGCAGCCGATGACATCACCCAAGGTCTGCCACGTGTCGAAGAACTCTTCGAAGTTCGTGCACCAAAGGGTCAAGCTTTCCTCGCTGAAATCGCGGGTACCGTAAACGTCTGGGAAGATGGTAATCAGTCTGTCGTTCAGATTACTGCCGACGAAGGCAGCAAGGTAGAGCTTCCTCTTAAGGGACGTACTGTTCAGATCAAGAGCGGTAGCGATGTTGCCATCGGTGATGTCGTTGCTTCTGGCGACGAAGGTGCTGATCCACTCATCGCGCCAATTGCCGGTAAGGCAGAGGCTAGCAAGACCAAGATCATCATCACCCCTGCTAAATCAAGCGTTGTTAAGTACGAAATCCCAAGCTTTAAGTCGGTTGTAGTTAAAGACGGCGATACTGTTGTAGCCGGAGATCGTCTAACCAACGGTTCGATCAACCTGCACGAGCTCATCGACCTTAAGGGTGTTGAGTCCACACAGCGCTACATCATGAACGAAATTCTTAGGATCTTCGCTTCTCAGGGCCAAAATATTGCCGATAAGCACCTAGAGATCATCGTTCGCCAGATGTTCAGCCGTGTCCAGATCGAAGACGCTGCCGACAGCGACTTTGTAACCGGTGACGTAGTCAGCAAGCTTGCAGTAGTCGAAGCTAACGAACAACTGGTAGCCGATGGCAAGGAACCTGCTAAGTATAGTCAGTTGCTACTTGGTATCACCAAGGCATCTCTGTCTACCGACTCGTTCCTAAGTGCAGCATCCTTCCAAGACACAACTCGTGTGCTCATCGCCGCTGCAACCAGTGGTAAAGTTGACCACCTGTATGGTCTTAAAGAAAACGTCATCCTTGGTCGTCGTATCCCTGTGGGTACCGGCTGGGTAGACGAAGATGCTATTGAAGCTTCTCACGAAGAAGCCGAACTACTCGGCTAAGACGCCGGCCTGCTTGCATTCCTGTTCTCGAGGGCGCTCTACAGGTTGCCGCCATTCGGCGGCCAGCCTGTGGCGCTAGCAGACCCTCTCACACAGCAATACAACCATGACCAAACCGCTCAGCCAAATCGTTCGCAGATGTTCCCAAAAAGAAAAGCCTACGCGGCCAGCCTGCGGCGCTAACGCAGTTGCATCAGCGTACTCAATCTGTTAGAATAGCAGGTGAGTTTCGATATTAAGTTAACGGAAGTCGAGTCGACGCGTTACAGAGAGATTAGAGATCGTGCTGGTCTATAGCTTTCTGCGACAACGTCATGACGGTAGCTTCCAATAAGGACAATTACATTGCCAACAATTAATCAATTGGTTCGCAAACCTCGGACTATTGCCAAGTCAAAGTCCAAGTCTCCACACCTTCAGCGCGTGGTGAACAACCTAAAAACCCGTAACTACGAAAAGCCTGCGCCATTTAAGCGCGGTGTTTGCGTTAAGGTTACAACCAAGACTCCAAAGAAGCCTAACTCGGCCCTCCGTAAGGTAGCTCGTGTTCGTCTTTCTAACGGTCATGAAGTATGGGCCTACATTGGCGGAGAAGGTCACAACCTTCAGGAACACGCTGTAGTGCTAGTACGTGGCGGGCGTGTAAAAGACCTTCCCGGTGTTCGTTATCACATCGTTCGCGGTAGCTTCGACCTTCAGGGTGTTGCCGACCGTAAGCGCGGACGTTCTAAGTACGGTACCAAGAAAGATGGTAAGTAATCATGCCACGAAAAGTAACTAAAGCACTTATCCGAGATATTCAACCAGATCGCCAATTTAACAGCGTTATGGTTCAGAAAGTCATCAACCGCATTATGCTGGACGGTAAAAAACAACTTGCCGAGCGCATTGTATACACCGGCATGGAAAAAGCTGCAAAGAAGCTCAAGGTAGACAACCCACTCGACGTTTTCGAGCAAGCACTTAAGAACATCCAACCTCATGTCGAGACTCGTTCTCGCCGTGTTGGTGGTGCTAACTACCAAATTCCTTTCGAAGTTAAGGGTCAGCGCCAGAACCACCTAACTATTATGTGGTTTGTTGCTGCTGCTCGTTCTCGCCGCGGTATGCCTATGGCCGACCGCCTTGCTGCCGAACTCATGGATGCCTACAACGGCGCCGGTTCAGCTGTTAAGAAGCGCGAAGACACCCACAAGATGGCCGACGCTAACCGAGCATTCGCTCACTTCGCACGATTCTAATTATGAGTGTCGCTCGTTTCAACGTTGTTCCCGAATTGCCAAAACGTAAAGACCTCGAATATTGCGAAATGGCTGCACAAATTGGCTGCACTGGATGTAGTAGCACTATAAACATACGCGCATTCGGAGATCGCAAATTCCGAGACGGCTTAACGAATGATCTAGGGACTCTTTCCAAAGCGACCGATACCCCTATTCAGGTGATTCGAGAAACACGCGTAGACACCTTTGGTCCTGCTCAATCCGACACCAACTGTGAGGTATGTCCAATCGTCGAAGCCGATGGACTAGTAGAAGAATACGTAGTAGCACAAGAATTACGCGCACAAGCATTAAACACATAAGAAGGAACCAACATGGCAAAGAAATACGCACTCACGCACATTAGAAATATCGGAATTATCGCGCACATTGACGCTGGTAAGACTACAACAACCGAAGGTATTTTGTACCGAACCGGTCTAAAGCACAAAATTGGTGCCGTTCACGAGGGAGAAACCACAACCGACTGGATGGCTCAAGAGCGTGAGCGTGGTATTACCATTGTTTCTGCTGCTGTTTCTTGCTTCTGGAAAGATCACCAGATCAACATTATCGACACCCCTGGTCACATCGACTTTACCGTAGAGGTAGAGCGCAGTCTTCGCGTATTGGACAGCGCTGTCGTTGTGTTCGACGGCAAGATGGGTGTAGAATCTCAGTCCGAGACCGTATGGCGTCAGGCCGACAAGTACGGTGTGCCTCGTATCTGTTTTATCAACAAGATCAACCAAACTGGTGGCGACTTCTACAAATCCCTCGACACCATCCATGCTCGACTGTCTAAGCGTGCATTTCCAATTCACCTGCCAATCGGCTTTGAAAAAGACATAAACGGTATCGTAGATCTCGTATCTATGAAGGCTTACACCTACAAAGACTTTACCGACAAAGCGCTTGTAGAAGAAGAAATCCCTGCCGACATGCTCGACAAAGCCATGAAGGCCCGTAGCCTCCTTATCGAAAACGCTGTTGCAGAAGAAGAAACCATCCTCGAAAAATATTTCGAAGTCGGCGAAGAAGGCCTTTCGGAAGAAGAAATCAAAATCGCTATCCGTGCAGCTATCCTATCTGGTAACTTCTTTGCCGTAACCGGTGGAGACGGCCGTGGTGTGATTGTAGAAAAAGTTCTCGACCTTGTTGTAGACCTCTTGCCAAGCCCAATCGAACGAGGAAGCACCTGGGGTACTAACCCCAAGACTGGCGACGAAATCGAACGCAAACCCGCTGCCGAAGAACCACTTTCTGGTCTCGCGTTTAAGATTGCAACCGACCCATTCGTCGGTAAACTTGCGTACTTCCGTGTCTACTCCGGTACTCTAAAGTCAGGTAGCTACATCCTTAACAGCTCAACCGGCGAAAAAGAACGCGTTGGACGTGTGGTACGTATGCAAGCAGACAAGCGCGAAGATGTTGACTCTGTAGAAGCCGGCGACATTGCCGCTATCGTAGGCCTTAAGGGCACCACTACAGGTCAAACCCTTTGTGATCCAGCGCACCCAATTGTTCTAGAAAGTATCGACTTCCCAGAACCTCCAGTGAGCATCGCTATCGAACCTAAAACCAAAGCCGACCAAGAAAAGATGAGCACCGCTCTACAACGCCTTGCAGAAGAAGACCCGACCTTCCGCGTTAAGGTAGACGAAGAAACCGGTCAGACCATCATCAGTGGTATGGGTGAGCTTCACCTCGAAATCCTAGTAGACCGTATGAAGCGCGAGTTCCAGGTAGAAGCAAACATTGGTCAACCACAAGTTGCATACCGCGAAACGATCCGTAAGGATGCCGTCGAGATCGAAGGTAAGTTCGTTAAGCAGTCCGGTGGTCGCGGTCAGTACGGTCACGTATGGCTACGCCTATCTCAGAACGAACCAGGCAAGGGACTTGAGTTCATCAACTCTATCAAGGGTGGAGCCGTGCCGAGCGAATACATCAAGCCTGTTTCCGAAGGTATCAAAGAAGCTATGGCTAACGGTGTACTTGCCGGCTACCCAGTAGTAGATATCAAGGCCGAGCTTTACGATGGTAGTTACCACGATGTGGACTCCAACGAAATGGCCTTTAAGATCGCTGGATCTATGGCCTTGCAGGCTGGTGTAAAGGTTGCGAACCCAGTGCTGATGGAACCAATCATGAAGGTAGTTGTAGTGACCCCCGAAGAGTTCATGGGCGACGTCATTGGCGATCTAAACAGCAAGCGTGGACGTATCGAATCTATGGAAGACCTCGCCAGCGGAGTAAAAGAAATCACCGCTTTTGTCCCACTTGGTGAAATGTTTGGCTACACCACCAACTTGCGTTCAGCTACCCAGGGTCGCGCCAGCTCAAGCATGGAACTGGACCACTACGCCGACGTCCCTAGCCATGTCGCCGAAGCTATCATTGCTAAAAACGCAAAGTAACATTCAATACTTGATATACTACACTGCATGAAGCAGCTTATTGAGGCGTTTGAAAGCGCAGTTAATTCACATTCAGTAGAAAATCGAAGTGAATTTACTCAAGCATTTAACGAATTCTTAGCAGACAGGGCGCCAGTAGGTGCAATCTCTCCCACTCGAATCGTGGGATACGTGTCACTGTCAATGACAGCTCGAATGGCAGTGGCTGCTACGTTGCCAGCACAAGATCAACTTAGTTATGGAGACCGGCGACAACTCATGATTGCTACTGCTAATATTTGCAACGTCGTCCCCGTTTTATCTGGGCGAACGTGCGTTAAACAAGCGCTCAAAGGTGTCGCCAAAACATACTTTCGTCTTAATACATTCTCTCCTCAACCCCTTGTACTAGTTGCCAACGAAACCGCCACGCCAATTACATGGGATAGCTTTGAACATGCAAGGGAGTTACTGCGTCACAGTGACGATCTAGTTCATAAACCAGTAGGGCAGCGAGTGAGCGAGCAAATGGATAAGATTGTCAGTGAGATATGGCCACTTAATGCTCTAGACGCAGCCGCTTACATGAGTACTGAATTCATGCGCCAAAAACAACAGACTGTACTTCACTAACTATTTACATCTCTGTAGTTATTCGGTAAAATAGATCAGTAACTCGCGAGAGGGCTTTTTGATTTATGCTCTGCAGACGC
>CAZKKJ010000010.1:13636-16666 GCA_964553355.1 uncultured Candidatus Saccharibacteria bacterium | reverse complement strand
CTAGAAGCCGCCGCCGCAGATGTTATTAAGGAACTTGCCGGATCGGGCGAAGATATTACGGGCAAAAAGAACCGTGTTGCCGAAGTTGCCACCATTAGTGCTGGCGACGCCGAGATTGGTAAGCTCATCGCCGATGTTGTCGACAAGGTCGGCAAAGACGGTGTTGTGACTGTGGAAGAAGGTCAAGGTCTTAACCTAGAAAGCGAAGTTGTAGAAGGCTTTACCATCGACCGCGGCTTTGTAAGTGCGCTTATGGCCACCGACGCTACACGTATGGAAGCGGTGTATAACAAACCAGCTATCCTTATTACCGACAAAAAGATTAGCTCGGTTCAGGAATTCCTGCCCATCTTAGAAAAGCTGGCACAAGCTGGCCGCAAAGATCTAGTGATCATTGCCGAAGATGTCGAGGGTGAAGCTCTGGGCACCTTGATCCTTAACAAGCTTAAGGGAGTCTTTAACACTGTAGCTATCAAGGCTCCAAGCTTTGGAGACAAGCGCGCCGATCGGCTGGAAGACATTGCCATCCTCACCGGTGGCCAGGTTATTAGTGAACAACAGGGCATGAATTTTGAAGACGTCGAGCTGGATGCTTTAGGCTCTGCCCGCAAGGTGATTGTAACTAAAGACGAGACCACCATTATCGAAGGTGGCGGCAAACCTGCGGCCGTAAAAGCACGTATTGCTCAGATTAACGGGCAAATTAAAGATTCTACCAATGACTACGACCGCGATGACCGCCAGGCTCGCCGCGCCAGCCTCGAAGGTAAAGTAGCTGTAATCAAGGTTGGTGGCGCTACCGAAACCGAGATAGAAGAAAAGAAGTTCCGTGTAGACGACGCCGTGGCCGCAACTAAGGCTGCATTGGACGAAGGCATCGTAGCTGGTGGAGGAGTGACGCTCATTAACCTCGCTGGTCACATTAAGACCGAAGGTCACGACTCCGAAACTGCAGGCGCCACACTACTGCGAAACGCTTTGGAGCAACCATTCCGTATCCTTATGGGCAACGCCGGCGTCAACCCCGACGAGTGGTTGGCTCAAGTTAAAAAAGCCAAGCCAGGGCAGGGTATAAACGTTAACAGCCCAACCAAGCTAGTCGACCTCAAAGCCAATGGGGTGGTGGACCCGGCTCGCGTAACCCGCGAAGCTATCCAAAATGCAGTTTCCATTGCTGGAACCGGCATGACCATGGGCGCCCTGGTTGTCGACATCCCCGAAAAAGAATCAGACGCTCCTGCCGGCGGCATGCCTGGCATGGGCATGATGTAGCCTAGAAGACGCTGGATTCGTCTAGTTTGTAGACTTCAATTATCGGCTGGTCATAGCTATGAACCGACTTAATGGCGGCTATAACTTCGGACAACACGTCATCGCCACAAATGACTTCGATGCTCTCTTCTGGAATGGCTTCTAGGGTACCAATTTGACCAATGGTTGGATTGGCTCCTTCTTGAGGCAAAGAGCGGCCAATACCCTTGTGTGTAAAGGAACAGTGGATGTAGTTACCGCTTTTCCCTCCACCTGCATTGCCAATTGCTTGGCGAACCGCTTCGGCATTACTTTCTTCTGCGTGAACTATGACCTTGAATAATTGCATAGTAGAAGTATACACAACCGCTAGACGTAAGCGGTTAGCTAGATAATTGCTGAAAAGTCCATATTGTAGTAGAGTATACATATTCAAAACCTACTTTAAGGGATGGAGAGACCATGAAGCTGTTTAATCGTCGTAAAAAAGATACTTCTAATTTACCGCCAGAAATTCAGGCGTATGCCCAGGCCGAGCACCGCGAGCGCGTTGGTATGGCATGGCTCGTTGGTCTTGTGTCATTGATTGTGACCGTCCTAGTGCTGGCTGGTCTGTACTTTGGCGGAACTTGGGTTTACCGTAAGCTTTCTCAGAAAGATAAGACTAGCAGCACTGCGCAAACTGACAAAGATCGCGTAGCAGAAGGCAAGAAAAAGGCCGAAGAAGAGCGCAAAAAGAACGAAGCTGCTCAAGCTGGCAAGACCGACACAACTGATGTCGGCAGTAACCACACCGACACACCCGTGCAAGCCCCAACTCCTGCACCAACCTCTCAACCAGCTACCGGAGACAGTAGCTCCGAGTCACTAGTCCGCACTGGACCAGACATCGACCTATAGAATAGAGCTACTGTTCGTGGGATGATTGAGGGGTGAGCAACGCGTGGGCAATCTGCTCGGCTGCTTGATTATCAATAGGCTCAACAACCACAGGCTGCTCCGCTGCAATAGGGGTGGGGGGTGTTTCTACTGATGGTGTTGCCGTAACTGTAATGTTGTTGCCGGTACGCTTAGCATCGAGTCTGTCTAAAGCATAGTGGAGCCGTTCCCATTGGGCTGTTCGGCTGGCAACGAGTCGGGCATCAAGCCTGTCGAGTCTGTCTTTGCTGCGGATGGTCGATTCTTTGTCCTTCTCCATTATCTTTATTCCAATACTTCTCCTGGCTTTGGCTAAAGCAAGGAGTGGATTGAAAACCAAGCCGCCTATACCGGTAAACCTAACGTCTTTGACCATCTCTAAAGACCGGCGATCTTCATCGATGCGTCGGTCGATTTCAGCCAAACGAGACTCAAATATCATAAGAGTATAATAACACTTTAAGTATTATACGTCAATTCGTGTTCGTTAGCTGGCAGCAGGTTTTTGCTGAGTGAAGTAGTTGATCTCGTTGACGATGTCCAAGATGGCTTGGGCACGAACCTTTTCATCGCTGATTTCTTTGGCGGCTGCGTAAGCAGTCTGGACAAGAGATTGGTCGTCAGAGGCCTGGATAAGCATCATAGTGGTGCGGAACTTCTCTTCGGGGGTTTGGTCGAGGTGGCTAAGTAAGGGGGTTAGGTTTTGGAGCGCGTCTTGCTTAATGCTTAACAGGTCATCGCTGGCAGCAGGGGAGCTAGGAGCGGCAACATCTGCTGTTGGAGTAGCGTCTACGGGGGCGGCGCTAAACGTAGGAACATCGCTGGTTGTAGCTACAGGGTCGACGGTGTCGGCAACGGGAG
>CAZKKJ010000010.1:0-13536 GCA_964553355.1 uncultured Candidatus Saccharibacteria bacterium | reverse complement strand
ACGGGAGCAGCTGTATCAACTGCAGGTGCAGTTGCTGGGTCGACAGCTGGCGCTGCGACTGTGCTTGTGTTTAGTGTTTGATTATTGTCGTCGAACATTCCCACCCCCTGAAACTATAGTATTAATAAGCTTTTCTCCACTATAACATAAGCGTCTAGCCGCATAAAATGCTTTATACTAATGCTTACATGCTCGACGACCTAAAATACATTCACGAGAAAGACGCCCAGGACGCTCTGGGCATCGCCGCCAAGCAGCCGGAGCAGTTATTGCACGACTTTGCCATTGCCGACTGGGCACCCACCAAACCTTTTGCCAATATTGTATACGCCGGAATGGGAGGCTCGGCCTTGGCTGCACTAATGAGTGCGTTGTGGCCTGGCTACAGGGTGCCGTTCGAGATATCGCGCCAGTACGCTGTTCCCGAATACGTGAACGACAAAACGTTGTTTATCGCCTGTAGCTACTCGGGAAACACCGAAGAAACCTTATCTGCACTTAATGCTGCCGAGAAGAAAAAAGCGCATATCGTGGTTATTGCTAGTGGTGGCAAACTGCAAGAGATCGCCAAAGAAAAAGGCTATCACTTTATTCTGCTACCTCAAGCCGAGCAGCCCCGCTACGCGGTGTTTTATAACCTAAAAGCTATTGTGCAGCTACTTGCTAAGGCAAATATGTTTGTAGACGATACAACCGACCGCGAACTTGCCGCAGCAGCAGGCTTTCTGACTAACCACATCCAAGATTTCTTACCTGATGTGCCTACATCCAAGAACCCAGCTAAAAAACTAGCTCAAGAGCTGATGGGCAAGAGCATCGTAGTGTATGCGGGGGAATTCTTGGCGCCAGCCGCTTACAAGTGGAAGATTAGTTTTAACGAGAATGCTAAGAATGTGGCTTGGATGGGGCAGTTACCCGAGTTTAACCACAATGAATTCATTGGCTGGAGCTCGCATCCGGTCCAAAAACCATACGCCGTTATCGATCTGCGATCTTCATTTGAGCACCCCCGAGTACTCAAGCGGTTCGAGCTCAGCGCCAAACTGTTATCTGGCAAACGCCCCGAGCCACACGTGGTGCAGGCGGAGGGGCAGACTCATCTACAACAGCTTTTGTGGACCGTACTGATGGGTGACTTTACCTCCTTGTATCTTGGTCTTCTTAACGGTCTTAATCCGGCACCAGTAGAGTTGGTCGAAAAGTTCAAAAAAGAACTCGCCCAATAACCCCTGTTGCTCCAGGTTAGTTGGACGGGTAGTATAGGGGTATGCAAATAACTTCTTTGGCAGACGTAGCCCAGCTGGGCACCATTTTGTTTGTGGGTGCCCATCCAGATGACGAAACCTTTTGTGCTGGCAGCCTGCTAGCAGCAGCTGCAGAGAACGGCCAAACCGTAGTGTGCGTAACGGCCACAAAAGGCGAGGGTGGCTCGCAAGATCCCGAGCGCTGGCCTGTGGAGCAACTTGGCGAGATCCGGCAGAAAGAGCTCGACGCCGCACTAGATATTCTAGGTATTACCAACCACCATGTTTTAGATTATCCAGATGGAGGTTGTATCGGTGCCGATGTAAGCCAGGGAGCTGCCCGTATTGCTGAGTTTATAACCAGGTACCAACCAGACACTATTCTGACCTTTGGCGCCGATGGATTAACTGGTCACCCCGATCACACTACGGTGTCAAGGTGGATCGATCTAGCTGTTGCACAAGCCGATAAAAAGCCAACCGTTTACCATGCGGTGATTACCGAAGAACAGTTCCAGAGTCACTTTAAGGCCGCCGACGAAAAGCTTAACTTTTTCTACAATATCGACAAACCTCCGTTGTTACCCCACAGTGAGTGCGCCATTGCGTTTACCGCCAACGATGAGCTTTGCAAACGTAAGCAAGCAGCGTTTGCGGCTATGCCATCCCAGTACGCCAGTATGCTCAAGGCTTTCGACCAAGTTTTCTTGCGCGAAGCCTTCCGCACCGAAGCCTTTGTAAAAGCCTAGATGGGTTTGTCTTTGAGGTGGAGTCGATAGCCCAGGTAGGTCATGACAAAATGGCCAACTAGGTAGAAGCCAATTACTGCAAGGTAGGCCCGGAAGTCTAGACGGATGTAGACGAGGCCAAAGAGCATAGATCCGATCACGTAATCTAATTGATCAAATAACAACCAGCTGTTGCCGGATTTGATGCCTCGTTGTCGCTTAAAGAAGCTTTCTACGGCGTCGCCCAGCAGGGCACCAAAACCAATGGTGGCCCCGATAATAAAGTGCTCTAATGGACTTCCGGCTTGGCTAAGGAAGGGGTAGAGTACCAGACCAAGCGCTCCACCGGCAGCAACACCAGTTACAAGTCCGCGCCATGACTTATTAGGGCCAAGCATACGCTTGCCACGGACTTTCTTACCCATGTCGATGGGTGTTTTCCAGCGGTTTAGTAATGGAATTTTATTCGCCAAGATAGGTGCCACATTGGCTACGCCAGCAGGCAGGAAGAAAAGAATTGCAAATAGATAGTGATTCATTACTTTGGCCCAATAGTACCACGAAACCGCTTGAGCTTGGGATACTCACACTAGAATATGTATGTCAGGTATACTATCAGCATGAAACGCGAAGCTCTGTGGAGAGGTGTTAGTTTGGCGGTTGCTGCCAGCGTGGCCTTGAGCTTGGCACGCATAGTCTTATACCAAGAACTACTATTTGGATATATGCTGTGGAATCTGTTCTTGGCACTACTGCCTTTAGGATTTTGTCTTTTGCTGGTCTACCGTCTCAAGACCCAGAGCTGGCTCGAAAAATTCAACCTGTTGCTGACTATATTGTGGTTGGGATTCTTACCTAACTCTTTCTATTTAGTGACCGATCTTATTCATATTGCCGAGGTTGGATCGCGAACGATTCTATATGATTCGGTTATGTTACTGAGCTATGCACTTACGGGTCTGTTGCTCGGTTACATAAGTGTTATTCTGGTCCACAAAGAGCTACGTAAGCGGCTCCAAGCACGTTCTACTGACCGCGTGATTGCCGGTGTGTTTTTGCTCAGCAGCTTTGCCATTTACTTGGGGCGTTATATGCGTTGGAATACCTGGGATGTCATCATCAACCCAATCGGCTTGCTGGCCAATGTGGTAGATAGCCTGATCGTGCCGCGCGAAGGCTCGCCATTGTTGCAAACCACCTTGTTATTCTTTGGTTTTCTGGGCCTGCTGTACCTGATTATCCTGCAGTTTTGGCCCACTGCTCTACATAAAGCCGTTCCCACCTCTGGTAAGCGACGTGCGAAAAAGGTAGAATAGCCTCATGACAAATCTTAGGGAGAGTATTGCCCAGGCGGTAGCCGAGTTGTTTGACGTTGATATAGACGTAGTGCTAACGCGCCCGGATCCCGAATTTGGCGACTTTGCTACTAACGTTGCCTTGCAACTTGCCAAGCAAGTTGGTAAGAATCCCCGCGAAGTTGCCGAGCAACTGACTGCGGAGCTTCGGACAAAGTTGGCCGACCAAGTGTCCGAAGTAACAATTGCTGGACCAGGTTTTATTAATCTGCGCCTGAACGATTCGTTGGTGCTTGAGCAACTTAAGGTAGCTACTAAGGTTCCTCAAACTATGGCCGGCATGGAAGTTGTGGCCGAATACTCCGACCCCAACCCCTTTAAAGAACTTCATGCCGGGCACCTATTCACCACTCTGGTGGGCGATGCAATCGCACGCCTCATAGAAAGTGCCGGAGCTAACGTCCACAGGATCAATTACGGTGGCGACGTTGGGCTTCATGTGGGCAGGGCGATGTGGGCAATCGTGAAGCATTTGGGCGGCGAAAAGCCCGAAGATTTAGCCAAAGTGCCAGAGGCCGAGCGAGCCAGCTGGATGAGTGCTCGTTATGTAGAGGGAAGTACCGCATACGAAGAAGACGAAACGGCTAAAGCCGAAATCGTGGCCACCAACAAACGCGTATACGAGATTCACTCTAATAACGACCGCCAGTCTGATTTTGCCAAGATCTATTGGGAGTGCCGCAAGTGGAGCTATGAGGGCTTTGACAAGTTGTACGAGCAACTGCAGGTTGTACCGTTTGAGCGTGTTTTGCCGGAGAGCGAAGTTACTCCACTTGGCATCGAAATGGTCCAAAAAGGCCTCAAAGAAGGCGTGTTCGAGTTGTCCGATGGGGCGGTGGTTTTTCGTGGCGAAGATCACGGCCTGCATACCAGGGTATTCATGAACTCTGCGGGATTACCCACCTATGAAGCCAAAGATCTTGGCCTGGCGGCCACCAAGTGGCAAGACTACCATTTTGATAAAAACTTCATTATTACCGGCAACGACATTGTCGAGTATATGAAGGTTGTATTAAAGGCTCTCAGCCACTTCCATCCAGAGGTAGCTGAGCGAACAACACACTTAACGAACGGCATGGTAAAGCTTCCTGGCGCCGTAAAGATGAGTAGCCGTAAAGGCAATATTCTTCGTGCGGCCGATATTCTTGACGCCGCCGAACAAGCGGCTGCTAAGGTTGCCGACAGCGTAAACCACCAAACGGTGTTAGCCGCAGTTAAGTATGCCTTCTTTAAGAACCGGGTTGGCGGGGACGTTATCTACAACCCCGAAGAATCGGTCGCAACCGAAGGCAACAGTGGACCCTATCTACAGTACGCCCACGCTCGAGCTTGTAGCATTTTGCGCAAGGCCACCCAGCCAACGGAAGGCATGGATTCTGTAGATGCTGCCGAACGCACCCTGGCCGTAAAGATTACAGAATTCCCCGAAGTAGCTGGAAAAGCCGCCGCCGACTTTGCGCCACATCTAGTCTGTACGTATCTGTTCGAGCTTGCTCAGGAGTTTAACCGTTTCTACGAAAATAACCGAGTTATTGGTGATCCTCGCCAAGCCCATCGTCTCTACTTGGTTGCTCAATATGCTGCTGTTCTAAAGCAAGGCTTAGAATTACTTGGCATACACGCACCCGAAAAGATGTAGCTATGAATAGCGTTGTGCATCAAATCCAGCAAGCGCTGCGCGATCAGGCAGATCCAGCCAAGGCCGAGTTTTTGCCGACTTTTTTCAAGCTAGAACCCGGAGAAACCGACGAGTTTTTGGGTGTTACGGTGCCCAGACAACGGGTCATTGTAAAAGAGTTTTACAAACAGCTCACACCGGCAGGGGTGGAAGAGCTGCTGCACTCTGGTGTCCACGAAGAGCGTCTGACGGCCCTGATGATCTGGGTGCTGCAGTACCAAAAGGGCGACGAGCCAACCCGGGTGGATATTTATAAACGGTATCTAAAGAACACCAAATGGATCAACAACTGGGACTTAGTAGACGCAAGCTGCCGCGATATCGTGGGGGCCCATTTGTTTAACAAAGATCAGTCCATACTCGATACGCTCAGTAACTCTAAGAATATTTGGGAGCGAAGAATCGCCATGGTCAGCACCTTCTATTTTATTCGCCAGGGCGAGTTTGCCTGGACCCTCAAGCTGGCCGAACACTATTTGGGTGATACCCACCACTATATCCACAAAGCAACGGGGTGGATGCTGCGCGAAGTAGGTAAGCGCGACCGCCAGGTGCTGACGGACTTTCTGGATCAGCATGCCGCCCGCATGCCCCGCACGGCACTGCGCTATGCCATCGAGCATTTCCCTCCGGCACAGCGAGCGCTATACTTAAGTCATAAATAAAAGGGGGCACTATGAAGGTAAATTATCCAGCGCTGTATGCGATTGCAGCGAGTTTGTTCGTATTGTTCGATGCAGTATGGTTGGGTGTGGTGGCAAAAAAGTTATACGCCACCGAACTTAAAGGTCTGATGACCACCAATGTTAAATGGGGTGCTGCGGTGTTGTTTTACGCAGTCTTTATTGCCGGGCTGATCTATTTTGTTATTGCGCCAGCCCTGCGGGCAGACTCTAGCTCTAGCCTGATGTTTGCGGGTGCATTCTTTGGTTTTGTGACATACGCCACATATGACCTCACTAATTACGCAACGCTTAAAGGCTTTCCGCTAAAGATTGTGGTTATCGATCTTATATGGGGCACGGTCTTGTCTACCGCTGTTGCAACGCTTAGTTATCTGGTGTATACCAAACTCATATCTAATTAGGAGAGTATATGAACAAGCAACTTAAAGAATTTAGTGCATTTGTAAGGGCGCATGGCGTAGTTGGTCTGGCTGTTGGTTTAGCCATTGGTACTCAAGTTGGCGATGTAGTTAAGACTATCGTCGAAAACCTTATTAACCCTATCGTTGGTTTTATTGTGGGAGACACCAAAGGTCTAGAGCAGCTTGACTTTACCATCACCGCCGGAAGTAGGGCTATGACTATTGGTTGGGGGGCAGTTTTGTCGGCTCTTATCACCTTACTTGCCGTTTCGGCTGTTATTTATTGGGTCGTAACTGGGCTTAAGTTGGACAAAGCACCTAAGAAATAGTTATACTGTAAACTTAGGGCACTATGCTCCCGGAAAGGGAACATATGCAGCCGAGATTACAGCACGAAGAGCCATGGCCGCCAGAGAAATCTGGCGGTTTTTTTATGTAATTAAAAAGGAGCAACGATGTTGAAAAACAAGCACGTTATAAGTACTAAGCAGTTTAATAGGAAGAGGCTAGAAGGGCTTTTTAACACCGCCGAGCTGATCCGCACTAGTACTCCTGCAAGCTTGCGATCACTCCTTGATGATCAGACTCTAGTAGCCTTGTTTTACGAGCCATCTACGCGGACCTATTCATCATTTGTCGGTGCTATGAATCGGCTCGGCGGATCGGTGATTCCTATACAAGACGCCATGTCCTCGACCTCGGCATACAAGGGAGAGTCACTGCAAGACACTATCCGAGTACTAGAGCGCTACGCTGATGTAATAGTGATCCGTCACCCCGTAGAAGGTAGTGTTGGGAAGGCTGCTCAAGTGGCCCATGTGCCAGTTATTAATGCCGGCGATGGGGCCGGAGAGCATCCAACTCAAGCAATTCTAGACCTATATACCATCTGGCGAAGCAAGGGCAGTATAGATGGGTTGACCATTACCTTAATGGGCGACCTCAAACATAGTCGATGCCTCCAATCGCTGGCCAAAATACTAGCTGATTTTAAAGTGAGCCTTAACTATGTTGCACCCAAAGGATTGGATATGCCAGGGGAGATTCAAAAAGAGCTTGCCAGCAAAGGGGTAGTCCAAAAAAGCTCGACCAAACCAGAGACTTTCTTAGAAACGACAGATGTTCTGTATACTAACAGGCTGCAAAAAGAACGATTCACCGACCCAGCAGAGTACCAGAAATATGTCGGTAGCTTTATGGTTATGCCTAAGGACATGGCCAGGCTCAAATCATCGGCAATACTCATGAACCCATTACCCCGGGTGGGTGATATTAGTGAGCTGGTCGATGCTGATCCCCGTGCCATTTACTTTGACCAGGCCGAGAATGGTCTTTTTGTACGAATGGCTTTGCTGCTCTCAGTACTGGGCAGACCGCTTGTCAAAGCGTAGACTAAAGGTATGGATGACAAGGACTGGAAAGACAAGCTTACGGCCGAGCAATATAATGTGTTGCGCCAGAAAGGCACTGAGTCACCTGGTAGCGGCAAGTTTTTGAATCACAACGAAAAGGGGATGTATACCTGTGCCGCTTGCGGGAATGAGCTATTTAGCAGTGATGCCAAATACGATTCTACCGAGCCAGGTCTAATTGGTTGGCCCAGTTTTTCGGAGCTAGCCCGCAACGACGCCGTTAAGCTGGTGCCCGATAACGATCTGTGGATGAGTCGCACCGAAGTACAATGCGCTCAGTGTGGTGGTCATTTGGGTCATGTCTTTGAGGCAGGTGACTCGCCAACCGGCCAACACTACTGCATTAACTCGGTTGCCCTAGACTTTAAGAAGAAACAAAACTAGCACAACTAGCCCAAATATAGTAGAGTAGTGTTTTTAAGCTATTTATTATGTCGGCAATATCACTTCCATTCCCACCGCACAACATAGAAGGTACTACTGAAGTTGACAAAGGGAAGGCAAAGAATCATTCTCGTGGTCGTCTAAGGACAACGGCACGTGCCATCGGTTCGCTATTTGGTGACCGAGAAACACAGGTAAATTTCTCGTCTATGATTATTGACCAACTTGATGCCTTTTACTTTATGGATACTCTAACTCACGGCGAAGACGCTGCACGCGAACGCCGTCTTGAAGATATTGGTCGTAGCGTCGATGCCTACCTACAATCTTTCCCGGAGGCTTCTAAGCACGTCCAGCTTAAGAACGCACTACTATTCTTTGCCGAGAAGGGGATGAACGTTCTAGAGTACATCCGTGCTCGTAATGAGTCGGTCCAACTTACTGATATAGAAGCAGCATATTCCGTAACAACACTTGCTCATCAGCAAGGACTCGAAGGTATATTTATGTCTGAAGTTGAGCTATTTTACGCAGTTGCCGATCGTGCCGCACAAACCAGCCCTGGCTCGGCTTGCCCACTTGCCGACCTTGTTCTACAAGAGCTAGTCAACACCAGATACAGCTATTAAGCCCCGGTTGTCTAGTAGTACTTAGCGCCCCAGCTAGCTAGTTGTTGCAGGGCAGGGACAAAGTCGCGCCCTTTTTGGGTGATGGTATATTCCACTCGTGGTGGCGCCTCGGCATAGGTCATTTTGGTTACGATACCGCACTCCTCTAGACTATCAAGTCGCTGCGAAAGTGTTCGAGGGCTAATGCCTTTTAATGATTTTTCGAGCTCGCCAAAGCGGCGCGGGCCATCTAGTAAATCGCGAAGAATAAGTGCCGACCATTTGTTGCCCAGAATGCCCAGAGCATTGCTTAGGCAGCCATCCTTTTCTTCTATTTGATCACAATCATTATTCAACATATATATTTATATTTAATACTTTACAAAATATAGTAATGACCGTACTATGTACCTATTACTATATAAAGTATAGCATGTTAGGAACATAATCAGAACATCTGAAAG
This sequence comes from uncultured Candidatus Saccharibacteria bacterium, assembly GCA_964553355.1. Taxonomy (GTDB): domain Bacteria; phylum Patescibacteriota; class Saccharimonadia; order Saccharimonadales; family AWTP1-31; genus CAZKKJ01. Next base: position 4,576 of record CAZKKJ010000010.1, on the reverse strand, counting down.
GACACCAATGAACGACAAAATTATCACCGCAATGAACTGGCGCTATGCCGCCCAAAAACTAGACCCCACTCGTAAGGTAAGCGAAGAGGACATGAATACCATTTTAGAAGCAGGGCGCTTAGCGCCAAGCGCGTTTGGCGTAGAGCCTTGGCACTTTATCCTCATAGAAAATCCAGAGCTGCAAAAGCGTCTATACGACGAAGCAAGTCCTCAGGACAAAGTAAAAGATGCCCCGCACTTTTTAGTTGTCGCTAAGCGTACCGACGCTCGAGAGACGTTAGCCAAGAATCGTGTTGCTCGCTCTGCAAAAGCCATGGGCGTTGCCGAGTCCGATCTACAGGGGCTACGCGATATGATCGACGGCACAATTGCCGGTAAAAATGATGAACAGCTCGCATCGTGGGTTCGTGCACAGGTATATATTCCGTTAGGTGCAATGATCGAGGCAGCAGCGCTGCTTGGCGTAGATGCTGGACCAATGGAAGGCTTTGACCACGATAAGTTCGACGAAATCCTGGGCCTAACCGAAAAGAACCTATCGAGCGAATACGCCATAGGCTTTGGGTACCGACTAAACGACGATGCGGCCCAGCGACCAAAAACTCGCCAAACCATGGAAGAAGTTGTAACCAGGCTTTAACCGTAGTTTTACAGATGCGCAAAGTCACGCTATAGTATCACTACAGAAATTGGAGATACTCATGAGCGACACAGACCCTAAGCACATACCAACAATCGAAGCCGTCGGAAATATGCGTGATTGGATTTCTAGCATGTTCGAGAACGCCAGTAGCACCGCCAATAGTGATGCGCCTGAGCCTTGGCCTGCGACCGTGCCAGACCTGGTGGCAATAGACGAGACTGCTTTACCCGATGTGGCTCCTACGCGGGGTATTAGCGATCCTTTGGGAACAAAGCGAGGCGAAGAAGTGTGGAGAACTTTTGATGCAGCAACACAAGACCAGATCGGGTTTGAAGAGCTAGACCGCTCGCGTTGGTTCCGTCGTTCCCGGAATAACACAAGACCTCCTTTATTCTCCAACAAGGTAACTACATTAGCTTGGACGGGCCAAGAAGATGAGCTAGCGGACTTAGCTGTCGCAGTCCCATTACCCACAGAGGCCAAGTCGCGTGGGTCACGGCTCGGTAACTTCTTGCGTAAAAAACGGACAAAGTTAGCACTTGCGGCAGCGGGAGTTGCGCTGGTTGGTGCTGGATTGTTTGCAGCATTTGGGGGCTTCTTGGCAGAGGAAGAACAGCCAGATATGCCTTCAACCACGGTCGAGAACACCACAACCACTCCTACTACTTTGCCCGCAGTTATTTCTGAAGCTCCCGCACAGAGTATTGCTGCGCCAATCGCAAAGGCACCTGGTGCAACGCGCATGCCTGCGCCCAGCATTGCTATTTCTATTGAGGAGAAAGGGGATACTGTCTACGACGCTGTTCAACGCAACCTAACAGGAAGTGACGGATATAAAGCAGACCAGAATCTAATTGTTCGAGAGGTCGTAGACCAGGTAGTATTTGAGTTAGCCCAAAAAGAGAACGCCGATGCTAAAAAACTTGATGTTGTGTCGGTAGGTTACCGCACTAACGTAGAGTTGTCGCCAGAGCTTGCTGCTGCCGTGCATAATGTGCGCAAAGCCTATGGTTTACCAACGACCGCCTGATACAATGAAGTCCTATGAAAGATAAAAACGCTATTCCTACCAAATTGCTCTGGATCGATCTAGAGATGACCGGGCTTGATCCCTCCAAGGATCGCATTGTAGAAGTTGCGCTCGATATTACCGACTTTGATTTTAAGACCATTGCTACCTACGAAGCGGTAATACATCAGTCAGACGAAGTAATTAATACCATGAACCCCTGGGCAGCATCGCAGCACTCGGCCAGCGGCCTTACCGCGCGTATCCGCGACAGCAAAAAAACCGAGCAAGAGGTCATTGGCGATTTAGTAAAGCTCATCAAAGAACATTTTGGCGACGACATGGCTATTTTAGCCGGTAACTCTATCCACAACGATCGGATTTTTATCCAGCGATGGTGGCCCGAAGTGGAGGCCTTGCTGCACTACCGCATGTTAGACGTCAGCAGCTTCAAGATCCTTATGCAAGGCAAGTACGGCTACATGTTCGACAAAGACAGCAATCACCGAGCCTTCGATGACATTCAAGCCTCGATCGCCGAACTCTACGATTATCTAGAACAACTCCGACTGGTGGATGACAAGTAGTTAGCGATGAATCATAAGCAAGTAGAAGACTATGTTCTCAGTATGCCAAATGCAAAGCTAGAGTATCCATTTGGAGAAGGTGTAGCTGTGTACAAGGCACCACAACACGGCACCGATAAGATGTTTGCGCTCATTGCCGAAAAGACCGACCCGGTGCGCATTAGCCTAAAGTGTGACCCACAATTAGCTAAGCTACTGCGAGAAAAGTACGTGACCGTCATGGAAGGCTATCACCTTAACAAAAAGCATTGGAACACTATAGTGCTGTCGGGTGAGATTGAATGGCCCGAAGTGCAGGGCTTTATTCGCCACAGTTACGATCTGGTAACGGGTGCCGATAACGCTTATCCAACACCAGTCTAGTTACTGGTGTTTTCGCCCAGTAATATAACCGTACCGTTAAAGGCAGACTCTAGAACTGCCTTTTCTTTTTTACTCTTGCTAGTGGTGTAAAGCGCCTTAACATTTGTTTGGTAAGCCTTAAGTTTAGTAGTCAGCGTTTCGGTAAATACGGCATCGTACTGGTTGTTCGAGGCGGCTTCGGCCAGAGCGGCATCGGTTTTGGAGCTCTTTTTACTACCTAAAATCTTACTATCGGGTGTTTTGCCACCAATCAGGGCCAAGGTCTGTGACCTTGAGGTACCTACGGTAATACTGGTGCTGGCAGCCAGGTTTTTTGTGGTAGTCGAACGAACGGTGCGCTCGGAGTTTGCCAAATCAGCGATACGAATAATTTCGGTTTGCTCTTGGGCTATGCCTAGTAATTGAGTGCTGCTGCCTCCACCACTAAAAAGGGACATAGCTACTAACCCTACAATGATAAGCAGGAAGAGACCCCCTCCAAATATCAGTACTCGTTGTAGGGTAGAGTTGCCCTTGGGCAGACCCAGGCGACTTGTAGGCTGTGGAGTATTATGGTTCATGATAAAGGCGTACGGATCGTTTGGATCCGGTGGTGGGCCTTGGGGAAGAGGAGCCGAGGGTGGTTGCTGGCTATACGATTGTTGAGGATTCATATGCAACATTCTACCAGTTCAGAGCGTGTTAAGGGTAATGCTTTGGGGTTTACCTCTATAGCTATAGACTAGAATCATGGGAGTTTACGAATGGACGCGGTAGAAGAGATAAAGAGTCGGTTAAGTATCGAAGACGTGGTTAGTCAGTACCTTGAACTCAAACGCTCTGGTCGCAATTTTAAAGCCCTCAGTCCGTTTAGTAACGAAAAGACGGCCAGCCTTATGATTAGCCCCGAGAAACAGATTTGGCACGACTTTAGTAGTGGCAAGGGTGGGGACATGTTTAGCTTTGTTATGGAAGTGGATGGCCTAGATTTTAAGGCTGCGCTCGATCTGTTAGCTCGCCAGGCTGGAGTGGATCTGTCGCAGTTTCAGCGCCAGGGCGATGGCCAAGCAGCCAAACAAAAAGCAAAACTTTACGATGCACTAGAGCTGGCCGCTAAGTATTACCAGCTGTGCCTTAAGCGCAGCAAATCCACTATGGCTTACGTTACCGATGTGCGAAAGTTTAACGAAGCGACCATAGAAACGCTACGCCTGGGGTATTCACCTAATACCGATGACGCCTTGGTAAGGTTCTTGCGGGGCAAGGGTTTTACCGATGCCGTTATTAAGCAAGCTGGCTTGGGTACGCAGCGCTATCGTGGCTTTGGTGATATGTTCAGAGATCGCCTGATGGTGCCCCTGCAAGACAGTACCGGGCGGGTGATTGGTTTTACGGCTCGGCAGATTAAAACAGATCCAAATGGCCCCAAATACATCAATACGCCCCAAAGTCCGGTGTACGATAAAAGCCGTCATGTGTTTGGTCTGCATCTGGCAAAAGACGCTATTCGTAGGCAAGATTTTGCCGTTGTAGTAGAAGGCAACTTGGACGTGGTGGCGAGCCACCAAGCCGAGGTGCATAACGTAGTAGCAACGGCCGGTACGGCGCTTACGGAACCTCACCTAAAAGAACTCAGCCGCTTTACCCATGATATTCGTTTGGCCTTTGACCAAGACGAGGCTGGGCTTAAAGCCACCGAACGGGCGATCCCTGTTGCCAGCAAGGTGGGCGTTAGCCTGAGTATGATTACCGTACCGGAAGGCAAAGACCCAGATGAGCTTGTTAAAAAAGACCCGCAAGCATGGCGTGATGCGATTACTAAGCACCAGTACGCTGTAGATTGGATCATCGAGCGCTACGCGGCTATTCTGGATATTCGCTCGGCGGTTGGTAAGCGCACGTTCTCTGACAAAGTCTTAGCCGTGGTAGAAAACCTCAGCGACGCCGTCGAAAAAGATCACTATATTGTGCGCATTGCTAAACTCTTAGGGGTAG
>CAZKKJ010000009.1:0-17388 GCA_964553355.1 uncultured Candidatus Saccharibacteria bacterium | reverse complement strand
GACGCCGTCGAAAAAGATCACTATATTGTGCGCATTGCTAAACTCTTAGGGGTAGACCCTGCGGCCCTGCGTACAAAAACAGGGCAGATAGAAGCCAAAAAAACGGGGGTCAGAGGCACAGCCAAGCCAGAGCTCAAAAAAGTATCCAAAAAAATAGCCACCAACCAGGTTGCCGCTGGGCAGATAGAATCTCAGAACAAAATTTTGTCTTTGGCCCTTATTCGGCCCAGTTTACGAAGTTATCTCGAGCCACTTACCCGGGACATGTTTGCGCTGCCCGAAGCTCAAGCGCTACTAGACTTTCTAAAAACCAATCCAGACTTTGAGTATGCCAAGCAGTCGCAGGAATTGCCTAAAACAGGGGAATATGATAAAGTTTTAACATTACTATATGAAGAGCTCTATCAGGATCTCGAGGTTATAGAGCTTCGCTACGAAGCCGCCCGATTGCAGATTCGTCAGATAGATTACTACGTAAAAACTCAAAAGGCTCGGTTAGCCCAAGCTATGCAAACAGCAAACGAATCAGATATGGAACGGCTTCTCGAAGCCGCCAAACGACTCGACGTACTATTAAAAACTGCCAAGGAGACAACGAAATAATGCCCCAGAAATCCTCACCCAAAGACGAACCAAAAAAGAAGCCACTCTCGCGATTTGCCAAGTTAGTCGGCAAAAAACAAGCCCCCGAGAAACCCGCGGCAAAACCAGCTGCTAAAGCAGAGCCAAAGACTGCACCAAAAGCCACTGCAAAAGCCCCTAAAGCTCCTGCGGTAACAAAGGCTGCTACTAAACCTGCCAAAGCTGCGCCCGCAGCAAAGACTCCAAAGACCGCCAAAGCCGAAAAAGCTAAGCCTGCAGTAAAAAACGCCGATGGTAAAACCCCCGAACAGCTCAAGAAAGAGCTGGTAAAGGGAGCTAAAAAAGCTGGCGAGATCAACCAAAAAGACATTAACGATGTCTTCCCAGAGGGTGCAGAGAATGCCGACATTCTAGACAGCTTATACACCGCGTTGGCCGACGGAAACATTAAGATCGTAGCCATTGGCGACGAGTCTGCTCCCGAGATGAGCGACGAATGGGTGGCCGATGACGACGAAGAGGTTGTAGTTACCGACCAAGTCTATTTGGACGACGTAGCCGATGACTCTGTTCGTCTGTACCTGCGAGAAATCGGTAAGATTCCACTGCTTAAAGCCGACGAAGAGTTGGCTCTAGCTCAGCGGGTTGTCGCTGGCGAAAAAGAAGCCAAAGACCAAATGGCCGAAGCCAACATGCGTCTTGTGGTATCCATTGCTAAGCGCTATGTAGGCCGTGGCCTCGACCTCTTAGACCTTATTCAAGAAGGTAACACCGGATTGCTGCGCGCCGTAGAAAAGTTCGATCCAGACAAGGGCTTTAAGTTTTCTACGTATGCCACATGGTGGATCCGCCAGGCTATTACTCGTGCTATTGCCGACCAAGCGCGTACTATCCGTATTCCGGTACACATGGTAGAAACCATTAACAAGTTGCTGCGTACTCAGCGTCGGCTAACCCAAGATCTTAACCGCGAACCTACCAACGAAGAAATCGCCAAAGAAATGGAAATCGACGTTGAGAAAGTTGAGCACATCATGAAGATCAAGCAAGATATCAGCTCGCTCGATGCCAGTGTGCGTGACGACGAAGAAGATTCCGTGCTTGGTGACTTTATCGAAGACGAAGACACTGTTAGCCCCGAAGAATCCGCTACCGGACAGCTCCTCAAAGAGCACGTCAAAGAAATGCTTGGTGCACTCACCGAGCGCGAACAAAAAATCCTCAAGCTGCGCTTTGGCCTTGAAGATGGCAAGAGCCATACCCTAGAAGAGGTAGGGCAAGAGTTTAATGTCACCCGCGAGCGCATTCGCCAGATAGAAGCCAAAGCTTTGGCCAAACTACGCAAGCATAAAGACGCCCGCAAGCTGCACGACTACATAAACTAGGAGAAAAATGACCACTAAATCTGTCGTTATTGGACTATCTGGAACTAACGGTAGCGGTAAGGACGTTATTGGCCATTTGCTGGCCGACAGCCATGGTTTCTTGTTTGTGGACGCAACAGAAATGCTGGCGGCAGAGCTTAAGAAAAGAGGTTTACCAACAGACAGGGTGCATAAGTCTTCTTTAAGTGCCGAATGGCGCCGCGCGCATGGAATGGCAGTAATTGTAGACAAAGCGCTAGAACTACTCCATGCCGGTAGCTACAAAGGTCTGGTTGTAGGTAGCTTGCGACATCCAGGAGAGGTCGACAGAGTCCACCAGTTGGGTGGTACGGTTGTTTGGGTGGACGCAGATCCAGCAGTTCGCTATAAGCGAATCACCGCACACGACAGAGGACGTATAGAAGATCAAAAGACTTTCGAACAGTGGACCGCTGACGAGCACCGCGAAATGTATCCAGAAGGTGACGCAGCCACCTTAAACGGTGCTGCCGTAAAAGAACGCGCCGATATATTTATCGAGAATAATGGCAATGACTTGCAGCTATTCAGAAAACAAGTTGAAGAAGCGCTTAATACCATATTATAGACATACAATTGACAATTAAGCATAAGCATGCTACAATGTAGCTATTAGTCAATCAAAAACAAAAAGGATCAAACAAAATGGCTGAACGCCCAAACACCGCACGAAGACTCGCAGCAGCAGGCGCCGTATTAGGTTCAGTTGGCATCGCATCACTAGTAGGAATGGCCAACACTGGCGAAACACCTCCTACGTATACTGCTCCCACGCAGACCGAACTTGATGATATGAACGGCCAGATCGCGGCTCAGCTTACGCCCTCGGAGCGACTTCAGATTATCCAAGACGATATTAGCAAAAAAATTCCCGTTAACACGGCTTCAAGTGGACTCCATGAGGCGATAGCAATAGACCGACCCAGCGGTATAGGCGACGGTATAGAGCTCGATCCAGCTACTGGTTTGCCCATAAACCCAGCCGACCAAGAAGCCGTTATAACTCGCGCCGATGGAACAACAGAAAAAGTCCCAGCCAGCGAGGCGATGCAGGACGATGTTGTGGTAGCAGTCGCCGGAGGTGTTAGTGTAACTACTACTCCAGAGAATACTCCCAACATGGGCAGTTAATCTCTCTCCGCTTATGCTTTGAAAAACTTTGCTAGCTCCTTACACTAGGGTTATGCGAGACCAATGTTATGAGTTTTGAGCAAGACCCCAGCTTAAGACGGGGCAGCCAGGGTTTTCAAGAAAACCGAATAAGCATGATGGACCCGGACGCTATTTTGCGTATGTATCTGGAAGAAATTGGCGGTGATCCTTTACTCACCGAACAGGAAATTGCGGAGCTGGATGACATTATCACCATTGGGCTATACGCCCAACACCAGCTCAACAGCCAGCCTGCGAGCGAGATTGACGAGGCACGGGCAGCACGATTGCAGCGCTTTGCACAAACAGGTCATGAAGCACAGAATCAACTCGTAGAGGCCAACCTGCGCCTGGTTGTTAGCCTGGTAAAGCTTTATTTGGGTCAACAACTGGAGTTACTTGAGCTAATCCAGGAAGGAAATATGGGCCTTGCCCGTGCTGTAGAAGACTATAATCCAGAGCTTGGCACCTTTAGTAACTATGCATCTTGGTGGATTAAGCGTTCGATTAATAGGGCAATTGCAGAGAAGAGCAGGACAATTAGGGTGCCAGAAGCTTGGCACAATTCTAAAATAACAGCTAGTAGTGCGCGGTGGAAGCTTGCTCAAGATTTGAGCCGCGAACCTACGCAAGAAGAAATTTCGGCACGCACAGGTATTTCTTTGTATATGCTTGCAACAATAGAGACCATGCCCCAAGTTGTCGCCTCGCTTAACGCTCCTTTAGACAATGAAGATGATAACAACGAAGACCTTGTTGATAGGCTAGAAATTCCGCAGGTTTCACTAGAAGACCATGTGGTGGATTTTCAAATCATTGAGGAGAGATTTAGGTCCATGAGTGATGCTTTTAGGCAACTAAACAACAAAGAGCGGCAAATTCTTTTACTACGTTTTGGCCTGATAGATGGCCATTGCTATACGTTATCAGAAGTAGGTGAGTTGTTTGGGTTAGCACCTATAGAAGTTCGTCGTATAGAGGCGCCTGCCTATCGCAAGTTCAAAAAGTTGGTTCTACAATCGCAGGTAACTGTAGTAAATTAGGATAATGGGTTTGAGAAAATCTGCTCACTGATTACAATATTTGCATGCAGACGGATATCGGTGTAGCCGAGAGGAGAGAGTTAATAGCCGATTCGGTTCGACTCGACAATGCTCCCAACAACGTAAACTTGGCTCGCAATTTAGGCGAAGTCTCTACTGACACGATGCTAGTTATAGATAGGGTTGTCGTGGCTGTCGATCCCGAAAGGGCACTGGACCCGGGGGTTGAGCAGGCTGCCCAGGCGTCTCCTCTCACCGAGCTAGATGAACCAGGTGAACATGAATTACAGCTTTTGGCCCTGCTTGATACAGCCGATAATCAAAACGTTAATGACGGTCCCGGAAGGCCACAACTACCTCCAGTAGTTCGTACGGCAAAGACCACAAGCACTAAGCTCCCAAAAGGCAGTCGCAGTAGCCGGGGTGCAAATAGGTATGCTGGAGCCGCAACAAGGAAAAGCCCAAAGAGTCGCCAATTAGGAGTTGGCGATGATCCTGTCTTGATATATCTTTCTCAGATTGGGCAATACCCACTTTTGACCAAAGGTCAGGAAGTAGACCTAGCCCAAGCTATCAGGGCAGGTGTCGATGCAAAAGCCAAGCTTGAGGCAGCGGATGGTTCTTTATCACCTGAGGGTGTGCGCAAGCTTCGACGCATAATACGAGGCGGAGAAGAGGCGGAGCTGTTGTTTGTTCATTCTAACCTTAGGCTTGTGGTTTCGATCGCAAAGAAATATCAGAGCTCAAATCTGCCGCTACTCGATCTTGTTCAAGAGGGCAATCTGGGACTCATGCATGCTGTTACAAAGTTTGATTGGCGCAAAGGTTTTAAGTTTTCTACGTATGCCACATGGTGGATTCGCCAAGCTATAACACGCGGAATTGCTAACACCGGACGCACAGTCCGCCTACCTGTCCATGCAGGTGATGCATTGAATCGACTTCACAAAGCACGATCTGCTTTTGAGCAAGAGGCAGGTCGAACACCCACACTAGAAGAGCTTGTTGAATTAATTGATATGCCAAGAGAAAAAGTTATAGAGCTGTTGTACCATGCAGTCGATACACTATCGCTTAATGAGCAGTTGTCAGAGCGCGGATTTACCGAACTAGGCGATATGATCGAAGATAAAGGAGCTCAGTCACCAGAAGAGGCGGCTTTAATCGCAGATCTACCCAATGATATAGCTAAGTTATTACAGCCGCTCAATGAACGCGAACGTAGAGTACTTATTCTTCGTTACGGCCTAGACACGGGGGAGCCACGAACGCTAGAAGAAGTTGGAGAGTACTTTACCCTCACGAGAGAACGAATTCGACAGATCGAAGCAAGAGCTATGAGCAAGCTGCGGCATCCAGGCAGCGGCGGCGCTGCGCGCGACTTGCTAGGAGTTTAAGCACGGTTAACCGCCCGGTGGTCTCGGCGACCTCTGTGGCGTATACTGGTGGCTATGGCAGAGGCAGCAGCAAAAGCAACCAAACGTAAGCGACTGGTTATAATCGACGGTAAATCGGTTTTCTACCGAGGCTATTACGCTATGCCTGGATTGAGTACCAAAGATGGTACGCCCACTGGCGGGGTCTATGGTTTTGCCGTCATGGCACTCGAAGTTATAAAGAAGCTCAACCCCGATTATGTCTGCGTGGCCTGGGACAAACCCAAGACAAATATTCGCCGCCGCCTAAAACTCTATCCGCAGTACAAGGCAGGCCGCAAACCACCGCCGCAAGATTTTTACGACCAAATCCCACTACTTCACAATCTACTCGAAGCTTTCGGGTGGCCTCTGTACGAGTTCGACGATTACGAAGCCGACGACATTATGGGCACCCTGGCGGTGCAAGCTACTTCGCAAGATATAGAAACTATGTTGGTCACCAGCGATATGGACATGCTGCAGCTCGTAGATCTGCATGTGAGTGTCTATGCACTAAAAAAAGGCCTCAGTAATATAGAGCTGTACCATCCCGAAAGCTTTACCGAAAAGTACGGTTTGTTGCCATCCCAGTTCTTGGACCTTAAGTCGCTCAAAGGGGATAGTTCCGACAACATTCCCGGTGTTCCTGGCATTGGCGAAAAGGGCGCCATAGAACTTCTCAAGCAATTCCATACCCTAGATGGCGTATACGAAAATCTCGGGCTGGTAAAAGACAGCCTGCGTCGAAAGCTAGAGGCCGGTAAGGAGCTGGCTTACCTTAGCAAACAACTCGCCGACATTTGGACAGATGCACCCATAAAGTTGGACCTAAAGAATCTGGATGTTAGTGCCTGCGAGCCCGAAAATATCCGAGCAGAGCTCGAAAAGCTCGAATTCCGCACCTTGGCGCGACAACTACCAGAATATATGCACTTAGACGATAAAACTGTGGCCAAAGAGGTCAAAAACGATCTTAAGCCCGGCAAATACGTCGTTATCGACGACGACAAAGACCTTAAGAATATAGAGCTGCCCAAAAGTAAGACTCTGGTGTTGTCATCAACCTGTGCAGACGACCGTGATCGTAAACCAGAAACCATAACTCTTGGGTTCGAAACGCAAACCATTGGTCTAGATCTTTCCAAGCTCGACGAAGGCTTGGTTAAAAACTTCCTCGCCTCGGTTTTTATGGTCCATCCACAGGTGATTGGTTACGACCTTAAGACCTCGCTCAAAGCACTTATTCTACTTGGCGTAACTCAGCCAACTGTCCAGCACGATGTGCTGATTGGTGCCTTTTTAATCAACTCACTCCGGCGTGAGCAATCCTTGCATGAGCTGGCTGCAGCCGACCTAGGCGTCCACCTAGATGACACTGTTGGTACACCAGCCGACAACACAGCAGTGATTAACGAGCTGTTTAAACAGCAAGCTAAAGAACTCGAAAAGCTACCCAAAATTGCTAAGTTAGCAGAAGAGATTGAGTGGCCGATTATTTCGGTATTGGCCGATATGGAGCAGCAGGGCATTACACTGGACACCCAGTATCTTGGACTCATGTCTGCACAAGTTGCCGACATGGTCAGCGACCTCGAAAAACAAATCTATGGCTTTGCTAAAACCGAGTTCAACATTGGCTCTCCGGCACAACTAGCCGAAGTACTGTTCGAGAAACTCAAGCTCCCAACAGATGGTATTAAAAAGGGCAAGACAGGCTACTCTACTGCCGCCTCCGAACTGGATAAGCTACGTGCAGGTCATCCAATTATCGATATGATCACCCAGTACCGCGAGGTAACCAAACTCAAGAACACCTACATCGACACATTACCAAAGCTGGTAGACAGTAATTCTAAACTACATACCACTTTTGCACTTACCGTTGCCCAAACAGGACGTCTAAGCAGTAATGATCCTAACCTACAGAACATCCCCGTGCGAACCGAGCTGGGCAAGCGTATACGTACCGCTTTTGTTGCCGACGAGGGCAATGTGCTGGTTGGCGCCGACTATAGTCAGTTCGAGCTCCGCTTGGCCGCAGTGCTGGCCAAAGACCAAGAGATGATAGATGCCTTTAACCGGGGTATGGACGTACACACTATGACCGCCGCCCAAGTGTACGGTCGCAACCCCGAAGACGTTACCAAAAACATGCGCCGCGAAGCCAAGGTAGTAAACTTTGGCATTATGTACGGCCTCAGTGTTCATGGTCTGGTGGCTGCCACTGGCATGAGTTACGAACAAGCCAAAACATTCATCGAAAAGTACTTTACCACCCGACCAAAGCTCAAAGAATATATCGAACACGTTAAAGAAAAAGCGACCAAAGATGGGTACGTAGAAACTTTGCTTGGCCGTCGTCGACCGAGTCCAGATATAAAATCGAGCAACTTTGCCGTGCGCGAGGCTGCTATGCGTGCCGCAGTGAACATGCCCTTTCAGGGAAGTGCTGCCGACATCATGAAGAAGGCCATGGTAGACATCGACAAGAAGCTCAAAGGTACTAAAGCCAAGATGCTTCTGCAGATCCACGACAGCGTCCTCGTAGAATGTCCCGAAGAAGACGGCGAAGACATAGCCAAACTTTTAAAGGACACCATGGAAAAAGCTTACAAACTCCCGGTAGACCTAACGGTAGACACCGACATTGGCAAAAACTGGGGCGAACTGTAACTACTTGAAATCTTAACACTAAAGTGTTAGAATATAGCAATTAAAGGAGTTGTATGAGAGCTGCACGACAGATCGCAATATTTCTAATCTTTGTTGTAGGTATTATCCTTATTTTGTCATTGGCTTTTGGTGGCAAGAACAGTGGTGGTAAAAAGGCCGCCGCTCCGGACTTTAATGTCTTAAACTACATCGAAAAAGACTCCAAAGTTGTATCGATCACTGATGGTCCAATTAACGGTGACGACACCCATCGTGCCATGCGCATTACCGTCGATCGCAATACTCGAACCATTGATGTTATTCAGGGTTATCAAGGCAAGGTGGTTGCCACTAAGTCTTATCCTAACAACCAGCAAGCATACGACAAATTCCTGCACGCCTTAGCTCGCGCTAATTTTGGCAAGACTCGAAAGACCAGCCTTACTTCAGAAGAAGGTGTTTGTGCTACTGGCCGCCGATTTATCTTTGGCGTGGCCGAAGGTGGGAAAAGCGTTTCACGTACTTGGACAGCCAATTGTGCAAAGGGCAACGCTGCGGCAACACCTGCTCGCGTAACAGCCTTGTTCCGCCAGCAAATTACCGACTACGACCAGGTCATTAAAGGCCACACTTTCTAGTCTAGCCTGGTACACTGGGGTAATGATTCGCGCCATCCTTTTTGACTGCTTTGGAGTGCTCACCGAAAGTCGTTGGACAGCCCGGGTTTCGCGTTTGGAGCCAGAAGTGCGCAGGGAAGTGTCAGACATACATCGCGCGTATGAGCGAGGTTTTATGCAATACCCGGAGTATCGTGACCGAGTTACAGAACTAGCCGGTCTCACAGCCCAAGAGGCTGACGATATGTTTATAAATCGCCGTGGCTACCAAAAGAATAAGGATTTGCTGGCGTACATTGCAGAACTTTCGGCAGTCTATAAAATTGGCCTCTTAAGCAATGCTGGCACGTCGTGGGTGAGGGATACATTCTTGAGTGCAGACGAGGCTAGTTTGTTCGACGACATGGTATTGTCTTTTGAAGTTGGCCTCACAAAACCAGATCCTAAAATATACCAACTAGCTTGTGAGCGAATGTCTATAGAACCTTCCCGAGCGGTCTTTGTAGACGACATGAAGGATTATTGTCAGGCTGCTACCATGCTGGGTATGAAGGCCGTAGTGTATAAAGATTTTGTTCAGTTTAAGCACGAGCTAGAAGGGTTATTGACCGATCCGAATCACTAGTCTCTTATCTGTTTCTAGTAGTTTGGCAAGCTCAAATAACTGCATCCGTAGCGCACCGGCCGCTGCCGCACTGGGCACGCCAATAGCTATTTGGGTTTTGCCGAGAGTAACAGTAACATCGGTCTTTAGACGGTCCCGTGCAAACTGCTTAATGGCCTTAATTTCGGGTGGCTCGCTGGGCATACGGTTGTTTAAAATACTTTGCAAAGAGTTGGTCATTACCATGTATTATATCCACTAATGAAGGATCTAGAGAAGAGGCGTCTTCGAAACCAGAGCCCAGAAGTTGATACGAGTGATCGAATACTCGACGCTCGCGAAGCGGTTCTTGTCCAGATCGGGCTGCTCGGTCTGGTTGGTACGGAATTCGAGAAAGCAGCCAGTGACCTATTTGGAAGACTCCAGACAGCTCTTGCCGAGGGCGAAGCAAGCGAATTTGTGGCTCAGATAGTGCCCGAAACAGACAGAGACTTAGTACGCAGGAGTTTGGCCCAAGCAACGTTACCCGGATGCCTCGACGAAACCTCATGCGATCTAGAGGTGGCCGTTGAAATATCAGAGAGATTGGGACTGAGTGGGTAATGGCTTGGTCATTGTCCAGCACTCAGTCATACTAGGTATATGCCGGAGTTACCAGAGGTAGAGACAGTCAGGATTGGCCTGCAGCGTTTGCTGCCCGGTCGGCAGGTGCGCGCCGTAGATTTTGATACCCCAAAAGGTTTTCCCAATGCGCCTGCAGATGTCGATCAGTTTTTGCTAGGCGCCATGATTTTGACAGTAAAGCGCCGCGCTAAAGTGCTAATTATAGAATTGTCTAGCAAGTATTCGCTTATTATCCATTTAAAGATGACCGGCCAGTTGGTTTTTGTGGGCGCTGAACGGTTTGGTGCAGGGCATCCCAACGACTCGCTCGTCGGTCAATTGCCCGACAAGAGCACCCGTGTGACGTTTAAGTTTACAGATGGCACAACGTTGTTCTTTAACGACCAACGAAAGTTTGGCTGGGTACGATTATTGCCAACAGCAGAAGTACCAAACATCGATTTTATGAAGAAGCTTGGTCCGGAACCGCTCGAAGCAACGTTTACTCATCAGGCATTTGCCCAGCGACTGCAACGTCGAAAAAATAGCGGTATCAAGGCAGTGCTGCTCGATCAGACCGTGCTTGCGGGAGTAGGAAATATCTATGCCGATGAAAGCCTGTGGGCTGCTAAAATCCATCCCGAATCCAAAGTGTCGGCTATTTCAACCGCCAAGCTTAAATCGTTACACCAAGAACTTGTCGCAGTATTACGGCTGAGCATAGAAAAAGGTGGTTCCTCCGACCGCAACTATGTGAATGCCGAGGGCAAGAAAGGTAGCTACATTAGCTTTGCCAAAGTCTTTCGTAAAGAGGGCAAAGAGTGCGCGCGCTGCGGCCGGACGATTATAAAAACCAGAGTTGCTGGCCGGGGCACTCATCTGTGCCCATACTGCCAAAGGATCAAAAAATGATCATAACGTTATCTGGAGGCAATGCACTGCTGCTGCAATCTGCTCTCGCCACACTACGAAGCGACTTTGTGAGCAAGCACGGTGATTTGAGTGTAGAGCGCTACGATGCCGGCGACGCCGCGTATGCGCGACTAAACGAGGCTGCTCAAGCTATGCCATTCTTGGTCGATAAACGTTTAGTGATTATCGATTCGCCAACTGCCAACAAAGATCTGGCCGAGCACATAAGTGAACTACTGGCGGGTGTTCAAGATACCACCGACCTGGTGTTTATCGAACCCAAGTTCGACAAACGAAGTGTGTTGTACAAGACGCTCAAAAAGCAGACCGATTTTCGGGAGTTCGACGAACTCAACGAAGCTCAGTTAACGAACTGGCTGACCAGCTATGCCAAAGAGCAGGGTGGTAGCCTGGGCACTGCAGAAGCGCGGCTCTTGGTGGTGCGTGTTGGCATTAACCAACTCCGACTCAAGAACGAACTGGACAAACTTCTAAGCTTTAATCCAAAGGTAGATAAGCAATCCATTGAATTACTTACGACAGCTTCATCACAGAGCACAACATTTGATTTATTAGATGCGGCTCTTGGAGGCAGGACCAAGAAGGCGTTAGAGCTGTACCAAGACCAGCGACGTCAGCGGGTAGAGCCTCAGGCCATCCTGGCGTTACTCGCGTGGCAGCTGCATGTGCTGGCAACTGTTAAGGCTGCAGGTGATCGTTCGCCCGATCAAGTTGCCAAAGATGCAAAGCTCAACCCGTATGTGGTGCGCAAAACTGCCTCACTGGCACGAGGCTTGTCCATGACCTCTATAAAAGAGCTCGTATCAGCAACCTTTACCTTAGACCGCCGCATAAAACGCGAAACTATTGATGCCGACGAGGCTATGCAGAACTTACTCATTAGCGTCGCCAGTTCTACATAAAAACAGCCACCTGGAGTAGGTGGCTGTAGAATAAATCGGGTTGGATTATTTCTTGGTGGTCTTCTTTGCAGCTGGCTTTTTGGCAGCTGGCTTCTTAGCTGGAGCAGCTTTAGCGGTAGACTTGGTCTTGGCAGTAGCCTTTACGCCAGCAGCTTTAGCTGCAGCGGCTAGTTGCTTCTTTTTGCGAGCAGCTTTGTTCTTGCTGATTACGCCTTTTTTTACCGCTGTGTCGATAGCGCTTTGGGCTTGGTTGGCATTAGCACCAGTGATGCTCGCGTGGAAGCTTTTGATTGCACCACGAAGGGTACGCTTGGTTTTGCTGTTACGTGCGGCAGCTTTGCTGGCAACTTTAACACGCTTTTTAGCTGATTTGATGATTGGCATTGATGATTCCTTTCAGAATACTTGTAGAAGTTTATTGATTTTCTAGCAACACTATAACAGATACGAGCCAGGCTTTCAAGAGGCAAGAGCGGGGTAACCACGAAAGATATAGACAGTTATATACCGTTTATGGTATTCTTCGCTCATATAACCTAAAAACAAAAAGTAAAACCAACGTAAAAACTATGGACCCAGCAACACCCCTCCAACCATACACACCCGACCCAAGCGCCACTGCACCATTAGGTGCGACACCTCCTATTGTTCCGGGTCAGCCATACCTCAATACCACTGCACCACCTGCGTTCCAACAGCCTCTACAGCCCATAGCGCCACTTCCTTCAGGTCCTTCAGACAGCATCGCTCCTGCAGTGGATGTAAAGAGTGAGCTTGTAGAGCGATTGAGAACTGCCAATAACGTCCTTGTTACCGTTAGTAATAATCCTACCGTCGACCAGTTGGCTGCAGCCATTGGAATTACTTTGGTGCTCAACAAACTGGACAAACATGCAACCGCTGTTTACAGTGGCCAGACGCCACCGGCTATAGAGTTTTTGGAACCTACTAAGACCATCGAAAAGAATACCGACAGTTTGCGAGACTTTATTATTGCGCTGGATAAAGCTAAGGCCGACAAACTGCGCTACAAGGTAGAAGACAAGTTCGTAAAGATCTTTATTACCCCGTACCACACCTCGTTAACCGAGAACGATCTGGTATTTAGTCAGGGCGATTTTAATGTAGACGTAGTATTAGCACTTGGAGTTCATAAAAGGGAAGAGCTGGACCAGGCAATTACTGCTCACGGTCGAATATTGCACGACGCTGTTACAGTGAGCATCAATAACCAGCAGCCCTCCGACCTGGGGTCGATAAACTGGTTCCAGGCAGAAGCAAGTAGCTTATGTGAAATGCTGGTAAGTCTCGCCGAGCCACTTCAGGGCGACAAATCGCTTATCGACGAACAAGTCGCCACCGCCTTCTTAACTGGCGTAGTAGCAGAGACCGAGCGATTTAGTAACGGCAAAACAACTCCTCTTACCATGAATATTTCGGCTACGCTCATGAAGGCTGGTGCCAACCAACAATTAGTCTCTAGCAAGCTCGAAGCTCCCCAACCAGTCCCCGAGGAAAAGGGTGTAGATACAGCCAAATTAGACGAAATTGCCAAAGAGCCTGCAGCTGCGCCAACTGTCTCCAAAGATGGTTCGCTCGAGATAGATCACAAAAAAGACTCCGACGAAGATAGTACCCCAACAAAAACCTTGCAAGATCTTGAAAAAGAGAACAAAAGCGTCGGCGACGAGCAAACCGATAGCGACCTAGCCAAGATTCATATCGACGAGCAAGGCAAGCTGTTATCGGCCGACCAAAAGTCATCCGAGCAGCCAGCTACTCCACCCCATACTGCGGCAACACCAAGCAGTAATATGATTATGCAGCCGCCAACCATGAGTGGGCCAATAAGTGCAGCCATGCAACCGCAAGACCAAGGTTCTGGTCTGCCTGCGGTAGACACTCCACCAGAAGACCACTCATCGCTTCAGCATGCTAAAACCCTGGCGCCACTGAGTGAACAAGAAAAGGCGGGGACTCTTGCTGATATCGAACAATCAGTCAACAGCCCCCATGCCTCGGCCCCAGATACTGCTCCAGTGCCATCTGCCGATGAGGCTCGGCAAGCCGTAGACGCAGCCAGTGCTGCTACCGAACCAACTCGCCTAGAGCCAGTTTCTGCCCTTAATGCCCAGCCTATTGATCTTGAAGAAGAGGCCCCGGCGCCACAAACTACTGAAGAAGCATTCCCGCCTCAGTTAATCGGTCCCGATCAAGGCCTGCCGGCTGATCCAACGGCCGCAGCTGGTGATCCAACCGCTCCGCCACCGGTTCCGCCTCCAATGATGCCTCCTCAGTAGAATTGCTATATACTCCACCATATGGACCAAGTTTTACTGATTGATAAGCCTAAAGGTTGGACTAGTTTTGACGTTGTCGGCAAGACACGCTCGCTTTTGCGTCAAGAGACTGGCCAAAAGGTTAAAGTAGGTCACGCCGGTACCCTGGACCCCTTAGCGACCGGACTCTTGATTGTTTTAGTAGGCAAAGCCACTAAACGGCAAGACAGACTAATGAAGCAAGACAAGGTCTACGAAGTGGTTATGAAGCTGGGCCAAACTAGCACTACCGCGGACGAAGAGGGCGAAAAAACTGTCGTGTCCGACCATCAGCCCACCCAAGAAGAAGTTACTAAGGCCATCCAGCAGTTTACCGGGCAGATAAGCCAGGTTCCGCCTGCCTATTCGGCCATCAAGATAGATGGCCAGCGAGCGTATAAACTAGCTCGGGCAGGTAAAGAGGTAAAGATCGAACCTCGACAGGTGACCATCCACGAAATCACCAATGTTGTGTACGACTATCCGCTCATTTCGTTTACCGCCAATGTCTCTAGCGGCACCTATATTCGCTCTTTGGTTACCGATATCGGTGAGGCCCTGGGCACGGGTGCCTATATGACTGATTTGCGTCGCACATCCATTGGCAAGTACCTAGTAGCAGATGCCAAAGCTGTTGACAATTAACAGATAACTTAATACAATCTTTGTATGAGTACAAAAACATTCAATGTATCAATGTCTAACGAGCTCATTAAGCAAATAGATAAGCAGGCAAAACTTCAGGGCAGTAACCGTAGTGATTTCATTCGTTCAGCAGTACGTAAACAACTTACTGTGCTTGATAAATGGCAGGCGCTTACCAGTGTAGCTCGTGCTACCTATAAGGGCCCAAAGCTCAGCGAAGAGCAGGTGGCGGAATTGGTGCGCAAAGACCGTCAAAGCCGAAGCTAGGCCATGCGGATTGTCCTTGACACCAATGTCATAGTATCGGCAATTATGTTCGGTGGCGTTCCTGAGAAACTTGTTATCAAGGTCTTGACCGAAGATCACGAGGTAGTTCTGTCTCCCTATATTGTTGAAGAAGTAAACCGGATCTTAGCCGAAAAGTTTGGCACTAGCTCCAGCACGGAAGATCTGTTCAACGAGCTAGTTAGGACTGCCGAAATGAAATACTTTCAGCCGTTCTTAGATATAGTTCAAGACGGTCCAGACAATCGAATTATTGAAACTGCTGTCAAGGGTAGGGCCAGTGTAATTGTCACAGGCGACAAACAGCTTCTGGAACTCAAGAACTACCAAGACATTCTTATAACTATGCCAGCATTACTAGTGCAGGCACTTAAACTTACTCTGCAATAACAGGGGTGGCTATTACCGGCAACAGATGATACCCTTACTAGATGGTTATCTCTGTAAATATCGCCGAAAAATCTTTTGGCAACAATATCTTGTACCAGGACTTGCGCCTGGATATTCAAGACGGCGAGAAAATCGGCCTTATCGGCCGCAACGGTACCGGCAAAACGACGCTTTTGCATATGATGACCGGCGAAGATACGGATTACGACGGCGAAGTGCACGCCAAAAAGGGCACTATTATCATTGGCTCACGCCAAGAGCATCACGGCTACGAGGACATGCTGGTTCTGGAATACATCCTGGCCGATCTGCCAGAGTACGCACAGCATAAACATATCCTCGACACCTATCCCGAAAAAATGGGCACCAACAACCGCATGATACACGAATATTCCGATTCGCTGGAGCGCTTTAGCCAGCTTGGTTACTTTGAGGTAGAGGCCGAGATCATTGAGGCCCTCAATGCATATCAAGTACCCGAAGTAATGGCTACCGGACCACTCAAGAACCTCAGTGGTGGCCAAAAGCGCATGGTAGAGCTGGTTAAGGTCCAGCGGGCTCGTTCGCACCTGGCACTTATCGACGAACCTACCAACCACATGGATTTTGTGGCCAAAAAAGCCTTCCTAAAGTGGTTTAAATCGGCACGAGAAGCAGTAGTGGTTATTTCTCACGACCGTGACGTATTGCAAGCTGTTGACCGCGTGGTAGAAATCCGCGACGGACAAGCTTTTAGCTTTCCAGGTAACTACGACGACTACCTCCGTATTAATGCCGCTAAAATGAGCACCGATGTCACCCAGTTTAGCCTGGTGCAGCGACGCATCGCTAACCTAAAAGAGAACGTAATACGCTTTCGTCGCCTCAAAGAACGTTCCCGCGACCCAGGGACCATCCAGCGCTTTAAATCGCTCGAAATAAAAGCGGTAACAGAGCTAGCCCAGCTCGAAAAGACCGAGATGCCAACGTTCTGGATCGACCGCGAATCGGTGGGCGAACTCAACGAAAAAATGGGCGCCGCCTATGAAAAGCACAAAGCCAAGAACATCAAGGTCAGCGCTAAATCAGCCGAGTCAGAGAGTTCTCGATTGCTTGTAGAGGTGCGCAAGCTTAGTCTTGGCTACACTGATCCTCTGTTTACTGACATTAGCTTTGACTTGCGCGAGGGCGACCGCGTGCGCCTACATGGCCGTAACGGGGCAGGTAAGTCGACTTTGGTTAAGACCATCATTGCCAAGGTAGAAGACACCCCCGCAGAAGCTACCATTTTCGACGGCACCATCGCCTGCGAACGCGAGCTCAAGATTGGTGTGTACGAGCAAGAGATTGACCCGGCGTATCTGCCGTTAACCTTGGCCGGCGCTATAGAAAAAGCCTATATGGCCAAAGATGTAGCCATTGGCGACCAAAAGGTAAAGCAGTTGCTTGGAGATTACCTATTTAACCCGGCAACAGATGGCGACGTACCGCTTACACGCCTCAGTGGTGGCCAGAAAGCCCGTTTCCAGCTGATGAACATGCTAGCAGGAGACCCGCAGATCTTGGTTCTAGACGAACCAACCAACCACCTCGACCTCCCGAGCATCGAAGAGCTCGAAAACGCCCTCGAAACCTACCACGGTGCAGTCATCTACATCTCCCACGATAGCTACTTTGCCCGCAACGTCGGCGGCAAAACCGTAGATATCGCCTAGTATTGCCTTGTTCCTTAATAAGATCGAAGCGGCAAAAGAATAATTATATATACAGAGGTTGCGTATTGGGCTCCCATCTGTTAAAATAAGCGCAACGCCATCAATCTCTTAATACCAAGTAGTTAAAGGAACCGAATGATTTCAACA
>CAZKKJ010000008.1:0-18247 GCA_964553355.1 uncultured Candidatus Saccharibacteria bacterium | reverse complement strand
TTAGTGTTTGGCTGCGTAAAAAAGCGACGCTGCCCCAGGATTGTTGTTTGTCCCATTCTACCCTCACTTATATTATGGTTTGTTGTTTTTATTAGAGTCACAGAACCCACGTCCCTCGTGAATGGGTCCCACGTTGCTCCCCTCCAGCCCCTCATGTTATGAGCAGGATTGTATTATCCCACGCATAAGCGGCAAAAGGCAGCCGTCAAATTTACCACGCACAATTTTGGTACGTGCAGCCCTAGATAATTAGTCTTGGGGTTTGACTTCACTCGTTTTGAGATCTCGAATCTGCGATAATTCTTTCTCAAAACCGGCAATATCGGTAAAACGACGATAAACACTGGCAAATCGCACATATGCGACTTCGTCGAGCTTGGCTAAGCGGTCCATTACCAGCTGGCCAATCTTTGCGCTCGGCACTTCTGGCTCTCCACTACTATATAGCTCATCTTCTACCTGAGCTACGAGCTTCTCGAGCTGCACGCTGCTAATCGGTGTCTTCTCGCAGGCATGATACAAACCTGAAAGAAGTTTTTCTCGATTAAACATCTCGCGTACACCACTGTTCTTAACAACCACCAGTGGCGGACGTTCTAGTCGCTCGTAAGTGGTGAATCGGTACTTGCAGTGCAAACATGCTCGTCGTCGACGTATGGCTTCGCCGTCGGCAACGTCACGCGACTCAATTACTTTTGTATCTGAATGGTGGCACTGACTGCACTTCATCGTGTCGTTCCTTCCGTTTTACCCTGAATGTACATAAGTTCACTCTGCCTGTCACTACATATAGTGCTTACGTTTATAAGCATAACGCTATGTGTAGCGTTTTTCAAGCAGATACCTGCTGTATTATTTAATACGATACCTTCCAAATTACACCTTATTTTCAGTGTCGTCGGGATTTTTCTCTGCACGTCGTTGCTTTAATCGGCGCAAGAATGATGGTTTCTCTAGCTCATCATCGTCCTCAGTAGGTGTAATGACATTTGTTGGCTGAGTTTCAGAATCTTCGTGGTCCATAGACCATATGTTCGGAACTGCGTCCTGACGGAAATCTGCAGCGCCATCTTCCTTAGCCCGATCGAGATCAAGGTCGAGGCTCGATACGTCGGCATCTTCATCAGCCTGTGCAGTGCTAGGTGTCTGAGCATCACTTACGTCCGAGTCGTCGTTAGAGGCTACAAGTGGCGATGGCTGTACTCGCTTAGCAAAGTAAGTAGCATCGAATCCGGTAGCCACTACAGTGATAATTACTTCGCCCTCTAGATCTGGAGTGATTGTGGCACCAAAGATAATATTAGCGTCAGGGTCGGCAGCGGCGGTAATTGTTTCTGCGGCAGTATTGATTTCGTGCATAGAGATATCGTTGCCACCAATAATGTTAAACAAGACACCCCGTGCACCATCGATTGACACCTCAAGCAATGGTGATTCGATAGCCTGTTGGGCGGCCTGGATTGCACGATTCTCGCCGCTAGCCCGGCCAATACCCATCAGGGCTGAACCAGCATTGCTCATAACTGCTTTTACGTCGGCAAAGTCGAGGTTAATAAGCCCGTGGACGGTAATTAGATCGGAAATTCCTTGTACACCCTGGCGAAGTACGTCATCGGCAACCTTAAATGCCTCGAGCAACGGTGTTTGACGATCAATTGTCTGTAATAAGCGATCGTTCGGAATAATAATTAATGTATCAACTGCTTCACGAAGATTTTCTATAGCTGTATCGGCATTCCGGCGGCGCTTCTCGCCCTCGAACGCAAACGGCTTTGTAGCAAAACCAACTACCAAAATACCGGCATCTTTAGCAACTCGGGCAACCACATGCCCTGCTCCACTGCCAGTGCCACCGCCGGCACCAATAGTTATAAATACCATATCGGCACCTTCGATTGCCTTTTTGATCTCTTCGATGGATTCTTTGGCAGCTTGTTCGCCAACATCCGGGTCGGCACCCGCGCCAAGTCCACGAGTTGCATCTTTACCGATATGTATCTTGGTACTTGCCTTAGAATAATGGAGAGCTTGGGAGTCAGTATTTACTACGATAAACTCGACGCCATCTACGCCAGCTTCTATCATGCGATTGACCGCAGCACCGCCGGCACCGCCTACACCAACAACTTTAATTCGAGCGAACGTTTCTATGGCTGGTGCGACCTGTGGCATATGACTTCTATCCCTTTAACTCATCTAATGAATACAGAATAAAGTATACTGCATTACTTTATCGCTATCAATGAACAATCAACGGTTATTAATTGGATCGGTCCTAAAATAGCAGAGTACGAAATGTATACTCTAACGCTTAAATCGCTGAATAAAGCCGTCTATGATGCCCGTTACATTGGTCCGGTTACCTTGCGCAGAACCTTCTGCAGGCGCCCCGAGCAACATATCAAGGAGCATCAATCCTACGGCGCTCGAATAGCTCGGGTCCTGGACAGTATCCATCAGGCCAGCCAATGGCTGTAGCTTACCAATCCGAGTAGCCAATTCTAGATGCTGCTTAGCAAATTCCGCTAAACCAGGTAGGTTGGCCGTTCCTCCAACTAGTACCACTCCGCCAGGAAGCTTACGGGAGCGCTGGATACGCTTTAGCTCTTTATCGACATATTCCAATAACTCTTCTACGCGAGCTTCGATAATCATCTGTACTTCTTCGCCATCAAATTCATGACGTGTTTTATTAATGAGGAGCGAGATCGGGCCGCTCTTGGCGAATGTACCCAATCCACCGTGTTGCATTTTTACGGCTTCCGCCACATCAAGGTCTGTCTTGAGGCCAATGGCTAAGTCGTTAGTAATATTGGTACCACCCATAGGGATTACGGCAACGTGCTGTACTTCGCCCTCTTCTAGCACCACCAGGTTCGTTGTACCTGCACCGATATCCAGAAGTACTGTACCGGATTCTTTTTGTTGACCAGTTAGAACAGCCTCGGCTGCAGCAAGACTGGACACCGTATGATGATTAGCACGAACATTAGCCTTCTCTAGAGCCATATCCAAATTCCGAAGTGTTGGCGTAGACGCCGTAACTATATGGGTATCGACTTCTAACCGAACGCCCTGCATACCAACAGGATCTTTAATACTACCCTGACCATCTAGTCGATAGTTCTTTGCAAATACTTGTATGATTTCGCGGTTTGGAGGGAGCTTAACAATGGTCGCAGCCTCTTCTACTCGTAGGCGGTCATCATCAGTGATTTCGCGGTTGGCAGCGCTGATTGCAATAACCCCACGGGAATCCATGCCCATTACCTGTGGTCCATTAACGTTAACCGTAGCTGAGGATACCTGTACACCAGCGACTCGCTCTGCCTCTGTAATTGCCTGTACGACTGCTTCGACAACGTCGTCCACCCGTACAACGACGCCCTTTCGCATACCTTTATTAGGAGCACTGCCATGGCCAATGACCGATATGATGTTTGTTTCGCCTGACTCCAACATGCCAATCACACAGCGGACGGTGTTGGTGCCAATGTCGAGCCCGAAATAATGCTGGGCTGATTGTTCACGCATGATGGTAAGTATAGCGCTTGTCCTTGGAGCGGACAAGCTCCCGGGATATTAGATCTTAGTTAGAATCTCAAAACCTTGTTCAGTAATTAAAATCGTGTGTTCAAAGTGTGCCGATAATGACCCGTCGCGTGTTTTGATGGTCCAGCCGTCCTTATCCAAGTAGACTTCTTCCCGCCCAAGTGTCACCATAGGCTCGATAGCGATAGTCATGCCCGCTACAAGCTCTGGTCCGGTATTTGGCCGTCCGTAGTTTGGAATGTTGGGATCTTCGTGCACAAAGTGGCCGACACCATGTCCAACCAAGTCCCTGACAATACCGTACTGATGTTTGTTTAACACCGTCTCGATTGCATTGGCAACGGTGCCGACTTTAACACCATCAATTAATTGCTCGATACCAGCCATCAAGGATTGCTCGGTAGTTTTGAGCAGCTGGATAACTCTACTGTCACTCGTTGTACCAGCAACAACGGTAATTGCTGCATCAGTAATCATCCGATCAACTGCTACTCCAAAATCAAGGCTGACGATATCCCCGTTCTGGATCACGCGATCTCTACTGGGGATGCCATGCACAACTTCATCATTCAACGAGATACAGATAACATCCCGAAAGCCTTGGTATCCCAAGAAAGCCGGCTTGCCACCCAGCTCGCGAAGCTTTTCGGCAGCAAGATCGGCCAGATCTTTAGTAGTCATGCCCGGCTCAACCAAACCTCGTAAATATTCTAGTACTACAGCTAGTTGCCGCCCGCTCTCGCGCATAGCAGTGATTTCGTGACTATTTTTTACCTTGGTATACATTTAAGAGATAAGCTTTGCGATTTGATTATGTACCGTATCGGGATCAGGTGATGCATCGATATCGTGTACCACTACCCCTCTGGAGCGAAAATCTGCCAGAATGGGCTGCGTCACTGCTTCGTATTCTTCGAACCGATGACGAATAGCTTCTTCGGTATCGTCGAGACGACCACGCCCTGTAAGCCTTTTAAGCACGACATCTTCTGACGCCGTCAGGTGAATTACCGAAGTGATATTAAAACGACCTAATTGCACCTGGTCCACGAGCCAGTCAGCTTGCTTGAGGGTTCGAGGAAATCCATCTAGGATGAATTCTTCTTTAAGGTCAATAAGATCGAGCACCTTGTCCATCATTCGGATCATTTCGGCATCACTGAGCAACTTGCCTTGCAACATTTCTTGTCGGCGCTTTCCAGTTACCAAAACACGAAGAATTTCTCCGGTAGAGATCCAGGCATATCCTCTCTCGTCGGCCAACATACGACCTTGCATACTCTTACCCGAACCAGCAACACCCATCAAGACTATCATCGACTTACATACTCCTTGGCAAGCCGAGCAATCGCCCCGCCGTCTGCCGCTGCTCCAGCTTCCTGTTTAACTGCACTTATCAACTGGCCTATCTGTTGCATACTATTTACTCCAAGTTTTTCAGCCAATCGAGCAACAATTGCCTTGAGCTCATCCTCGCTCATCTGCTCTGGTAGGTACTTGGCGATAACCTCCTTCTCGGCTAGCTCAGCAGCGGCTTTATCTTGGTTGTCTCCCTGTTTATAGAGTTCGGCGCTTTCCTGACGCTTTTTTGCTTCTTTTTGGAGGAGTGCCGTTACAGCTTCGTCAGACAAACCATCACCACGACTACCTTCGGCAACTTCGACGTACAATATAGCGCTCTTAAGTCCACGGAGTGTAGTTACTAACGTTTTATCGCCAGCGAGCATAGCAGTCTTTATATCGGCTTCGATCTGTTCTTTGATAGTCATAGTTACGTTTAGTGTAACAAACAGAGAGACCCCTGCAAAGCAGGGGTCTCAATTGTGTCGTTGGCTGAATGCTTAACGAATACCGAGCTTGAGCTTCTTGACCTTGATAGCCTTACGCTCACGACGAACGATAGCCTTTAGGCGACGATCACGCTTGCTGATGGGCTTCTCAAAGTACTGAGCTTGCTTTGCAATAGCTAAAGCACCTGACTGCTGTACTTTTCGGTTAAAGCGGCGCAGTAGGTTTTCAAACGACTCTTTTGAATCCTTACGGGTGACTTGAATCATAAGTGTAAATTATAAGACAACAGGGGCAAATCTGCAACCCCTAGTTAGGGCTTCTCTACGCGTTGGATGCAGGGTTAGATTTCTTTTGATTGAGGCGCTGTGATTTAAGCACGATACTCTGGAGCTCTTTGAAGATAGCAAACTGTTTGTTGGTGTGGTAGATCTTGGTGTTTCCCTGCTTCTCGGAAATAAGAAAACCAATCTTTTCGAGTCGCTTGAGTTCTCGTTGGATGTTACCAGCGTCCTCGCGGATAAGCTTAGCTAGACCCCGCACATGGGTCTTAAAGTCAGGGTACTTAGCATAGACCACTATGATCTTGCGGCGCACTCGGGAGGTAATAAACACATCTAACATAAGCTTCTTTATTGTTATTAGAACAACGTAAATTTAGTATAACCATTCTTTTTCACGAATTCAAGGGCCTGTTCTTTTCAAGCTATACTAGGAGTATGGTTTATGTAAAAGTTTTGGTGGCCAGTAATAGTTACCATGGTAACGAAGCCCTGACGTACACCCATGAACACGACTTAGCAGCAGGTACTGTTGTCCTTGTACCGCTTCGACGAACAAAAGTTTCGGCTATTGTAGTGGGCAAAACAACTAAACCGAGCTTTGCCACCAAGCCAATCCTTGCAGTCCAGACCAGCAAGGCTTTACCCTCGCCCACATTACAACTCGTCCAGTGGCTTGGAGAATATTATCCAGCTCCTAGCGGAACCATTATTTCTCAGTTCTTGCCCAATAACTTATTAGTTAAAGAAAACTTCCCCGATACAATAGCGGTAACACCTCGCCGCACAAAGGTCACGCTACCCAGTCTGACCGGTCAACAAAAGGATGCCTTACAGCAAATTAGTGCGAGTCATGATCGTACTGCCTTAATCCATGGCGATACTGGTACGGGTAAAACACGACTCTATCTGGAGCTGGTCCGAAAATGCTTAGGGAAACAACAAAGTGCCATAATCCTCACGCCGGAAATTGGATTAACTTCTCAGTTGGCACGCAATCTAACAGAAAGCCTAGACGCCCCTGTTCTGGTATTTCACTCTAATTTAACCGGTCAACAACGCAGAAAGCTGTGGCTGCAAATATTACATAGTGAACACCCCCTGGTGATTATAGGGCCACGCTCTGCGCTGTTTGTCCCTTTGTCTGCAATTGGACTCATTGTTATTGACGAAGCTCACGATAATGCTTACAAACAAGAGCAAGCGCCTCGGTATCATGCCTTGCGAGTAGCTGGAAAGCTGGCCGAACTCCACAACGCCCAACTAATCTTTGGCACAGCAACTCCCTTAATTAACGAGTACTATTATCTAACTTCTAAGAAAGTACCCATTATACGACTCGACGAGATTGCCTCGGGTGCGTCACATCCACCCAAACTACAGGTTGTTGATGGGCAAGATCGCAGCCTCTATGCTCGCCATCCATTTTTATCAGATGTTCTACTTGCAGAAGTTGCCCTTGCACTTGAGCAGAAGGAGCAATCCCTGGTCTTCCTTAATCGGCGAGGAACCGCTCGAATAGTACTGTGCCAAAACAGCGACTGGCAAGCACTCTGCCCTCGGTGCGCCGTACCTCTTACCTACCATGGCGACAGTCATGTTATGCGTTGTCATACCTGTGGTTACAAAAGTTCGCCAGTATCAAGTTGCCCAGAGTGTGGTAGTCCTGACATCGTTTTTAGAAGCATTGGGACCAAAGCAGTAACCGAAGCTTTGCAGCGAATCTTCCCTGAAGCCCGGGTACAACGTTTTGATACTGACAACAATAAAGAAGAACGATTAGAACAACATTATGATGCAGTCAGAAACGGAGATGTTGATATCCTAGTTGGAACACAGCTACTCGTAAAGGGACTCGACCTGCCAAAGCTCTCTACAATGGGAGTAGTAGCAGCAGACAGTAGCCTTTACTTTCCTGATTACACTGCCGAGGAACAGACCTACCAACTTCTTACACAGGTGATCGGACGCGTTGGACGAGGTCATGGTCGCAGTTCCGTCGTTATCCAAACATACAACCCTAAAGGGCGAGCATTAACCAGTGTACTCACTAAAGATTGGTCTTCTTTTTATGAATCCCAAATTACTGAACGTCGACTGCACGATTTTCCACCCTTTTACTTTATCCTTAAGTTAACCGTCAGCCGGAAGAGTCAACTATCTGCGTCGAGTGCTGCACAAAAATTTAAAAAGCAACTAGAACACTCTGGGTTACCTATAGAAGTGAGCGGCCCCGCACCCCACTTTCAGGAGTTCTCGCGAGATGCCTATCACTGGCAACTCATCGTGCGAGCAAAACAACGAAGCGCTCTCCTGGAAACCATCGCACAGCTACCGAGTAATTGGACGTACGACATAGACCCCTTGAATCTGTTATAATAGCTCTTAATGCCAGCCGACAGACACTCTATTATCACCCTGCCTAACAACCATCTTCGTCAACGATCCAAGAAGATAGGCGTTATTACTGATGATGTCCGAAAACTTATTGCAGACATGGAATCAGCCGTACTGGACTGGGACAATAGCCGAGAACACGAAGTCACGGTGGCTTTGGCTGCAGTTCAGATTGATGAATTATTCCGAGTAGTCATCGTCCGGGAAGATTTTGATCACGAAACACCCGCCCAATACACCGCGCTCATCAATCCCGAAATCGTAAAGTACGAAGGCAAAATCACCTATGACTACGAAGGCTGCTTGAGTATAAAATCGGTCTACGGTTATGTGCCAAGACACGATAAAGTACGCATCAAGGCCCTTAACCCAGAAGGCAAACCTATCCGTTTTTCAGCCACCGGCTTTTTAAGCCGAGTGCTGCAGCATGAAGTTGACCACACCAATGGCAAGATGTTTATCGACCACATCAAAGGCCAAAAAGAAGCATTCTTTGAGCTAACCGATAAGGGCAAACTAGAGCCCCTCGACTACGATAAAGATATCCAGGGCAACTCCACCTTATGGGAACAATAAACATACCCCCACTAGTTTTTTTTGGCACCGGTCCGGTGGCCGCCAAGAGCCTGGAATTGTTATCCAAAAACTTTGCTATCGAAGCTGTGATCACCAAACCACAGCCCGCTCACCACAAAGATTCGGCCCCCGTCTTAGAAGTGGCCAAAAAGCTCAATGTGCCCGCCCTTACCGTTAGCAATCGCACAGAATTAGATGAACTCATGGCCACGAGCCCTGTAAAAAGCACACTAGCAGTATTAATTGATTTTGGCATTATCGTATCTCCACAAGTGATTGACTACTTCCCTTTAGGCATTGTAAACAGCCACTTCTCTATCCTTCCCGATCTGCGTGGAGCCGACCCTATAACCTTTGCTATCCTTTCTGGCCAAAAGCAGACTGGCGTCAGTCTTATGCTTGTCGTAGAAGCCATGGACGAAGGCCCGCTCATTGGCTACGGGGAGCACGAGCTTTCTAGCACGATTACTACACCCAAACTCACCGAGGAGCTCATACTGCTAAGCGATGTCCTACTAACTCACGATTTGCCTCGTCTATACCAAGGCACAGCTAAGGGCGCACCCCAAGAGATTACCGGACGAGAGGTCTCTTACTCTCGACGCCTTTCAAAGCAGGACGGGGTTATCGATTGGGACAAGCCAGCCGCACAGCTAGAACGCGAGGTACGAGCCTTTATTGGGTGGCCCGGAAGTCAGACTACTATTGCAAATAAAACCGTAACAATCACCAAAGCACATGTTGTTGAAGGTGCCGAAGAACCAGGGAAGATTCTGGCCACCAAGAAAGAATTAGTAGTTGGCACTAGTAAAGATTTACTTTCGATTGATCTTCTTAAACCCGCTGGAAAAAATGAAATGCCTGTTCAGGCCTTTCTAGCTGGTTATGGCTCGAACTTAACACAAGTCTAGGCAGCAGTTGCGGGAGGGTATTGAGTTGGGGGTACTTGTTGAGGAGGTATCGTTGGCTGCGGATACTGTGGCTGCATCGGCATAGGTTGAGCAACTGGCGCTGCCTGGGGAGCTGTTGGTGGGTATGGAGCGATGGGTTGCGCCGGCTGCGGCTGGACAACAGGAGCTTGCGGCTGTGGCATCCCCATTGGCTGTACAGCCTGTTGCTGAAACTGCGTAGCTTGCTGTGGCGCAACTACGGCAGCCTGGTGACTAGCTGCGACTATCTGCGGTGCTGCGGCCTTTATCTCTGCTTTAAGGGTCTCAAGCTCGTCGGCCACAACCTGCTTATAGTTAGGAAAGTTCGTTTCGAGCCACTTAAGTGCGCCAGCTTCGTCGTTGCGATCAATGAAAGCTTCAAAAGCATCAAGTTGCTCGTTAGTCATACGTTGAGCCAACTTCATGCTTACCCGCATTTCAAGTGTTTCGTAAATATGACTGAGCATACGGTTTTTCTCTGCTGGTGGCAGACTTCCTAGCCCTAGCTCAATCAGTAAGTTGTCATCTAGTTTAAACATGAATTTCCTTTAATTCTACCATACATTTTAACAGACTAACTTCTGGTTAGCATATAGAATATGACGAACACAATAGCACCGACAATTGCGCCCCAGGCTCCAATTGCAGCCACCTCTTTATATTCCGAAGTTGTCCTATTTGCGACCGTCTCCTCAGGAGTGACGGTAGTGTCTGTTGTATAACTTTGTTGTGCAGTCACCTGTCCAGCATCTACCCATGAGATTGGCTGGTTGGTATCGACACCCCCGTACTGTGTCGCCGCTGGCATAGGGACATCTTTTATCTCGTGGCGGCTCTCGAACACAGCCTCGGACTGAATCCCGTCTTTTCGCTCTACCGCCTCTACTACCTGCCTCAGCAATTGCTCCGGGGTTTGCACGGGCGCTTCTTTAGCTTGCTCTTGTTTATTATAGAGTTTTGTACTCAGACTCTCGGGAACATTAACTATAGTTTTTTCCTGTTTCTCAGTTGTTTTATTTACTACTGGTTGTTTCTCTAACACCTTAGTACGCTCAAAGACTGTATGCACTTCTTTGTCCGTAGGCACAATATACTGTTGTTTTTCTAACTCTGTTTTTTTGGTAAGATTGTCGATTCGCTTATTGACCCGCTTGATTTCGCCTTGCGCAGCCTTGCGGTCACGGGTGTCACGACGACGTGCGAGTGCATAGTTTAACAAATGTAAGCCCGCATTCCGGTTCTCGTTATGATTGTGTGTTTCGTGGTTCGTAGTAGTATTGTTGACTATGGTTTCTCCCCGCTGCTGTGATGTCTCCTCCACATGATTTTCCATTCGGCGTCTAAGAATAGCGTCGATACTCTCCGCCTCAGTAATTTGTGGCTCTGCTTCCTCGGCACTTTCCTGAATGTCTTCTTGGGATAATTCAGTGGGTTCAGCTGGTGGCAACTGCTCGGTAACCTCTAGCGGTACAAGTGGACTTTCTAACTCCGACGCTGTCTCTACGGGATCTTTAGCTACCTGTTCCAGAGTGGTCGCTCCAGTATTAGTATTGATGGTTGGCCTTAATTCTGTGTAGTCGCTAAACGATTTCTGTCGATAAACCGGACTTTCATCCTGTTGCTCTTGGTGCTCGTTCTGGTCATCGCTTATATCGGGAACAAACTCAGTGGGTTCAGCGGTTATTGCTTCTACAGCCTGCGGAGACCAGGTTTCGTAATAATCGGGAGTGGGTGTTTCTGCTATCGGTAAAGATTCTAAATCGGCTTTATTGTCGTCCTGCTCATCGTCCTCTTTTTCTACTTTAGAGTCTTTGCGCTCCGTGGTTGACACCGGTTCTAAATCAGACAACAATGATCTGGCATCTCTTCGCTGATTTATGCGATCAAAACGAGATCGCCATGATTTATCAGCTTCTTCATTTGCAGTCGGACGCTCTAGATACGCACCAATTCCACGAGCAATAGCTCGACGTTTGGATTTTTTACCCGTCTCCTTTGAATCGTCATCGCTATCGTCTGGTCGTTCTTCAGAGCGTGGACGTCCTTCCATACTCATCCCCTCCCTTAGAGGTGTCTTTCGACACTTTCACGGCTAAATAGACGGACTTGGTCACCCTCTTCGAGGTCTAGTCGACTGGTTGTCTCTAGGCTAATTCCGCACATCTCACCCTCGAATACCTCTTTGGCATCCTGTGGGCCACGCTTTAGGTTTGTGATAGATACTTCGGCCAGCTGCTCCTTGCCACGGAACACTCGGGCAATAGCTGGTGTCTCGAGTTTACCCTTTGTTACTTCACCGCCACAAATAACCGAAGTTTTAGTTGTCTTAAAGATCCCCTTAATAGTTAGGGTTCCGAGTTCTTTTTCGACTATTTCAGGCGCGAGCAAGTTGCTTAACTCTTCTTTAACATCATCGATTAGCTCATAAATAATGCTGTATAGGCGAACACGTAGTTTGTCACGACTCGCCAGACGATTAATGCTGGCTGGGATCTGAGTATTAAAACCATATATAATGGCGCCACTGGTGTTTGCTAAATGAGCATCGTTCTCGTTAATGCTGCCCACACCGCTGCTAACAATTCGGACCATTACTTCTTCGTTATCTAAAGTCCGAATACTGTCGATCACTGACTTCAATGAGCCCTGAACATCGGCTTTAATGATTACAGGTAGCTCGGTGACCTGATTCGTTCGATTGATCATACGGATTAGCTCAGTGCTCCCAATGTCCTGGCGACTTTCCGTCTGCTTTCGGTGCTGTGCGTAGTCGGTAGCCTGGGCTCGAGCTGCTTTTTCGTCAGCAGCTACAAGTAGTTCATCACCAAAGCGTGGCAACTCTTTAAATCCAGTAATAACTACAGGAGTAGATGGGCCCGCTTCTTTAAGGGGCTGTTTGAGCGTGGTTTCGAGGTTACGTACTTTAGCATAGGTACTACCCACTACGATAAAGTCACCTTGCTTCAGCGTACCTTCGTCGATAAGACAGATAGCCACCGGACCACGGCCAAGCTCCTGGTGGGCTTCGATAACGAGCCCTGAAGCTGGTACGTCAACCTCTGCCTTAAGGTCCTCAACATCCGCAACCAGAAGGACCATGTCTAACAGCTCTGGAATACCCTGCTTGGTCTTGGCAGATACCTCCACTAGCACCGTATCACCGCCCCATTCTTCGACAAGCAGCTCTTGTTCGGCAAGTTGTTGCTTAAGCTGCGGTACATTTGCACCTTCTTTGTCGATCTTATTAACGGCCACGATAATCTTGACGCCTGCCTTACGAGCAAAGCGAATAGCCTCGACGGTTTGGGGCTTTACCCCGTCGTCAGCTGCGACCACAATGATCACCAAGTCCGTAAGCAACGCCCCGTGCTCGCGCAAGGCCGCAAAAGCCTCATGGCCAGGCGTATCCAGAAAGGTGATCTTACGATCGTTATGAGAGACCTGATAGGCAGAAATGTGCTGCGTAATACCACCGGCTTCGCCCTTGGCGATGTCAGCGCTGCGAATAGCATCAAGCAAACTGGTCTTGCCGTGGTCAACATGGCCCATAACAGCAATGACTGGGGGGCGAGATTCACCTTTATCGTTAGCCTTGCGCTTTTCGCGCGTGCCAATGACGGGCTCTTCGGTCTTTCGTGTTAGTTCGATATCTAGGCCCAGCTCCCCAATAATGATCTGGGCTGTATCAAAGTCGATCCGCTCATTAACGGTGGCCATAATACCGTTCTTCATAAGCTCGCCAATAAGCTTAGTGGACGGTAGTAGTAGTTTTTCGGCAAGAGCGCCGACGGTGATCTGGTCTTCGATTTCGATGGTTCGTTCGGCCATGCTCTTTCCTTACTTTCTGCTACCGCTGTAGCGATTGGTTATTTAGCGTCTTTAAGACTAAGAGCAATTTTGCGGGCGTCGGTATCTATATCGAGCACTTTAAACTGCTTCTTCTCATTGAGCTGGAAGACCTTTTCTGGGTCTGCACCGTCGTCGTTGCTCATCTCTGATACGTGTACCAGAGCTTCAACGCTTGGACTCAACTGCACAAAGGCACCAAAAGGAGTAATGCGAGTTACTTTGCCTTCCACAGTGTCGCCTTTCTTAAAGGCTTTGACTTCGTTAAGCCATGGATCTTCCTGCATCTGCTTCATGCTCAGGCTTAAGCGATCTTTGTCGATAGCAATAATCTTAGCCTTGATAGTCTGGCCATTCTTGACGTATTCACGTGGATCTTCGACACGCTCCCAAGAGATCTCAGAAATGTGCACCAAACCTTCGATACCATCGACATTTACGAATGCACCGAAGTCGATGACGCCAGTTACAATGCCTTCTACTTCGTCGCCAACCTTAAGTTCGGCAAAGCGAGATTGCATGTCGTCCTTGGTAGCTTCTTTCTCGGAGAAGATCAGCTTGTTGTCTTTGCGGCTGACATCTAGAACGCGAACGCGAAGTGCTTGGCCGGTAAGAGCGTTAAGCTTTTGCAAGATCTCGTCCTTGTCGGCTCCAGATACGCGTGGGTAATGACCGGCAGCTAGTTGAGAAACTGGTAGGAATCCGCGAATACCTTCCATCTCTACTAACAGACCACCTCGGTTAGCATCGTAAGGAGTAACCTCGATAATATCTCCAGCTTCAAAGACCCGCTGAAGCTCATCCCAACCTCGGTCCTTAACGGCTCGCTTCATGCTAAGCAGTGCGTAGCCTTCGTCCATCTCTGGATCGACAACACTTGTGGTAACACTATCGCCCTCTTCGAGTTTTTGGCCGTGGCCAATCTCGCGGCGCATAACTACCCCGACGCCGTTAGCGCCAAGATCTAACCATACCTCGTGCTTTCGCACCGAAGTAATAACGCCATCAATGACGTCTCCGACCTTTAGTTGTTTGATATCGCTGGACGCCAGCAGGTCGTCCATCGTTATAGTATTTTTTGACATGAATTACATGCCTCCTTATTCTGCGGCAACTCGTAAGCTGATAACCCGATCAGATTTACCTATATTATACACCGTGCCACATCTGTTAGCAACCTGGCGGCCTGACTTTGTTGTTTAGCATCCGTCATCTATACTGGACTTATGTATTTGGCGGTAGATATCGGGGCAACCAAAGTGCTTTTAGCAGTCCTTACAGAAGTAGGAAAAATTGTTGAGGAGCGCAAATTTCCCACCCCAGAAGAATACGCCGACCTTATTACGGAACTCACCAAAGAAGTTGGCGTACTTGAGCATCAAGATTTTACACGCATAGTAGTCGCCGTCCCTGGTCGGCTCGACCGCAAACATGGTATAGCCGTTGCCTTTGGTAATCGCTCCTGGCAGAATCTGCCAATACAGCGTGACTTTGAGAAAGCCCTGAAAGCACCAGTCATCATTGAAAACGACACTAAACTTGCTGCATTGTCTGAAGCGATACTTATCAAGAAAGATTACAATAAAGTTCTTTATGTCACAATTAGCACAGGTATTAGCTCGGGACTTATCATGGATGGTGTTATTGACCCAAGCTTGGCAGACAGCGAAAGCGGACAAATGTGGTTTGAACACCAAGGCAAGTCTGTACAATGGGAAGACTTTGCCTCGGGCCGCGCGATTGTTGCCACCTATGGCAAGCGCGCCAGCGAAATCACCGATCCAAAAACCTGGAAGGAGATAGCTCACAATATTGCAGTTGGGCTTATTCAACTAATTGCTGTTATTCAGCCAGAGGTGATCGTACTTGGCGGAGGCGTTGGCACACACTTTGCCAAGTTTAAAGCACCACTTCTAGAAGAACTAAAAGAATATGAACTCCCCATCATCCCAATTCCGCCAATCGTCCGCGCCAAAAACCCGGAAGAAGCAGTTGTATACGGCTGCTACGAGCTGGCCAAGAGAAGTCATGCCTAATCTAGCTAGCTTACTCCGCCTCGCCTTCCCGGCCATCCAGTTTGTTGAGAGCGACAGTTTTTACTGGTCGCCACGCAAGCAGGTCGTACATTACGTACCCGAAGCTCTCACTACCGATACGGGAAGTTGGTCATTGCTTCATGAGCTCGGTCACGCTCTATTGGAACACCACACGTATATCTCGGATTTCGAATTAGTTAAACTTGAGCTTGCTGCCTGGGAAAAAGCCAAAGTACTAGCAAAGAGATATGCGGTAACCATCCCCGAGGACCATATTCAAGATTGTCTAGATAGTTACCGAGAATGGCTGTATTTACGTAGCACCTGTCCAACGTGCATGAACAGCAGCCAACAGATTGATACGCACACATATAGTTGTT
Organism: uncultured Candidatus Saccharibacteria bacterium; assembly: GCA_964553355.1. Classification (GTDB taxonomy): domain Bacteria; phylum Patescibacteriota; class Saccharimonadia; order Saccharimonadales; family AWTP1-31; genus CAZKKJ01. The sequence continues at coordinate 2,462 of CAZKKJ010000008.1, read as the reverse complement.
TTAATTGCAACACTAGCTGGAGAGTTTCTCGATCTCGACAATGTCGTAGCTACCGAAGAAAAGCTACTACTCAAAATAAAAGAGCCCTAGTTTCCTAGGACTCTTTTGCACTAATAACCGATTGGGTTAGTTCGCTTTGGTACGGCGGCTAATTTTGCCACCCTTTGCACCAGCAATGCGAGCTAGCTCACGGTTTGCGAAGAAGCCGCCGGTGCGACCCTTCTTACCACCCTTGGCGCCAATTTGTGCATAAAAATTGTCGCCATACTTTGCTTTGTTGGTAGCTGCAGCTCGTGCGCCACCTTCTCGTGTTCCAGCCATAGTCTAGGCCTCCCTTTAGATTAATGCCCCACCCAGACTCTGACAAAGATTGAAGAAGGTATCCACCCCTTTCCTCGCATCCCTTTCAGAATTACTAAAATATTAACACTCTATTGCGCTAATGTCAATTAATATTAGTGATATTTAAGAAATAATTAAGAATTGAAACGCTCTAACGGAGAAGAGCTTACTTCTTTTTAGAGAAAAATACGAGCCAATAACCATCGGGGTCAGCCACCATTATCTCTCGTCTTCCAGACGGAAAAGTCTCGGGCTTACCCGTAAACTTATAGCCCTTGGCTGTTAGATCCTTGTATACCTCGTCAACATCGTCCACACTAACGTAAATAAACTGGCCGGGCACCCCAATTGCACTTCGCTTGCGATTTTCTGGAATAAATTCAAGCCAAAACCAGTTGAGCCGAACTGCAAAATGATCATCTTCGTTCTTGGTGGTTAAGAAGCCGAGACCTTCGTAGAACTTAGCCGTTGCCTTAAGATCATAGGCCTTGTTAACCACACCTGAAATGCTTACTAACTTGCTCATAAGGGTATTGTATACTTTAGACATGAAGATGCAAAACTATGCCAACGTCGATGAATATATAGCTAACTTCCCCAAAGAAACTCAGGTAATCCTGGAAAAGATACGGATGATCATCAAGAAGGCCGGACCGGAGGCAACGGAGCAGATTAGCTACGGCATACCCACCTTCCGACTAGGCAAAAAGGTTATCCACTTTGGAGGCTATGATAAGCATATAGGCCTGTATCCCGGTGCAGGAGGCATAAGTGCCCTACATGATCAACTTAAGGACTACGAGACCTCTAAGGGCACTGTACGCTTTTACCTAGATAAACCCATGCCTTACGACCTTATCGAGACTATTGCGCACAACGCGTTTGACGACTAGGCGCTAAAAATTAGATTACAAAAGAAAAACCAGCCTTTAAGGCTGGTTTATTCTATAATTCGGCACCGTGCTATTTTCCCAGGGCTTGATGACCCAAGTATTGTAACCGCTACGAGGCTTAACTGCTGTGTTCGGCATGGGAACAGGTGTTTCCCTCTCGCTATGGGCACCGAAGTGGCATCTGTAAACAGATGTGAATCGGTGTCCATAAGGTTCGAATTGAAATTGTAAACTAAAACAAACGTTAACTACTGTGAATTTCGAATGATATTCACCAATAACTAGTCAACTGTCTCCGCTCCAAAAGCCATATCCCCGAAGGAATATAACTTATGGATATAAAAAGTCAATGTCCCTATTAGTACGCTTCGGCTCAATACGTTACCGCACTTTCACCTTGCGCCTATCAACCAGATCGTCTTTCTGGGGGATCATAGAGAAATCTAATCTTGAGGTTAGTTTCGCGCTTAATATGCTTTCAGCGCTTATCTAGTCCGCACATAGCTACCCAACAATGCTCTTGGTAGAACAATTGGTACACCAGCGGTGCGTCCACTCCGGTCCTCTCGTACTAGGAGCAGATCCTCTCAAATTTCTTAGCGTCCACAGCGGATATAAACCGAACTGTCTCACGACGTTCTGAACCCAGCTCACGTACCACTTTAATCGGCGAACAGCCGAACCCTTGGAAGGTGCTCCCCCTCCAGGATGTGATGAGCCGACATCGAGGTGCCAAACAGCGCCGTCTATGTGAACTATTGGGCGCTATAAGCCTGTTATCCCCGGCGTAACTTTTATCCGATAGCGCTGCCGATACCACTCTCATATACATGAATGTATGGACAGCGGAAAACTTACTCCCACTTTCGTGCCTGATCGACTTGTAGGTCTCACAGTCAAGCTGGCTTATGCGTATGCACTATCGATTCGATTTCCATCCGAACCTAGCCAACCTTTGAACGCCTCCGCTACTCTTTAGGAGGCAACCGCCCCAGTTAAACTACCCACCAGACACGGTCCCGTAACCGGATAACGGTCACGGTAAGAATAAAACTACAACAAGGGTGGTATTTCAAGGATGACTCCACCCCGGCCACCTCGACGGCTTCAACGTCTCCCACCTATCCTACACATGTTGCAGCTCGATTCAATGTCAAGCTGTAGTAAAGCTGCACGGGGTCTTTTCGTCCTGCTGCGGACAGACGGCATCTTTACCGTCAATGCACT
>CAZKKJ010000007.1:410-18371 GCA_964553355.1 uncultured Candidatus Saccharibacteria bacterium | reverse complement strand
CGACGTGGCCCGGTAGCTCCGTTTATCACAAAGAAGGTGCGATAAAACATGCCACCAATCCAATCCACAGTAAATTTAACGGGGTTAGGGCTTGGCCTTACGGCCTCTTTAGCTAGGTTATAGTTACGCAGCCAGGGCTCGAATCCTTCGCAGCGGCTTGGCTCGAGCACCTGATGACATTGGATCACCGGGTTTTGGTAGACAATTGTGTTTACTCCGTAGAACCAGATAAACAAACCGCTCAGGGCGACCATAACCGAAAGTACTATGGGTCGATGCCAATCGGCGATTTGACGCCAGGATTTCATAAAACCCTTCCAGAACGTACCAAGATTACGGCCATACGATCGGTAGCCTACAACTAGCAGATATATCACAACTGCGGTAAGGATAGGCAGAAAAGTAAACTTATTTAGACTTCCCAGTAATGCCAGCGCAAGCGCGCGTAAAATCATAAGAGCGCGGGGCTTCTTAACCTGCAAGCTTGTGGCAGCATAATAGGTAGCCAACAAAGTACCTGCAACCAGCGGGAACTGCAGGTTATCGTAGTTGATCTGTCCAGCCAAGGTTATAACGGTTGGCACCATAACAAAGAAAAGTAGGGCAGCATGCACCGCTGCACGAGATGCTTTGGTAAGTAATAAAAGTCTTCGGAACAGATATAACCCCGCCAGAAACATCACTACATTGCACAGACGTAAGGTCACAATCTTAGTAAAATCACTTACACCTAGGGCATCCAAAATGCGATACGGAAAGCTCAAAATGTAATGGTGCAGCCAAGATGGGTCACGCACCAATGCACCGTATGGTGCGGGGCCGTCGGGTTGCTGTAAGAACAGGGGATTCCACTGCTCGGCATGCAGGCGAGTGAGGTTGTAATGGTAAGCCTCATCAAAAGCCATTGGGTAGCGTGACGAAATAGCCATCCAGCTACTCTGAAATGCCCCCAAAAACATTACGATTACAAAGCTCCACCGAGAGGACAGAGCAGCGACAAGTCTTTGATACAGATTTTTATAATTGTTTTTCATTTTTGCCTAATCCGACAGCTTATGCTTTTATTGTATCAGAGTGAAGATAATAGACAGCACCATTTTAGCTATTGACCGGTTTCAGCAAAAACACCCGATCTTAGGGCTCCCTATTGGGGTGATTAAGCGCTACGGCGAAAACGATGCCGGACACCAGGCAGCCCTGATTACCTACTATGGCTTTTTGTCTCTTTTCCCATTGCTGCTAGTTTTTACTTCTATTGCCGGTCTGGCCTCTGGTGGTAGCAGAACCATCCAGGGAACGATTATGGACAGTATCAACAGCTACTTCCCAGTAATTGGCGAACAGCTGGCACGCAATATCCAAGCATCTAATAAATCGGGCATCGCGCTGGTCATTGGTTTGGTGGTGACGTTTTATGGCGCTCGAGGCGGGGTAGACGCCTTCCGGACAGCCCTCAATCATTTGTGGCATATCCCCAAGAAAAAGCGTGTTGGTTTTCCGTTATCTATTCTGGTCAGCGCCGGAAGCCTCGTTATCGGGGGTATCGGACTAACCAGCGCCGCTATATTATCCGGTGCTGCTTCTGGCCTTGGCCAATCGATGCTCTTTAAAGTCCTAGCAGCAGGTGCAGCCCTGTTAATCTTGGTACCGACTTTTTACTGGCTGTTTAAGCTCAACCTAAACACCACGGTTGCCAAGCGTAACCTGCAGGTCATGGCACTGTATTGCAGCATCGGCATTGTAGTTATGCAGGCCTTGGGTAGCTACTTGGTAACTCGCCAGCTCCGCACCCTAAGCCCGCTTTACGGCACCTTTGCCTTGGTGCTTGGCCTACTATTCTGGATCTATTTGCAGGCTACTGTTGTGCTGTACATCGTCCAGGTTCGTATCATCCGTAGCCGTAAGCTGTGGCCCCGTAGCATTAGCGGTAAGCTGCTCACGACCGCCGACAAACAACTACTCGACAATGAGTAGACTCCTGGGCAAGCAGTAGCTTACAATACCTGTAATGAGATTTTTATCACTCCTAGCCAGCACTGCGGGCGAAGTGCATAGCTACCATGTGCCATGGTTTATGTACGCCCTGGTTGCTGTAGCCTTAGCCGGTTACACCGCCATAGAGGTACACCATACCCGCAAAGATCACGTTATTAAGTTTCCCGAAGCCGTCCGTTGGTCGGTGTTCTATATTTCTATTGCGTTAGCTTTTGCCATTCCGGTCTTCTTCTTTATTAGCCACCAGGCCGCTGGCGAATACCTGGCTGCGTGGGCTATCGAGAAAGCCCTGAGTCTCGACAACCTGTTTGTTATTGGCCTGATCTTTGCCAGCTTTAAGGTGGACCACAAGCTGGAGCGCCGGATGCTCAACTACGGCATTGCCGGGGCCATCATCTTCCGCCTAATCTTTATCTTGGCTGGCCTAGAACTCCTCAAGCGTTTCGAGTGGGTCAGCATTATCTTCGGCCTCATCCTTATGCGTGCTGCTTGGAAAGCTTTTAAGGAGGCTAGGGGAGGCGATGACCTAGAGCAAGAAGTCGAGTTCACCGACAAACGCCTGTGGAAGGGTCTTACAAAAGTACTACCCATACATCATGAGTTTGTCGGTCACAAACTGACCGTCAAAAAAGATGGTAAGCGCATGCTGACCCTCATGGCCGCTGTTATTATCCTCATCGAGCTAACCGACGTGATCTTTGCTGTCGACAGCGTACCGGCCGTGCTAGCCGTCAGCCCCGACCGCTTTATCGCCTACGCCAGCAACGTCTTTGCACTATTAGGCCTCCGCGCCCTGTACTTTGTGTACGAATCGGTGGCCGACCGCTTCTGGGCACTGGCCTGGGCCTTGTCTGGCATTCTAGCCTGGATTAGCTTTAAGATGATTGCCGCACCACTAGGCCTACACGTCCCGATCGCCATAAGCTTATCCGTCCTAGGAGTTCTACTGTTTGGCGCAATATTCGTCTCGCTCCAATGGCCCAAGAAGGTTGTTGAGCACCCAATCCACATCGAAGATTAGCTTAAAACACCTTGTAATATTACTTCTTGGCACCTCCGCAGCCAGGTTGTGATATATCAATCACAGCCGCAACGAGGACCGTGCCAAGAAGTAATATTACAAGGTGGAGTAGGACAATACTTCGGGGTGGAATAGTTGTAAAAAACAAACTTGTTTTGGTAGTGCGGCAGGAGCATAATTAACGTTAGCAATATGGGTGCTGGTCGAAAAGGCTTTTCGTGGCCTCCTCAACCTTCCTACTTATATGCTGCATAACGCCTGGGTCGCTACAGACTGATAGGCAAAACTCAGGAAGCATACACACCTGGCCGCAAGGCTAAAGCGTCACTGCCACTCCTAAAAGAATAGCTCACGGGCTTACATGAATGGTATTCGAACGGTTACCACTTATGGCTCGGGTTAGCTCCAATCTTTTATCCGTTCGGTCAGAGCTACTTCGGTAGGCAACTGACAACTCTTCAATATTTATAACTTTCTGGAGCAAAATTATGAGCATCACCCATTATCAGGACACCCAAAACACCAAAACTCACGTAAACAAAGAAGTATCCGTTAACGCTTTTACCTTTAGGGGCAAGGGCAAGTTCCGCAGCATCCCCAAGCAGATCACCATCGACACCGAAGAAGTAACTTTTGTCGAAACCGGCATGCACTACCTCCTACAAAAAGGACAGAGCATGGTGCAGCTGTTCGACATGAGCGACGGCCACCGTAACTACCGCCTGCAGTTCGACTCGGCTAACTTTACCTGGAAGCTACTCCGCGTATCACCGCTGCCTCGCTAAGCATGTCCGCCAAAACAAAAAACAGGGAGCCCGAGCTCCCTGTTTTTTTAATTCAGGACTACACGAATGGTTCGGCTGGTTCGACTCCTTCATATTCTAACTCTGTTCGTTCGAAAGGAGTTAGATCTTCGTGGAGGTCAGGATCGTCTCGCAGTAACTCACAAGATATTAATTGTCTTGCTACACCATTTGCGGCGACTCGCCCTCGGCGAACCGTTACCAAGACTGGTATACCTTGGTCATCGTCAGGTGTACCCCAAATTGAACTGCCGAACTCTATACGTGTTTCTGTATTTGCCATTTGGCGAGCTTACACCCAGCAGAAACTCAGTGCAACCCTTTGTTATACCACTGGTATTGTTAGCGTAAAGACAGTTCCAGTTTTCTTGTTACTGCTGGCGGTAATAACGCCACCATGGCGCGAGACAATGTCTTTGACCAAAGAAAGGCCCAGGCCGTGGCCTTTAGGGTTGGCGGCAGTAGCATCGGCACCGCGGTAAAAGCGGTCAAAAATGTGATTAAGGTCTTTGGGGGCGATAACAGGACCCTGATTGGCGATGGACAATACGGCTTGGTCATTGACCACCTTAAGGGTGGCAGTTATGGCTGGATCAGGAAGGCCGCTGTAAGTGACCGCGTTTTTGACAATAATGTCCATGACCTGCGCCAACAGGGTCTTGTCGCCCGAGACAAAGACATTTTTGGGAACATTGACGGCGATCTTGAGCTTATGACGCCTGCCAAGGGTCGCCATTTGATCGGCTACAAGTTTGCTGAGGTTTAGTTTGGATAACTTAAGAGGCTCAGCGTCGGCCCGGGTCAAGCCCAAGAGTTGGTCGCTGAGTTGACGCAGGCGGGCAACTTCCTCCAGGTTACTTTGCAGTACTTCGCGTGCTTCGGCCGCAATCAGCTTCTTGCTGCGCAGCGCCACCTCTATTTCGGTTTGCATTACAGCTAGCGGAGTCCGGAGTTCGTGGCTGGCGTCAGCCGTAAAACGTACCTGGGCAGCGTGGGCTTTTTCGATAGGATGTAAGGTTCGGCGTGCAAACAAATAACTTGCATACGCTCCAATACCAATGATGCCGGCGTTTATTAGAAAGAGCGAGAGTAATAATTGGTGACGGTCGTCGGCAAGTTGTTTATCGCGCAGACGCTCGAGCCGTGGAACATACACCTCGTCTTCAAACGGAGCAGGGAGCTGGCGGACAAACTCCGTCTGGCTGACTGCACCACGTTGCAAACGTGCCGAGGTAACCGTATAGATTGGAACACTAAACAGCAGACAAACAAATACTAGAGCACCAACATACCAGGCGGTAAGCTTAAAGACGGCGGATTGAAACATTAGCCGTCACTCCGGAGGCGGTAGCCAAAGCCACGAATTGTATCAATAAGCGAAGGGCTATCGGGTTGGTCGATCTTTTTGCGGAGGCTGCGGATAAACACTTCGACAGTATTCGGCAATATGTCGGACTCAAAGTCCCAAACGTGTTCTATCAATTGATCTTTGCTAGTCACTTGATCTGGGTGATGAGCTAGGTATTCTAGCAGAGCATATTCTTTTTTACTGAGTTTAACCGGCTGACCATCTACCGTCACTTGTTTGCTGGCGGTATTAATAACCAGTGGACCGTTTGTAATAGTTAAGCCTACGGCTTTTGTCGGACGTCGCACCAAAGCGCGAACACGGGCCAGCAGCTCGTCGAACTCGAACGGCTTGACCAAGTAATCGTCCGCGCCACCGTCTAGGCCGGTAACTTTGTCTTCTAACTCGCCCTTGGCAGTAAGCATAAGTACTGGCGTGCTGTTGCCAGCTTTACGAATAGTTCGGCAAATTTCTAGGCCGTCTTGACCACCAGGTAACATGCGATCAAGCACGATCACATCGTAGTTTTCAGTCTGAGCATAAGCGAGGCCATCGTCGGCAGTGTGCAGCAGGTCTACCGCATAGCCATCTTGTATAAGTCCTGCTTTAATAGCTCGTCCGAGCTTTACTTCGTCCTCTACAACTAGTAGTTTCATGCAGTTAGTATACCGTGCTTAGCTGAAGGATGTCTGAGGGGTTGTCATGCTATGATAAGAGGTGAAATGGTGGACACTTTCCCAGATTATATTATTGCCGGCGGGATACTATCTTTAGCGCTGGCCAGTGTCGTATTTGCACTTCTTAGCATCCATCATCGGCACAAAAGTAGATTACTCGATCAGGTGATCGACCGTTACAATCTTGTACACAAAGCACTTGACGATTTTGTACTTCTAGCTATAACTAGCCTACCTCTTGCAGCAGGCAACATTGTAGCTTCTATCGACCGAGTCACCTCTGCGCGCTTATCTTCCAGTACAACCGCAACTATCAACGAGCTAGCCAAACAACTGTACCGTTTTAGTACGATACTTACCGGCGAAAATACCAATTCGGCAATTCGATCTGACTCGGAAGATCAGATCTTGTTCGGCACTAAGCCCAACCCCCTTGGCTCACTTATAGTTTGGTCTATAATTGTTCCGGTCTTAGCACTTATTGGCCTGGTGAATAACTTTACAACGCCACATCTATCGCTTGCGATGCAGGCTGCAGGTTTGACGACTGGTTCGCTGATACTGATGGCCAGTTACCGTCGCTATGGACAGGCCCGGTCTTTGCGCCAAGTCACCGAAAAGCAAGCATCGCTCAAAGTCTATCTGCTCGGTGTCCGCCGAGAGTTTATCGCCGACACCGGCCAGAAGTTAGAAGATTTTCACAACCAACTTATGACCGACAGCCAGCCGCTCACCAATATTCCTCAAGCCCGTGAGTTCTTTTATGGCTTACGCCTGATGGCCAAGATTACCAAAGGTATTGTTTCGGCCCATCGAGCCACCGACATGGATACCTCGGCTCCACTCCTCTCGGTAACAACCGTCCTGAACAAACGTATTAACGAAGTCTATCGGCCCGGCGCAGAAGATCATCAGATGAAGCTAGAAAGTAACATCGAAGATGGATTAGCTTTTCGGATCCAGCCCAAAGACCTGGAGCAATTAATGAATATCTTGGTCGAGAATGCCATAACCTACTCCAAAGTCGGAAGTCGCATTACCATTCGCGGCCACCGCAGAGGAAGCAAAGTAATGATTTCGGTTACAGACACTGGACAGGGCATGGACAAGGAAATGCTGGACTTTCTGTTCCGACCAATGCAAAAAACCCGGATCGCCGGTCAGGACTATCAACCAAATAAAGTAAGTCTGGGGTTGCAGGTCTGTAAAGTTATCCTGACTCGAATTGGTGGTGAGCTACGGGTGAGTACCAAGCCTGGCAAGGGAACGACTGCTATCATTATTGCCCCTCGTAAACGCACCGACATACCTCTGAAGATTCCTCGGCACGTTGGTGCCAGTTCTGGCCAGCTAAACTAAAACCAACGATTGCGCTTAAAGTAGGCCGCCACAACGCCGATAGCGGTGCCGGTAATGCCTAAGATAATCCAAAATGCATTCGGATTGTGCGCAGCTGGTAAAGAAATGTTCATGCTATAGATACCGGTGATCAAGGTAAAAATACCCATCAAGATGGTAATACTAGTCATCAGTTTGAAGACGCGGTTAAGATTGTTGGCCATGATTGTGCTGTAAGCCTCTCGCACGTTTCGCAGCGTCGTAAGTCGTGACTGGGTTAGCTGAGTTAGCTCTTGGTTACCGAGCTGCAAATCCTCAATAAGATCCTTATCTTCCTCATATAATCGAATAAAGCGACCATTGAGTAATGAGTTCAAAACTGCCGCCAGTGGGTCTAGCACCAGCAGAAAATCGTTAAGATCTTCCTCTATATCAATAAAACTAATAAAGTCCTTGTTAGTAATCTGCTCGCGGTCTAGCAGGGAACGAGTTTGTAGAATTCGGCGGCTGGCGCTATAAATACGACGCTTGTAGCCATTACTTATAACCTGCAGCAGTTGCAAGGTCAACTGAGCACGTTTGCTGGTAACAATGTCTAGGGAACCACTCAAAATCTGGTCTAAGTGAGTAAACGCTTGGCGGCAAATTGTAATCGTCACACCTTTGGCATGTACGATCAGCAATGGGGCGGTCGTCATCTTATCTGCCTCTGGTAAACAGTAGCGAGTGTAAATAAATACCGCACTACCATCTTTTTCTATACGAGGCGATTCGTTGGGGTCAATACCGTCAACCAGCAGGTCAATATCTAGTTCGTATTGCTTGGCCAACAACTCCAGCTCTTGATGCGTAGGTGCCTCTAAATGCAGCCACGACCCGTCGCTGGCTTTTGGTAGTTCTAGTAACTCGGGTGATTTAGCAGTGTTATAAAATATTCGCATAGTGCAGCCTGTAGTATTTGTTTTAGGTAATCTTATTCTTTAGTATACCCCGCGTACATGCTGGTGGCCAGTCTGTTACACTTGGGCTATGGCAAATGTACCATTTAGCAAAGAGCTCGAGGTATGGCTCAACAGCAAAGGCCCCAAGACAGTAGGCGACCTGCAGACCGTTTTTGGCGAAAAAAGTTTTGCCATTGTCTTTCTATTATTTATGTTCGTGCCGTCATTACCTATACCCACCGGTGGTATTACGCAACTTATCCTACTACCAACCACGATGTTAACTGCTCTACAAATGACCTTTGGCCGACGTTCTTTATGGCTACCTAACTTTTTAAAACGGGTCAAACTAGGTGATGGAATGCTTAAAAAAGGCCTGCCTTTTATGATGCGCCGCATCCGTTGGTTCGAGCGCTTCTCGCGCCCTCGACTAGCTAATTACCTAAACTCGGCCTGGTTCCGTACTCAGTGTGGACTAGTGGTATTTTTGTTTGCTTTGGCTTCATTTGTCTCTCCACCATTCTCGGGGCTCGACACCTTGCCATCCATGGGAGGCGTGATTATTGCGTTATCCATATTGCTTGAAGATGTACTGTTATTCTTTATCGGACTTTTGGTGGGAGGAATTGGAGTTGGCATTATCATGGCGGCTGCCAATGTTATAGTTACTTTTACCGAAAAGTTTATTTAATCTAACGATCGAACGTATACAGCAGCCAACTTTTGGCTTTTTTATAAGCTTTTTTGCCAGGTATTTCAAAAATATAGCTCACCAGTACGGCTCCCGACTTCATTTCGTTAGCTGCCTTGGCGCCCAGGCGAGGCATTGTACGAGGAACTAGAAAAGCCATAACCACATCTGCCTTGCTAAGATTAATCTTCCACAGATCGCCAAAGCGTACTTTTGCATTAGGCAGACCCAAGCAACGTATCCAGGCAACAACTAAGAGTAGGGGATTCAGCTCATAGCCAACAGCTTTGGCACCGCGAGCAGCGGCAGCACGCACTAATCGTCCGTCGCCACACCCAAGCTCCAAGTAAGCCGTCCCCTTAGTGACCTTAGCATCATCAAGCAGCTGCTCTACATCGAACGCTCGCACTGGGACCCAAGGGGCACCAGAGACCGACGTTACCGCAAACATGACTCCCACCAGTAACATAACAATTAACACAACATCCATCCAGACAGCTTAACACCTTGAGCGTCTATTGTGTAACACGTGCCCGACACGGTAATGCTAAAATGTGTTTACCATGAAATTCAAAAAGAAACTTCCTTCTATACCACTCATTTCGTCGTTTAACCTCAATGTTAATCCATTAGCTCTAGCTGACATCCAATTTCGTAAAGATAAACGTACCAAATTGTTCTTAGAGCTCGAACAAGACAAACGCATCGATATGCTCCGCTCGGTCACCATTACTGTACGACGCGATATCTTACGCAACATCCCAGACGAAGAGCTAGTGAGCTTGCTGCAAACTCTGAGCCCAGACGAAGCAACCGACATGCTGCAGCTGATTACCAAAAACAAACGTGAGCGCGTACTTAATACCCTCAGCGCAGAACTCAAAGATTCTTTGTCCACACTACTAGCCTTCGATCCGCAAACCGCAGCCGGCCTTATGACCCTGGACTATATTCAAGTGCAGTCCAAAGACAATATAGAAAGCGTAGCAAAACAATTTGCCAACCACGAAAAACACACCGGAAGACCGCCGGTTATTTTGGTTCTAGAAGAAGGCAAGCTCATCGGTTACCTACCGGGTCACCGTCTTGGACTAGCCGCAAAGAGCGAGTTAATCGGCAAGTACAGTCGCCGTATTCCATCCATCTCGTACGCTGCATCACACCGCGACGTTGTTGGCCTATTCCGGGCTCATCCTCGCAGCAAGGTCGCTGTGTTAAACGACCGCAACGAAGTAGTCGGCATTATCTACTCCGACGACATGCTCAAACTCATCCAGGACGAGCAAGCCAGCAGCCTGTATAACTTTGCCGGTATCAGCCAAGAAGAAAGCGTTACCGACTCCGCTAAGAGCAAAGTTCGCAACCGTTACCGTTGGCTCATTATCAACCTGGCCACTGCATTCATGGCTTCATTTACGGTGGGCATGTTCGAAGACACACTCAGTAAATACGTGCTTCTGGCCGTCTATATGCCCATAGTAGCCGGTATGGGCGGTAACGCCGCCACCCAAACCCTGGCCGTACAAGTACGCGGTATCTCGCTTAAGCAAATCGAACTCAAGACTGCTTGGTCTACGCTCCGTAACGAGCTGGGGGCCAGCCTGATAAACGGACTTATCAACGGCGTGCTGGTTGCTACAGTAGTTATGATCCTCAACCGCAACGCCGGCATTGCCCTGGTCCTGGCCCTCGCCATGGTCATCAACCTACTGGTCGCCGGTTTCTTTGGCACCATGGTACCGCTTATCATGTCCAAGCTCGGCAAAGACCCAGCCACCTCGGCAACTATCTTCATCACCACCGCCACCGACATCCTCGGCTTCCTAGCTTTCCTGGGCTTGGCCACCGTCCTCCTCAAATAAAGCTAACCTAGATAATCTACAAGTTTATGGGTAAACCGCTGCATATGAGGATCAAATATTGCTGGATGGGAACTTAAGATCTCGTCAAAGGTAAACCAGTTCATATCAGCGAACTCTCTTCGTTCAAAGTTAACACGATCGTGAACGCTGGCCTTGAGTAAATACCACAAGATGATTATCAACAACAATTTTTAGGCGAGGGAGCGGAGGGCTTCGATGGGGTCCTTGCGAGCCGCTTTTACGGCTGGAACAGTACCAAAGATAACGCCGACCGCCAAAGACACTACAACTGCGAGTAATACGACGGGCCAGGCGATAACCGGATGGAAGTTAGTGGTAACACGGATGATAAAGTTTGCCGCAAAGGATAGTAGTACTCCTACAACTCCGCCAACCAGACCAAGCACGGTGGCTTCGGCCATAAACTGGTTGCGGATCTGGCGATTAGTGGCGCCAACGGCTTTGCGGATACCAATTTCGTGGGTACGCTCGCTAATGGACGCGAGCATGATGTTCATAATCCCGATACCGCCAACCAATAGGGATATGGCTGCGATACTTGCCACAAAACGAGTTAATAGCTGGAGCATATCGTTAGCTACCATAACGTTTTCGTCCTGCTTAAGGATGGTAAAGTCCTGCTGCCCGCCATGTGCTTTGCGCAAAGCCGCCGAGACATTAACGAACAATGAACCAGCGGTACCTTTTTTAGGACGAACTAATATTTGCGTTAGCGGAGCGCTATCGCCGGCTAATTTCTTAAGACTTTGGCGGGGAACAAAGACCGCTTTGTTAAGATCTATGCCTTGGCCCAGCGCAGTACTGCCAAACTCATCAAAAACACCACGCACTATGTATTCCTGGCCGCGCACCGTAAACGCTTGGCCAATAGGAATATTCTCTTGAAAGAGCTGCTCTGCGACACGCTTGCCAATCACTGCCACTTCGCGATCTTCTTCGCCGCTACCAAAGTATGATCCGTAGGTGACCTCTTGCTGAAGAACTTTGGGCAGGTTGCTATCTGCTCCTAAAACAAAGCCGCCATTAAAGCTTGCGCCGTCTGTTATTAGTCCAGTTTGCAGCAGATTTAATGCAGACACCTCTGCAACCTGTGGCACTTGGCTAATAGTTGTAATGTCTTGTTCGCTCAGGCTACCACTGCCAAAGCCATATGCCTGAGCCGTATCGACATGAGTAATCGCTCCGGATTTATCACGAGTAATAAAGTTTCCAGGGCGAACGGTAATTAGGTCTGATCCTACTTGACCCACTTGCTTGAGCACTTGGCGCTTAATGCCTTCACCCAAAGACACCGTAGTTACTACCGAAACAATACCCACAACTATACCAAACATAGTGAGTGCGCTGTGCCATTTGTTTGAACGCAGCCGGGCAAAAGCCAGGCGGTAATTTCCACTAAACATTAACGCTTCTTCCTTACTATCTTAGATTTTGCTCGTTTAGTACGAATTGTACGTTTCTTCTTTGGAGCACCTATGGTTTTGTCGGGTAGGGTTTCCATAACTGCAGAAATACCTGCCAGGCCCACTTCGTCCGGATCTGCAGGGAAGAGTTTATGCGCTTCGTTAGCAAGTTTTGGTACTTGCCCAACAGGCGTGGCCTGGTCGCTTACAATAGCGCCATCGAGCATATACAGAACGCGGTCTGCATAACGGGTGAGCTCGGGGTTGTGCGTCACCATCAAAATAGTATTGCCCGTACGGTGTAATTCGCTCAGTAACTCCATGACTACCAAGCTGGCTGTACTATCTAGGTTGCCAGTAGGCTCGTCGGCAATAATAATTTGTGGATCATTTACCAACGCTCTCGCAATTGCTGCACGCTGAACCTGTCCACCACTCAGAGCGCGAGGCATAAAGTATTGGCGGTCGGTTAGACCAACTCGTTCAAGCACAGCTGCGGCACGCTTTTGGCGCTTAACCGGTGGCACCCCTTTGTACAACAAGGGCAGGGCGACATTATCGATAATATTGAGCCGGGGCAGCAGGTTGAATGACTGGAACACAAAGCCAATCCGATCCCGGCGTGTTTTGGCTCGTTGATTAGGGCGCAGCTTGGCCACCGAGCGCTTGCTAAGTGTGTATTCGCCATGAGTTGGCCGATCCAACAAACCAATAATATTAAGTAAGGTAGACTTGCCCGAACCGCTTGGTCCCATAATGGCCACAAACTCTCCCGCTTCCACGTCTAAGGTAACCTCGTCGAGCGCAATGGTAGTCGCGTCGCCGAAGCCATACAGTTTACTGATGTCCTTAAGCGAGATCAGGGGCATAGCGTGAGGCCTTGGTTAGTTTTTATTGATGTAACCTTTATTCTACGCGGTTATTTGCACGAGTCGCAAGCTTGTAATGTAGTAATTTTATCTTTAGAGACAAACAGGTATAATAAACGGGTTCAATAGGACCAGGAGGGGTCGCATAGTGGCCTAGTGCGCCATCTTGGAAAGGTGGTAAGGGGGCAACTCCTTCGAGGGTTCAAATCCCTCTCCCTCCGCCAGGAGAGAGGAGACCATGTCGAAAGATATGGTCTTTTCTCTTCTTGAGAAAGATTTGAACCCGGGTTCGTCGACCAGGCCACGCACAGGAATTCATTCCCAGCATGGCCGCAGTCGTGCGGCTATCCCTCTCACTTACTAAGGTGGTAAAATGCAGTCATGGCTACACCCGAGACAACACCAGGAAAATCTAGAACTATCAGTATCAGACCCAATCCACCAATTATTCCACCACCAAAAAAGGCTGAAGCGGGACCCGCACAAATTGAACCTGAAATCCTCGACCCCTCTGTGCCTGCTACTAATCGAGGAGCAGACTTAGCCGAGGGCATAGCTGCCATTCGTAAAGCCGAAGGAGTTGCTATGCGAGCAGCATCAGCTCCTAGTGAGGTTATTACCGAGCAAGAACGACCAAGCTGGCTGCCCGAAGGGGCTACAGCAGTGAGAGCGGCGGGTGAACCATGCGACGTATCATTAGACGACGAATATGCCGATGCACCCCCTGAGCGCAAGAGAGCTTTTGCAGAAAGTCTTGCGTTACTACAAGAAAATGAACGCCGAGCGTGGCGTGAATCACAAGGAATTATTCTCCGATGAAGTTATATTCCTGGAACGTCAATGGCATTCGCGCCGTCCTCAACAAAGGTGCTTTTCAGAAGTTTATCGAAGAACACCAGCCAGATGTACTGTGCCTGCAAGAAACTAAGGCCCACCGCGAACAGTTCGAGATTGATCTGCCAGACTACGAAGAGTATTGGTATTCCGCGAAAAAGAAGGGTTATTCTAGCACCGCAATCTTCAGCAAAATAAAACCTTTGCAAGTGGTGAACGGTTTTCCCAAAGACCTAGCAGAGAAGTTCAAGCTTACAAGCGACAAATATGGTGACCCAAACGACGAGGGCAGGGTAATGGCTGCCGAATTTGAAAAGTTTTGGGTACTCACAGCCTATACACCCAACAGCAAAGGGGATCTTTCCAGGCTAGAGCTGCGTCACAAATTCTGGGATCCTGCTTTCTTGGCCTACGCACAACAACTAGAGAAAACCAAGCCCGTGGTATTTTGTGGAGACTTAAACGTTGCCCACCAAGAGATCGACCTGGCCAACCCCAAACCCAACGTCGGTAAGCATGGCTTTACCAACGAAGAGAGGGAGGGCTTCCAAAACTTCTTAGATGCCGGCTTCTTCGACACTTACCGTACTCTTCACCCCAAACAAGAAGCCGCTTACACTTGGTGGACTCACTGGGCTAACGCCCGCGCCCGAAACGTCGGCTGGCGCATCGATTACTGGCTGGCCAGCAAATCCCTCAAAGACAATATCAAAGACGCCAACATCCACCCTGACGTCATGGGCTCCGACCACTGCCCAGTAAGCATCGACCTAGATATTTAAATCTGATGACTGCTCGAGATTACTGGCACAAACAAGAAGACACTCCGCTTTTTCCAGACCTGCTGTGGAGCAGGCCAGAGAACCGGCAGCATGCCGGCAAGTTGCTGATTGTCGGCGGGCATGCCCATGGCTTCGCCGCTCCAGCGGAGGCTTTTGCCGAGGCCGAGAAAGCCGGTATTGGCACAGCCCGAGTAATGCTGCCGGATCATCTTCGGAGTCAGCTTGTTAAACTGCAGGGGCCATCACTTAGTATGGAGTTTGCACCCAGCACGCCCAGTGGCAGCTTTGCCAGCAAAGCCTTGGCGGAACTTATGGACGCCAGCGCCTGGGCAGATGGCGTACTGCTAGCTGGAGATTTTGGCCGCAACAGCGAAACCGCCATAGTACTAGAAAAACTGGTTAGCAAGTTCCCAGGAACAATGGTGCTAACTAAAGACGCAGTGGATTACTTTACCAGCAACTCGCAAACCGTTTTAAATCGACCAAGCACCTGTCTAGTTTTGACCATCGCCCAGCTACAAAAGATCGCCACCAACGCCAAGTTCACCACGGCCATCACGTTTGGCATGGACCTGCTGCAACTAGTTGACGTGCTGCATGGCTTTACCGAACAGTACCAAGCAAGCATCATCGTCAAACACCTAGAGAATATTTTTGTGGCCGTAAACGGGCAGGTGAGCACAACCAAAACCACGGTTGACATAGAAGACAGCTGGCGAGTAGCCACGGCTGCACATGCCAGTGTTTGGCTTCTACAAAACCCTGGCAAAGCCTTTGAGGCGCTGACCACCTCACTTAAGACTTGACCTTGGTGCTTGAATTATTAACAGCTGGTGCCGGAGGAGGGACTCGAACCCTCAAGCCTTGCGGCATGCGATTTTGAGTCGCACGCGTATACCAATTCCGCCACTCCGGCTTCAGCTATCAAAAATACAGAGGTAATTATAGCATCCTGTATACTAAAAGCTAAACCATGAGCGATTCAGATAATGACCAGCATCCCAAATCGAATAGTAGCAAGCACGCTGTCAGTTTAATTCGCCAAAAAGTAGATAGCTTATACAAGGGCGAGCCCAGCGCCCAAGAAGAAGCCAAAGAAGTAGCTGTTGCCGACAGGCCCCTGAGTAAGCATCAAGCATACATGAAAAAGATCAGTAGTTCTGGTATGTCTTTAGCTCAGATCCAGACTGCTTGGCATAGCTATTACGTAGGCCTGCCAGATGCAGAGAAGCACCAAGTTTGGCAAGAGTTTTACGCCGAGCATGATAAACACAATGCAACCGCCCAACCAGCGCCTACATCCAGCATGCATCTGCCCGCTACCGACAAACCAGCCGTCCACCACATAGGCCAGGCACCAAAGAAGTCAAAGTCCACAACAGCTGGCAGCCGGACTGTCAGCGAGGTCCGCAAGCAGCTTACAGGCAAGGCCTCTTTGTCCGCTCAAAGCAAACTTAAAGCCAAACAACACTTTCAGTCTCTGTTATTTGGCGTTGGCATGGGCCTGTTAGTAGTTATTGTTTTGCTGTTTGGATTCTTTAACGACCGCTTTATCGCTCCGTTTATTACACCAAGCAAAAACGTCAGCAGCACACCGATTATCATTGATGGCGCAACCAGCGTTAGTAGCGAACCAAAGATTATAATTCCCAAGATTAACGTCGAAATACCGGTGGTCTACGACGAACCGTCAGTAGAAGAGCACGCCGTGCAAAACGCGCTAGAACGCGGCGTTGTCCACTATGCCACCACGCCCTATCCAGGACAGCTCGGTAACGCCGTCATCTTTGGACACTCCAGCAATAACATCCTCAACAAAGGTAAGTATAAGTTTGCCTTTGTGCTCCTTAACCGTTTAGAGAAGGGTGATACCTTTTACCTGACCAAAGATGGCACTCGCTATGCTTACAAAATTTACGAAAAGAAAATAGTTAACCCAGACGAGCTGAGCGTTCTGGGTGGTAACGACAAAACGGCCACTGTTACGCTGATTACTTGTGATCCACCGGGCACCACACTGCATCGCCTGATCGTTGTAGCCGAGCAAATTAGCCCCGACCCAGCCAAGAATTTGGCCAGCACAGCGGTGCCCGCTGACACCTCTCAGACCATCCTAGCAGGGAACGCCCCTAGTTTATGGCAGCGTATCAAAGACTGGTTCTAAAAACATCGTATTACGCGATACTTGATTAATACTTATTTATATGATATAGTATTATCATGAATAAAGTTGTTATTGCTCATGGCAAGCCTCCAAAGGATCGCTACGTAAACCCAGCGATGCCAAAGCCGCACGTGGCTAATTGGTTTCCATGGGCTAAAGAACAGCTTGAATCCAAAGGCATACCCACAGCCATACCAGCTTTACCAAAACCGTATCATCCGGTATATCAGGATTGGCGAGAAGTTTTTATGCGCCAGCGTATAGATGAAAATACAGCCCTAGTTGGGTTTAGTGCTGGAGCAGAGTTTCTACTCCGTCTGCTCTCCGAGGAAGAACGACTAACGGTTGAAAAGGTAGTTATTGTAGCTCCTTGGCAGGACGTTGAGAATAAATATGGGGACTTCTCGAGCTATAACCTTAACCCTCAAATAAGAGATAGGGTTGGCCGATTAACCATAATCAGCTCAATTGACGATAGTGATCGGATTCAAAGTAATGCATGCAACCTTGCCGAAGCAATGCCTTGGGCAAAATCCCTACAACTAAACGGATATGGCCACTTTATGCTGGGAAATAACATGACGAACGTAGAGTTTCCAGAACTAATTGCGGAGTTAATGGACGCTTAGCTCTAGGGCTGCTGCTTATAGCGTAAGCTGGTTCGGGTAAGAGTAGTCTTTACTGGATCGCTTGCGACAGGCGACAACGTAAAGACTCGTTTGTAGTCGCGATCAAAGAAGGGCAGCGTCCCAGGCGTTACATCGCCTAGTTTCCGCTGATTATTGCCGTCAAAATCCATGACCTGCAGGGAACCACTTTGGTTAAGGGTCAGGCGGTGACCATCCATCCAGGTGGCAAATTGGTCAGGAGCGACCTCGCCAACTAGCGTAAAGCTAAAGCGCCGGCTGTCTTCGAAATCGTATGTAGCAAAAGATGTGCCGGATTGAACGGCAACAAAGCGAGCGTTAGTAGAAAAAGAAAGCTTAGCGGGATTGGCAAAGCGAATCAGGACAAAAGGATTCAGTTTTTCAGTAGTTGGATTGCGAAGTTTAGGCAGCGGATCCTTATAGATATACAGACGACCCTCTACGCTCGATGTTGCCGCAACATACATGGCGCCGTCGAACTGAGCCAGGTCAAGAAGCACCGAGCCCTTGGCCTCAAAGGTGCGCAGATCGTAACTCTTTTCGTCATTGAACATGCGCAAAGAGT
>CAZKKJ010000007.1:0-400 GCA_964553355.1 uncultured Candidatus Saccharibacteria bacterium | reverse complement strand
GAGTAAACACCGGGCTGTGCTGGATCTTCTGCGGCGTACAAAATAGTGTCGTCGCGGTAGGACTTATAGTTAACAACGTTTTCAAGTAGTGGAGTGATGGCCTTTGTCTTAGTGTCAACAAATTGTAGCTGCTTAGTCCCGCCCAAATATATATGGAGCTTGTCGAACTTTTTGTCGCGCAAGGTTACTAAAGTAGGGTTGAGGCCAATGTGCTTGTTAATGTTCAACGAGCTGGCTACCTCTTCACGATCTATAATAATAAACTCTAAAGAATCGCCGTAGGTATGTTTAACCAAGATATGTCGGTTGTCGGTAGACCATTCGACCAATTGCACGCTCTCTGCACCTCCGGCTGGTGGAGCAGACAACAATCCCGGTGGCAGATTAATGGTAGTAGCGG
>CAZKKJ010000006.1:17685-18952 GCA_964553355.1 uncultured Candidatus Saccharibacteria bacterium | reverse complement strand
AAGTATAGACAAATGGCTGTCCAGCATTTGCCAGAGTTCGGACCGATTGTTTGTCACGAACTTTTAAAAGCCAGTCAAATAATTTGGGTTGCTTGCTGCGGATTAGCTGCGCCAAGGCGATGGTCGCATTAACGTCACTAAGGGCATCATGTGCATTAGAGTGATCGAGCCCGTTAGCACTAGTGAGCAATTCTAACCGATTGGTAGCTTTGCCTTCGGCATCCACCGGCCACTCTATACCTTCGGGTCGGAGAGCACGAGTCATACGGACAACATCCAATAGATCCCATCGCGACCGTCCGTCTTTCCATTGCCACTGGTAGGGATCATAGAAATTGCGATAATGAAGACAGCGCATAAATTCGTCGTCAAATCTAACACTGTTATAACCCACAAAAATAGTGCCCGGCACCGAAATTTCCTGTGTAAATGTCTGTAAAAAGTCTGCCTCGGTAGTGCCTTCGGCAATGGTGTGTTGCGGAGTAATACCAGTTACAAGAATCGCATCAGGATCGGGCAATACATCTTCACTGAGGGCAATAAGAATATTATGAGGTTCTCCGATAGGATTAAGATCTAAGTCTGTGCGCTGACCAGCAAATTGCATAACCCGACCAGTCCGGGGGTTGATGCCGGTGGTTTCGAGATCATAAAAATATAAACTTGTAGCGGGAGTTTGAGCCATAAATTCCAGTGTAGCAGCTAGACGATCGATAACCTACGCCGCTATGAGCCAGCTAACAAGCCAATGCTTCTTCGGTCAGGACTGGCACTGCATGAGGTAGATCTGGCATGGCGGGCACTCCCGCAGCATTGCCGAGCTGATGATCGGTAATTGCATGGCTGCAGGCCACGCTCAGGGCCCTTTGGCCTAATTCAACACCATCGCGAAATACTCTATCGGTAGGTAATATTTCAGATTTTATCACTCTTTTATCTAGAGCCGTGGATTGAGTTGCTCGAATTTCTGCGTCACGCGCATTAATAATACATGGCCGTACAAACTTCCCTGAACTTATACGCTTACCAATAAATACACTTGCGACCAACCTGGTGTCGTGACATGCATCTGGATCCGAGTTAACAATACCTTCTGCAACTCCATGCACCCAACGTCGCTGCTCAACCAACTGTTCTATAGTTAAATTTGCCATAACCATCACTTTCCAAAGAGGACCGTAGCAGTAAGCAGCGTCTCGATAATTGACGGGGCTTGCTGATGCGAAGCTCTTTTTATTTTAATTCACCTCTGTTCTTGGTATACGCC
>CAZKKJ010000006.1:16134-17585 GCA_964553355.1 uncultured Candidatus Saccharibacteria bacterium | reverse complement strand
CGGAGTTCGTGCATAATGCCCATCTTAAGCATAATATCGCGTAAACGTTCAGTACCATGGCGACTTTCGAAGTCAGTCCGACTAGCAAAACGTTCGATCTTTCGTCCAGTGACTACAAACTGCTTGCCAGCCTTCTCTACCTTCCAGCTATGCATAGAATCGGGTAACGATAGGATTGGCAAAGTCTCTTCTGACTTTTCTTTTTTAACTTGTTTAGCTTTTTGTACATCAACGAGCTTCTTAACCTCGAACAACATCGGCTTTACGCCTTCGCCGCTAACTGCAGAAATGGCAAACAGCTTGGTACCGCGAGGAACAACTTTCTTAAGTTGCGCTTGCATGTCGGTCACTTGCTCTGGGTCCAGACCTTCGATCTTGTTAAGGACCACAACCTGCGGTCGCTTAGTAAGGTCGATCTGGTATTCCTTGAGTTCTTTCTGGATAGTTTGGTAGGCAGTCAGCACATCTTCTTGATAGGCATCGATCATATGTATGAGCACGCTCGTGCGCTCGACATGTCGTAAAAATTCGTCACCTAGGCCCTTGCCCTGACTGGCACCCTCGATTAGTCCTGGTACATCGGCAAGCAACAGGCTCGATTTGCTATCTAGATCAACAACCCCTAGATTTGGCGTAAGTGTAGTAAAGGCGTAGTTGGCAATTTCTGGTCGCGCGTTGCTGCTAGCGGCTAGTAGTGTAGACTTGCCGGCATTAGGTAAACCAACAATGCCTACATCGGCAATAACTTTGAGCTCGAGCTTCAGCTCTAGTACATCGCCTTTTTCACCCTTTTCGGCAATACGAGGTGCCTGACGGGTAGACGAGATAAAGTGAGCATTACCAAAGCCTCCCTTGCCACCTTTTGCGATAATTACTTGTTGGCCATCTTCGGTGAGGTCTGTCAGAACATCGCCCGCCTCGTTCATAACCGTTGTACCAATTGGCATCAAGATAGTCATATCCTTACCACTGCGACCATGCTTTTTTTGTTTAAAGCCTGGCTTTCCTGATTCGGCGATTAGTTCTTTGTGGTAGCGAAAGCTCGCCAGAGTGTTTTGGTTACGGCTGGCCTGCAAGATAACGTCGCCACCCTTACCACCGTCACCACCATCTGGACCACCACGGTCAACAAATTTTTCATGACGAAAGTTAACCATGCCGTCACCGCCATCGCCCGCACCAACCTTAACTGTCGCCTTGTCTACAAACATATCTGTTAATTATACAATTTTTACAACGAATTAACAACTCCGCTCATTCTTCCCCTGCCTGCATTACCCTTTGTGGCACGGTCCTCGCGCGGGTTGTGGCGATACGCCACAAAAGGTAATTACAGACTACCCATAAATAGTACAGTGGATGTTAAATCGTTGGTAAGTCTATTTCTAGTAGATGTAGGAGTAGCGGGAGGCGTCGCCGGCAGGGACCACGCGGGTGCTACGGACAGCCCA
>CAZKKJ010000006.1:4892-16034 GCA_964553355.1 uncultured Candidatus Saccharibacteria bacterium | reverse complement strand
GTGAGCATAGCCACATGAACCGCAATGTCGGCCGAAGACACTTGGTCGAGGGCGCTGGTTGCAGCTACAGTTTGGTTGTCGGAGATGCTATTTGCAGAAGAGCCTGCACCTGGGCTTGGGGAACGCAGCACAAAGAAAGACACACCAACAAGCATAGCAACGTTGGCTAGTAAAATACCGTAACGAACCAGATGTTTTTTGGTTCTTTTGTTGAGTGCTTTTTTGAGCTGTTTTTGTGTTTTCGTTTGGAGTTGGCCAAATCGGTTAATCTGGTCTGCTTCTAACGTTTTGCTGAAGATACGAATAATTGTTCTCCCGGTGTCTTTACACCAGATCAAGGTAGCTGATTAGTTGCTATTTAGGGTGATCGACTCACCCTGTTGTTTAATAATGGGCAACCTTGATACAGTTTTATGGCTCTAACACAAACTAACAAATACCATAAAACTGGTGCTTACATAGTACCACATTTTGCCATTGCAACCAACCCCGTTAACAGGGGTCGCCCCTGTTACCTACTGGCAGAGACGAGTGCAGTACTTGGCGGTTAAGGCTTCGTGCTCGGCCAAAGTTTTACTAAAGTGAGTTACTCCGTCGTCGCCAGAAACAAAGTACGTCCAATCGGTACTTGCCGGGTTAGCGACAGCGGCGAGTGAACTTTCGGAAACATTACTAATGGGACCTGGTGGCAGTCCATCGTTCCGGTAGGTGTTATACGGGGAGTTATAGCTTAAGGTCGGTTCGGCACCGGCTAGAATAGCGCCGTAGCTTGCGGTGGCATCGGATTCGAGGCGCATGCCGATAGCAAGGCGCTTAAGGAACACCTGGGCTACTTGTGCTCGCTCACCGCCAGCCGGGACTTCTCTCTCTACTATCGAGGCGAGAGTGATGGCCCTATGTACGCCCAAGCCTTGTTCGGCAAAAGCAGCCCTGATATCCGGCGTCAAACGCTTCTGCATCTCGTCCAAGGAAGCACGAATGATTTGCTCGGGAGTTGTTTCGGCGGTACGCAGGAAAGATTCTGGATATAAATACCCCTCTAGGCTAGCCTCTGCCGGCTTGTCTACTAGGGCCGGGTGACCGGCGTACTTCTGGGGTTTAAGAGCTTCTACTACAGAATCTGGAGTAAAGCCACTATTAACCAAAGACTGCTCGATCTGATCAATTCGCTGGGCTGGCTTAATGGTTACTAAATTACTGGCCACACGACCTTCGGTAATAATTTCGACAATCTCGGCTACATCCTGGCTGGGTTTAATGGCATACGTACCGGCCTGAATAAGGTTTTCAAGATCTTTACTAAGCACATACTGCTTGAACGACCAGGCCTTACGGATAACTTTGGCATTTTCCAGAATATCGGCAACTTGCTCCAACGAAGAACCAGAAGGAATAGTAACGGTTACGGTGGTCTGACTGGCGCTTACAGACTTAAGGCTATCGTAGTAATGATTACGCGCCATTATGACTCCACCGATGATGAGTATGACAACTGCGATAACAACGCCCGTAAAAAACCGGGCCCTGGTGCGGCGATCGGCACGACGAAACTTCATACGGCCACCTTTTCGGGGGTTATTAAGTAATCCTGCAGAATATAGCATGCAGCCAAAGCGTCTACGTCTCCCTTGGTAAAAGGCTTCCCCTTGGCTTCGAGCTCTGTTTCGGCCTGCTTGGAAGTCAGCGCTTCGTCCTGCCAAAACATTGGTACTGTTACGTTCTGTTTTAAAGTAGCTGCAAAGGTCTGCACGGTCCGAGTCTGATCGGTCTCTTGGCCGTCGAGGCCGCGGGGCAACCCAACAACTAATGCAACTGCTTGCTCGTTTTGAACTAATTGCTTTATCTGGTCTATAACAGAATCTGTATTATTTAAGAATGTCAGCGGACTAGCGATACCGGCAAACGTAGTTGCACGGGCTACGCCAATACGCGACGCGCCAACGTCCAGCGCTAAAATAACCCCAACAGAACCATCGCTTGGTGAGGTGCTGTTAATTTTGTCCATCCGTGGCTTGCTTAAAATCTATGGTAATTTTGCCAGGATTGCTCGGCACCTTATACACCCAGAACGGGCTAAACTTGACATCCACCGTCTTAACACCAGGCCGCGCACCGATAATCTCTTGGACGTCGCCCTTCTTTTTGCCGGCAATAGCTTTTTTAAGCGCCGCTTGGTCTTCTTGCGCACCAGTGCTAACTGTTGATTGAACGGTAATTGGTCGCTTGGTGCCACTCTTTTCTTGTAGCTGGAAGACGGCTTCGTCTAGACCGTCGCTGGCGATAGTCTGCTTGGAAACATCGATTTGTTCTTTGGCCTTGTCTTCTACCAAGGCTTTAAGGTCGGCGCGCTTGACGCCCAGCAACGTGTAGGTAGTTATGCTGGTTACTGTTACTTCACTTGCCTCGGCACCTACCGCAGGTGATGGTGATATTTCTGGAGTGTTGCCCACAAAGCTGTCGTCTATGGCAAACAGATCTTCGGCTTCTAGCTGTCCTGCCAACTCTTTCTTGGCTGCGTCTTTACTACGATCGGCCAACTTTTGCTTAGCAGTATCAATATCTGCATCACTGACTACGGTCACTTCTTTGTTGGTTCCACCGGTCATCGCACTACTGTCGAAGCCAGTTATGTTATCAAAGCCTGCAACCGTAAACTTACGTCCACCGTTAATGTTAAATTGGTCACCTGAGTTCTGAGCTACCACGTCTATGGTTGCAGTTGTAAACTGAGGCACTAATTGGTTTTGACAGCTATTGCCCACCGGATAAGGATAGAACGTAGCGCTTTTTTGCAGGATAAAGTTTAGGCCGTTGTTGCTAACTGCCGTACCGGACGGAACGGTCACAGGACCACCCGGGCAATTAGTCAGGCGGATACTCACCGAACCGGTGGCTTTTTCGCCTACGTTCTTTTTGCCAGTGGCGGTAACTTTTTCGGCATCGGTTTTTTTAACCGACTTTTCGGTTGCCGGCACAAGAGCCTTGTCGGCATCAAATTCTTTGATGGCCGTGTCGGCGGTAAAGGCGACCTCGGTGTTTACACTTATGTCGTCAGTGCTAACCGTAATGGTAGCCCGAGGCATTACAAAGTTTGCCAAGTACCAGCCGACGATTAATACAAGAAATACACCGCCACCAATGATTAAACGGGTTCGGAACTGATTAAAATCGGGGATTTTGAGTTTTTTGTCACCCTTTTTGTCGTTCTTGGGAGCTTTCTTGTCAGATGCAGCATCTGAAGCTACGTCTTCTGGATCGTCATCGTTGTCTAGTTCGATAGTCTCGGTAGCCTCTGGAGCGGGTTTTTTAACTGCCGCAAGTTCGCCTACCGCCTTGGAGGTGTCGAGCTCTGCTTCCTCATCATCTTCGTCAGCCTGCAGTGCATCGTCTACGGCAATCTCGTCGGATGGAACATCGGGTGCAGCGGGTATAGTTGGCTTAGACTGCAATGTTTTAGCAACATGCAACTTAACGGCACCAGCCAGTGGTAACAGGTTTGTCTCGGATGTAATTAATACCAGCTTCTTTTTGTGTGTATCACTACTACGTTTGAGCAGCTTCATGTTCACAATGCTCTGAAGGGTGCTGGCCCGCTTTGGCAGTACGAGCGCAACGATTTTGTGCTTACTACCGGCAACCTTATCAATGATGCTGGTAATGTCATCATCTATATCAACGTAAATTGTTTCTTTTGCTGCTTCTGCCATGATTTATACTCTTAGAATTTTATCAATTTTTTGTCGAAAAGACCCGTCCTCGGATACTTTTTGGTCCTGTTGGAGCGTATCAAGTCCAACCCGTAGTAGTCCCATGGCAGTAATAAATGTGTGATCCGTCACAGTGCCCGTGTGGTCGTCAATGCCAACTACATGGCTGGGCTTAATATGCTGGACTACAGGTTTGCGGGTAAAAGGTAGGTCTGCGTACCAGTTGGATGATTCCAGCTGATGCATAAGCATATCCAGACTGGATCCACCACCACACAGTAGGATTCGACGCGGCAAATGATCGAGCTGTGTAAACTCAGCTAGTGCGAGCTCTACGCCACCGGTCCAAACATCCAAGGTCTTTTGGAGGCTTTTTTCGATTACTGGTCGTTTAGAGTCCGGAACCTTGCCATTAGATAGACCAAGTTTGAGCTCTTCGGCCCCTGTAAAGCTAACACCAAGGTCTTTTTCGATACTCCTGGTATAGGCTCGACCGCCGATACCAAACATTTTAGTTCCCTGCACGCCACCATCATTTATAACCGCAATATCAGTAGTACCACCACCGACGTCCATTAAAATGGCGCTCATACTGGCGTTAGAATCGTCGCCGATTACCGATCGAGCCACCGCAAATGGCTCGGCGGCTACAGCCAATAGGTCGAGATCTAGTTCTTTAGCGGTTCGTTCCAACGCACCGATGTGGATCATCGGAGCAAAGGCAGTGTACAGCTGAACCACGACTTCCTTGCCCTTAAAGCCCACTGGACTGGTTACGGGGTAGCCGTCTATTTCTATGTTTACGAGCGCGCTGTTAACCAGCCGAATTTCTACATCTTTGCCGCCCAGTTCCCAGGCTAATTGCTGCTTAGCACGCTCACGGGCACGCTGCTGAACTAATCCAATGATTTTCTCGACTTCGGCAATGTCTAATTCTTTTTCGGGATTTTTGCGGTTGCAACGTACCGTTGTGGTGGTGCCTTTAACTAGTTCGCCAGCAATACCGATTACTGCAGATTTGGTACTGACACCGGCTTGCTCTTCGGCCTGGCTGAGCGCTTCGTCACAGTTGTTGACCACCGATTGAATGTCGGCAATAGCACCTGCTTGCATGTCGCTAAGGTTTTGATGCGTACGGCCAACGCCAATAATATCTATGCCGTCATCGGTGACACGACCCACTAAAGCCTTAACAAACTCGGTTCCAATATCTAGAGCAACCAGGTACTGGTCTTCGTCTTTTTTACCCTTGCCGGTTTTGGCACGGGCGGTACTTACGGCGGTGTCTTTTAAAGTCTTTATTTTATTCAACATAAGCTAAACCATTATAACACTTCTGATCCGACAAACCATGTCCGCAACTAGACTAAGATTCAATCGGCGAATAAGGAACGTCCATTACTTCGCCTCTCCAGACATATTTTCTAGTCGTACTCTTGCATAACTGATGAAAAGCAAGTGCAGTTTCCGTCATGCCAAGTGTTGAGAAATCACTACTATTGACGGTTGCTGTGGCTCCCGGACAGTTTTCGGTACCCCAACAAGCAATATCAGTCATACCATCATCTCGTCTTCGCAGTACAACTATTGGCCCTTCGTCTCGCTCGTATACTGCCGCCTCATCTACCTCAGTCCATGTCTTTCGTAAACGATCCTGGAGTGAGGTGTACACCAAATCAAAAACACAATCGGTAAAATGGGCCATTTCTCCGCCGCTAAAAGCACCTTCTGGCGTTACGCTTGGCACAAATCTTTGCGGCTCACCTTTACCAATTTCGTGACTCATACTAAGACAGCTTTGATTCTCCGCACCCCAGCGCTCGACGCCTCTTCTTTAATAATCTTAAACTTCTTGCCATCTTCGAATAGCTGCAACGTATGATCTACATGTGGACCACCACAAATTTCAAAGCTAAACGGTTTGTCAGCGTTGTCGGCGATCATCTTGTATACCTTAACGGTGTCGCCATAGCGGTCGCCAAACTGACCAAGCGCCCCCAGAGGCCCCGTAGCTTCTGTAGTTGGATATTCGGCCCAAGTTACTTTAAGATCCTGGCTAATTTGGTCGTTAACAATCTTCTCTACCTCGTCCAACTGCTCACGGGTAACCTTACCATCGTGACTAAAGTCAAAGCGTAGACGCTCTTCAGTAATGTTACTACCCCGCTGAATAACGTGGTCACCCAAAACATCGCGCAGAGCCTGGTACATTAGATGCGTCGCCGTGTGGTACTTTTTGTGCTGGAGAGTCTGACCACCCAAGCCACCCTTAAAGGTTCCTTTGGTGGCCGTTTGACTACGTTTACGTTGTTGGGCCATCTCTGCAGTGAAGTCATCAAGCCAAGTTACAGCTAGCTCAACATCCCTGTTTTTTGCTTCTTCTTCACTAAGTTCTGCCGGGAATCCGTATGTATCGTGAAGCAGGAATATAATCTCACCATCTGTTTTATCTGATCGAGTACCACCATTCAGACCAAATAGCTTTTCGAACTCTCGCAGACCCTTGCGAAGGGTTTGGCGGAAGGCCTTTTCTTCTTTTTCGAGTGTTTGGAGGATAGCGTCCTTTTGCTGAGCGATTTCTGGGAAGTCCTGGTGATAGGCATCAAAGATAATAGGGATGGCTAGTTGCATCAGCTCGTTTTCGATCCCTAGATCAAAGGCAAAGCGGACGGCGCGGCGAATAAGACGGCGCATGACATATCCCTGTTCTTTATTACTGGGTGTTACACCATCAACTGCCAAGAATACCGCTACGCGGAGGTGATCGGCGATGACGCGCATTGCAGCTGTATGATCGTTGTAGCTCTTTTTAGTGGCTTTTTCTAGGCCTTCGATAATTGGCCACAGCAGACTGATCTTGAACATATCTGGGCTATCTATGGCAGCAGCCGCAATACGCTCCAGCCCTCCGCCAAAGTCGACGTTTTTGTTTGGCAATTCTTCAAAACCTTTGTCGGTTCGTTTGTAGGTCATAAAGACTGAGTTACCGATTTCCATAAAGCGACCGCAATCACAGTTGGGATGACAATGCTCGCCAAACTCTGGATTGTGTTCTATTTGGTCAAACAAATAAAAGACTTCGCTGTCGGGGCCGCACGGGTCACCAACAGGGGTAGTGGCCGGCTTGCCACCGCGGCTCCACCAGTTTTTAGCGCCGTCGTAATAGAAAATCCGCTCGCCGTCTTTGACGCCCTTTTTATAACCGTCTGCTTCGGAGCCTATTATGGCCGCCTGGGCATCGATACCTTTGTCTTTGAATAGCTTCTGCCAGATCTTAACAGATTCGTCATCTTGCGGTAGATCAAACTGCTCGTCGCCTGCAAAAACGGTTACGTACAGTTTGCTTGGATCTAAACCAACTTGATCTACTAAAAATGTAAAGAACCAGGGTAGCTGCTCTGCCTTAAAGTAGTCACCAAAACTCCAGTTACCAAGCATTTCAAAAAAGGTTGTGTGACGGTTGTCGCCAACCTCGTCAATGTCGTCGGCTCGAAAACAGGTCTGGCTGTCTGCTACACGTGAGCCAGCGGGATGGGGTTCGCCAAGCAAATATGGCAGCAGTGGCTGCATACCAGAACCGGTAAACAACGTTGTAGGATCGTTGTCGGGCACAAGCTTCGCACGCGGGATTACCACGTGTTTATTTTTTTTGCAGAAATCTAAATAGGCGTTGCGAATTTCTTGTGCGTTCATACGGCTATTATAACAGAGGTGGCCAGCTATACAAGGATGCCGCCGCCAAGAACATGTTTGGCAGAATAAACTACGACCGACTGTCCGGGTGTGGCTGCACGAATTTCTTCGGATAGTTCTATGTGGACTTGCTTGCCATGGCCACGGATTGTTGCTGGCACTAATGGTGCGCGGTGGCGAGTCCGAACCTGTACCTTGTCGCCGTCTTGCGGCGCTTGATTGATCCAGTGGAGATGATCCATAGTAAGTTGTTGGGTCCACAAGTTTTCGTCGTCTAGTTTGGTGGTTACCCTAACTTGATTCTTGGCCATGTCCTTACCAATAACGTAATACGGTAACCCACCGCCAATGTCTAGGCCATGCCGCTGTCCAATGGTGTAAAAGATTGCGCCTTCGTGTTGGCCAATAACCTTGCCTGTTTCATCCACAATGTCGCCTGGCTTTTGTGGGCCGAGCTCGTACAGCAAGAAGTCCTTGATGCCGACTTTGCCGACAAAACAGATGCCCATGCTCTCTTTTTTGGTGGCCGTAACCAACCCAAACTTTTCGGCTAACTTACGAACTTCTGGCTTAGTGTAATCGCCTAGAGGAAATAGCGTGTGCTTAAGAGCGTCTTCGGTAACCCGGTACAAAAAGTAGGTCTGGTCTTTGTTGTCGTCCTTGGCGCGTAGTAGCTGGCCGTTTTTAACGCGGGCATAGTGACCGGTGGCTATAAAATCAGCGCCGTCTTGTAGGCAAGCATCCAAGAAAAGTTTAAATTTGACCTCTTGATTACACATAACATCGGGGTTGGGTGTGCGACCCGCTTGGTATTCGGCAACCATGTAGTCGACAACGTTTTGACGATACTCTTTTTGGAAGTCGAACATCTTAAACGGAATCCCCAACTGTACCGCCACACGTTTAGCATCCTGGTAATCCTCTTTCCAAGGGCACGGCATACCTGGCAGGTCTTGGCTCCAGTTCTTCATATAGACGCCCGTAACGTCATAGCCCTGCTCTTTTAGTAGTGCTGCTGTTACCGAGCTATCCACACCCCCGCTTAATCCAACGTAAACCTTTTTCACGACTTACCTTCTATTGCGTCTTCTAACATGGCGGTCAGCGCTACCCTAGCCCTATCGTAATCTCGTCGGTTTCGAATCACTCCGCTGCTATCCGAAGCAACAATGCCTGCTACCTCAAGTTCATCCGCTAGTTCATTGGCAAGCCGGTGGAAAGACTGTGGGAGCGTTGGAATAACCTGTGTTCGGAGGGCTGTAGCCATGTCTTGTATTAACTCTGCAGAGGCCGAAACAAACGGAACCGACTGGCGGTCGTCCGGAAACATACAAAGCCCAGTGGCAAGTTTAAGGATCTGCAAGTCATCCGAGTCTGGTGCAAATTGGCGGTTCCCCTCCGTAGCAGCGACGGTTAAGGTGGCGACAGCAGTCATACCAAAAATAACCTGTTGAGATGGCTCAACAGCCAAGTTCATTCTTTCGCCAACTTTTTCGAAATTCATAACAAGTTATTATGACATATTTATGTCCTTTACTGCAACTGTTTGGCAAGAGCCGAGACGTTGGCCGTAAACAGTTTTTGGAGGCTGAAGTCGAAAGTCTTAGTTGCCGTACGCACCACACAGCCGCCAGCTATATTAGGCTGGATACCGACGGTGATTAATGTGTTTGGATGGCCATTTTCGCGGAACCAACGCACCAAAGCTCGAAGAGCCTGACGACTTGGATCGGAAGCAAAGCTAATTTGAACGGTTGGTGCAGTGCGGCGAACAAATTTAAACTGATTAATCAACTTAGTCCGATCACCTGGCAAAAGCAGATTGAGATTAGCGGCCTTAGCCATAGACTGCAGCTCTGTGCTAGTATGGGGCATCTTGCCCGAAGTTCGCTTGCTGGCTGCCAGAAAGTCATCCAATGCGAACAGCTCACGCTGAAGCTTCCCAAGTTCTATTGGCGTAGCCACCATGTCTGACAATAAAATCCCTGGATCACTAGCAATTTGAATATTAGTGTCGTTAGAGCTCACGTTTGATGTCCTCTATAATAGCGGTCTTGTTGTCTTCGAGGTTTTTGATAATAAACTGCACCTGCTCGCCTACTTCCATGTGACTTCCTAGCGTTTGCTGGACATGGTGAGTTACTACGTCGGCCATGTTGTCGCTAAAGCGCTCGAGCCGACGCTGCTTCTCGGCCTGCAACTCTTTTTTGATCTGCTCGGTCAAAGACCTTTCGTAGTCTGCTATGGCATGGTCAACCCGAGTAAAGGCCTCTGCCATATGCGCTTGAGCCGCTGCAACTGATTGTTTTTGATCAGTAAACTCTTCTTTTAAAATTGCCGCTGCTTGTTCTTTGATATGCTCTGACACGCTATCGCTAATTTTATGGAGGTCTTGCTGTAAGAATGCGGCATGCTGGTCTAGAGTTTGCTCGAACCTGGCGATGCCCCGCTCGCGAAGCTTGATACGAAAGTCTTCGTCAAACAACTCATTGTCTTTATTTTTGTGCCCGCCATTAGCACCGCGACCCTTAGGACCAATTCGTACAGCAATCCAAATAAATGCTAGCAAGATTGCTAGTACGCTGCCGATCCATGTAATGAAGAGGATTAATTGTGTATCCATGCCCACCTAAAACTTATGCTTATAAGTATAATCGGCCTAGCCAAAAGTAGCCAGACCGATCTTATTTTGACCCCAGAATCTATTGGTGTTCGGGATCGTCGGCGTATGTCTCGTGAATAGTACCCTTAGGGTGCTCGGCCGGAGCATAAATAGAGTACAACTTAAGCGGTTCGTCGCCGATGTTTGTAATGTTGTGCCAAGTGTTAGCTGGCACAAAAATAGCAAAATCATCTTCGGCAATTTGCTCGAAGTCTAGATTGTCTTCTGTGGGGCCCATTTGCACTTTGGCTTTTCCTTCTTCTACGCGAAGGAACTGGTCGTGGGTTTGGTGAACCTCTAAGCCCACTTCGCTGCCTACCTCGATAGACATGACAGTCATTTGCAAGTTAGCGCCCGTCCACTTAGCCACACGAAATTTTTCATTATTTTTGGTTAGGTCTTCGATGTTAACCACATAAGGCTGTCCGCCGTAATCGTTGATATCTATATCTGCCATAGCAATCTCCTCCTTATATACTCTACCTTTATAGGGTACGCCCCTTGTAGGGCATGTTCAAGAGGGTGGTAGACCTAACCAAGTAGTTTGGCAAGAGTCGCCACGGTGGTCTTGACGTCTTTTTCGGTGGTTGAGCGGCCCATAGTAAACCGTAAACTAGATTGAGCCTGCTCGTCGGTAAAGCCAATGGCTTTAAGCACATGGGACGGTTCGTCGCTGCTGGCGCTGCAGGCAGAGCCAACGGCACACTGAATGCCTGCTTCGTCGAGCTCCATCATCAGTCGCTCATTGTCGACACCCGGAAAAACTATGTGCACAAAACTATACATTCCCATGGCTGGACGGGTGATTTCGGCAGCTGGAATCTTGTTTGACACTTCTTGAATGAAAAGATTAAAGAGGCCTTGCATCCGCTTTTCTTCTGATGAGCTTTTTGCTGCAGCCTTTTCTAAAGCATGACTAAAGCCAATAATACCGGCGACGTTTTCGGTACCACTCCGTAATCCATGCTCCTGGCCACCGCCGCGGATAAGTGGGTCCAAATCTACTCCTGTGGCGACATACAATACACCGCTCTGCTTGGGACCATAGATCTTACCACCATTAATACTCAGCAGGTCGAC
>CAZKKJ010000006.1:0-4792 GCA_964553355.1 uncultured Candidatus Saccharibacteria bacterium | reverse complement strand
ACCCAACCGTCATTCCGTACCGGAATAATTTGGTAGTTATACTGTTTGGCAGCCTCGAGCACCGAATCATGCTCTATCGCAGAAACGAGAATCTTTTTGCCAGGATGCTTGGCCATGACACCATGGATTGCCAAGTTATTGGCCTCGGTAGCACCGGCTGTAAAAACAATTTCGCCTGGACGCACACCCAAAATATTGGCAGTACGAGCACGAGCCTCCTCTACTGCCGCACGAACTTCTTTTGCGGCCAAATACGTGGCACTGGGGTTATAAAACTGTGTCGTTAAGTACGGCTGCATGGCAGCCAATACGTCTGCATCCAAAGGTGTGGCAGCAGCATGGTCCAGGTAAATGGCCTTCGTGGTAGCCATAGCTAGATCCTGCTGTATAATTCGCTGTTAACTTTTTGCTCGTACAACACAGCCGCGTCACGCAGATGGCGGGCCTCTTCGTCAGTAACGTACTGGTAGGTGCTGCCATCTTGGGCCTTGAGGATACCGTTGGGTCGGACATCATACCGCGTGGTTTTACTTCGGTTCTGGCCGTTTTCGTCGATCCATTCCTCGTGCCACACCCACGTGCGACGATCCAGGCAAAAGAACTCGCGTTTGCCGCCCTGTGGAAGGGGGCCAAAAAGTTTACCGCCAATCTGGGCCTCGTGCCTAATAAGGTTACGGTATAGCTCTGCCTTTCGCTCTTCGGCGCTCGTACCGGTGATTGCTTTAAGGAATTTAGTAATCATAGCGTCCACCTATCCTACGTTTATGCGTCCTGCAGGGTACGAGCTAGCTCTGCAGCCGTGTCGGTACCAGACTTCGCTAAGTCTTGAACATGCTGCATCAGTTCATCTGCAGAGGAGTTAGTAGCCGTTGGTGTAGTAGGCATTTTGACTTCAGCAACTGGTGCAGGTGCAGATTCGGTCTGGGCGAGGCGGCCAACATGGCTCGCAGTCTGAGGTGTTTGGACTTCGCGTACACCGACGACAGCCTGGATATTTATAACTGCACCACGAATTTCTGTGGGGCGAAGTGCTACTACTTCGGCGCCATTGGCTGGAATTTCAAAAATCTCAATAGCACTACTGGGAGCGCTAAAGAATTCGGCTAGTTTTTCTGGGATGATACTCATGCTAGTTTAAATAATCCTATCGCATTGTTGGTGGTAACTTGGGCAAATTCCTCGAGTGATTCACTTCGTAAATTACTCAAAAACTCCGCTGTTACCGCCACATGTTTAGGTTCGCACATTGTACCACGAAAGGGAGCCGGAGTCAAGAAGGGCGCATCTGTTTCGAGCAAGATTTTCTGAAGCGGTACCAGCTTGGCGGCCTCGAGCTGCTCGGGTACCTTAGTGAATGTCATAATACCGTTGAGCCCCACAAATAAGTCCCTCTGGAGGATTTGCTGAAGTTCTTTAGTGCCGGCACTAAACGAATGAACGACGCCACGGATTGGTTTGCCGGCGTCGAACTCCTCAAAAATACGCCAAAAATCATGCCAAACGGAGTGTTTGGCGGACGGATCAACACCCTTAGCATCGCGTACATGAAAAACAACTGGCAAATTATGTTCTTGGGCCACCGTTAGCTGAAAACGCAACAACCTTTGTTGAGTCTGGCGGTCGGAGTGCTCGTAAAAGTAATCCAGACCTGTTTCGCCCACTGCTACTACTTTGGATTTGCTAGCAAGGCCATGAAATTCTTGCAGGGCATGTTCGTCATCTGCATAGACGGATCCTTCGTGCGGGTGCAAGCCAATAGTTGCCCAAACATTGTCATGCTTTGCTGCCAACTGAATAGCCAACTTACTATCTTCTAGCGTACAACCAATGGCCAGCAGCCGAGTAACCCCGGCAGCTTGAGCGTTGGCTATGGCTTGGTCTTCCGAAAGTTCGTAATCCGGAAAATGTATGTGACAGTGGGTGTCGAACAGATCGGGCACTACTTGGCCTTTGACTTATCGGCGGCTGGCGCGTCGTGCTTAGGAAATAGCGTTTCTTTGGTTGGACGGATCACACCTTCCTCGAACACATGGCGAATCTTAAGCGCCGTTTCGGGCATGAAAGGTTCGAGCAACTCGGCTATTTCGAGCAGGTTACTAACTTGGTAGGCGAGGACCTCTCTAAGATGTTCTTCGTCACCTTCTTTGGCAATAGCCCAAGGTTTGGTCTCTTCGATATATTGGTTGAGCCCGCGGATTTGTTCCCACACATGATCAAGTGCTCGGTCGAACTTGCACGCTTCGATAGCTTCCCAATACTGAGCTTTGTCGTGTTGTTCTGGTGGAATTTCGCCAATGATGCCCTTCTGGTACTGAGTGATCATTGCGGCAGTCCGCTGTACGGCATTACCAAGCTCGTTAGCGAGCTCGTTATTGTATGCACGCTCTAAATTCTCCCACGAAAAATCACCATCGTCATACGATGGAATATGGCGCAGAACATAGTAACGGAATACATCGGTGCTGTACTTTTTAACAATGTCGTCAGGACTAACCACATTGCCGAGTGTTTTGCTCATCTTGCCACCGGCAATGTTAATAAAGCCATGGACATATAGCTTCTCGGGTAATGGTAGACCCAGGGCAAGGAGCATGCCTGGCCAGATGGCAGCATGAAAGCGAATAATGTCTTTGCCGACTACTTGTACGTTGGCTGGCCAAAACTTCTTATAATCCTCATGTTCTGGGTACCCCAGCACAGTAAGGTAGTTCATTAAAGCCTCGAACCACACGTACATTACTTGGGTTTTGTCGCCGGGCACAGGGATACCCCAAGACAACTTGCTCGCTGCGCGAGAAATGCTGATGTCCTCGAGTCCTTCGACGATAAGGTTTAAAATTTCGTTGCGGCGAGTAGCTGGAATCACCTGAAAGGTGCCAGCCTGAATTGCAGCACGGATTTGCTCGGAGTAGTTAGACAACTTAAAGAAATAGTTTTCTTCTTCTACGCGCTCGTAGGGTTGATTGTGGTTTGGGCAAACACCCTTGTTTTCTTTGGCCACGTTTTCGGTAACGAACTCTTCACAGCCTTTGCAGTACAATCCAATGTACTTGCTTTTGTAGATGTCTTTTTCGAGCTGCTTCCAGATGATAGCGGCACGCTGTTCGTGACCCTTGTCGGTGGTCCGTATAAAACGATCGTTACTGACGTTGAGCAACTTGGCAAGATCGCGGAACTTTTGACTTTGCTGGTCGGCCAACGCTTTGGGCGTCAAGTTGCGTTCTGCAGCCTTGTCGGCAATCTTTTGGCCATGCTCATCGGAGCCAGTAGTAAAAACTGTTGTCTTGCCTTGTTTGCGAGCAGCGCGGGCCAACACATCAGCAATAACCAATTCAAAGCCAAAGCCAATATGTGGGTCGCCATTAACGTAGGGGATAGAGGTAGTTACGAGGTAATTCATAGTAGTATTGTACCTGTTTAATCTGTTTAGTGTAATGTTTCGAAAGAAAAATAGAGAAAAGAAAATAGTAGCCGCTAGGGCATCAACATCGTTGCAGATAGTTGTACTATGTTTGTCATAAACTAACTATACCACCTAGTCGTGGTGGTGTCCATGATCGTCATCACCCACGTGGTCATGGTGGTGTTCGTGTGCTGCGACAGGCTCCGAGGTAAATGCCGCGCGAGTCTCGGACCAGTTACCGATCACTGTTCCAACTCCTGCTATGAGCCCCGCTATCTCGTCTGCCTGAGGAATACTAGCTACTTGCGCCGCCACAACCCCAGCTGCAATGATGGGCGACATAAAGCTATCTACTCGCGCATGGGTAATTGCCCCGGTGTAATTGCGATTGCTGTGGTCGTGATTATGATCAAATTTGCGACTGACATGAATGTTAGCAGCTGCAGCGGCTACCGCGATTGGACCGGTGTACCATGCGAGTGCTTCTTGGGGTTGGGTTAGTTCTACGCCAGAGCGATAGGCAAACCCCCCGGCTATTCCGGTAATAATGAGCGCCGAAAGTCGACGAAGTCCCCTGCTTAAGCGTTCGTTTTGAGCGCCGTGACCTATGAGGTCTAAACTGTGGGTAAACGCATCTGCCCCATCATGCAATGCTTCACCCAAAACACCCGTGCTCGAGCCGGCTACGCCAGTAACTATCGATACCATGGCAATTCCGGCGTTAACTCTTACGGCGTGAAGCATGTGTTGTCTCTGTTGGCTGTGGTGTTCGGCTGACATATCCAAACAATATACAATATGTGTCAACTATATGACAGTGCTACACTGATGCCAAATGCCACAAATCACAATACGTACAGTGATAGGTTGTAAGCTTTGTGCCGTGCTGATGCTCGGCAACTACAGCTGCGGCATGTGCCTGCTTTTGTGTATCAAAGGCCAGTTTTTCGGCACATGGTAGCAGGGGTTGGTCGTCCATTTCTTTAGTGTAACACCTATAAACTAGGAAGCAGGTTTAATACCAAATTCAGCAAGCTCGGCCAAGGCCAATTCGATAGTCTGATCCACGGCTGCAGTTCCGTCCATGGTCATCCAGTAATCAACTTCATCCGGTGTAATATGCTGAAGCTCCCCTTGAACCGCATCTACATGGCGTAAGTACGACCCTTTCCACGCTTCAACAGGTGATCCTACCATGTCTTCTTCTATCCAACGACGGACTCGTGCTTTTGCCGCTAACGGCGGAGTAACCACCGCAATGCCAACTGTAGCCGCACCACCAAATTTAGCAACCTCCATGATTCGCCTGCGATGTTTTTTATAAAAAAAGTCAGCATCGCAAACTACGCTTTGCTCCACTAACAAACTTTGTAAGGCCTGCTGACAAAC
>CAZKKJ010000005.1:19907-23863 GCA_964553355.1 uncultured Candidatus Saccharibacteria bacterium | reverse complement strand
TATGCTCCATATAGTACCGCGAGGCCACCCACCCCTGCAACAACTCCATTGTGCAACGGCACTCGTGCAGTGGTAGTTGTAGTGGTGTTTGTCGTTGCCGGCTTGTCAGTACTAGAAGACTTAACCTCACCTTTCTTGGAGGCTTTCTTTACTGATGATTTTGGCGTCTTTTTAGTAGTCTTTTTTGGAGCCGACTTCTTGGTGTCGGTATAAGTGTCTACTATAATCTGGAAAGAATTTGCCCGACCCGGCGTGGGGTTGGCAGTCCATTGCCAGTCATTTTCACCCGATGCCCAGGCTGCGCCCGGCGGTGCTTTACTGTACGAGGCCTGCGAGAGCACTGTGCCATCGGAAGACTGTAGGCGTATACGTCCGCCGGCATTACTAAGACTCAACTTAGATTGCGGTGCATAGTATACGCCAAAGGCGCCGCCAGGGAGTTGTTCGTCGGGCAATTTAAAGATCTTAGTAGTAGAAATTCCGCTTACCAAACTAAGTCCACCCAACCGAATAGACTCCGAGCCCGTGTTTTGAATTTCTACAAACTCACCCTGGGCGTCGGTGACCGGCGACAGCGGATCGGGTAAAAGCTCGGTGAGTTGTAAGCCGCCGTATTCTTGATCGTCATTAATAGCTGCTGGGTGCTCTGATTCAACCCAGAAATCCAGAGCATTATCGTTTGTCTGCATATACACACCATCCTGCTGCTGCCGAACAACTGCCTGTCCGGCAGGAGGTGCAGGAGCAGCCCGACCGCTGGGTTTAGCAGCTGTACCCCATCCAACATAGTCCCACTCACCACTTGGACCGACTAATCGAAGGTGCCCACCTGACGCTGCCAACGTTGCTGCAAAAACTGCATTACCGGCAAAACCCGCGTCTTCTGTAACTAATGTAAACTCCGCTCCGGGCGCTACATTGCCAGCCAATCTTATGGTTCGACTTGGTGTGCTAAAGCTTTTGGGTGCAGCTGCGAAATATTCTAAGCGCACGCCCTCCAGGCTAATCGGCTGGCCGGAAGTATTTGCCAGCGTAATATACTCTTGCCCCGCCCCATTTGTTCCGCTCGTTTGAATAGCCGTTATAAGTAACGGGCTAGTGGCAGCCCACGCCAGCGGTGCGATGACAAGCCACGCCATACTTACTATTACCCCTGTTATGCTTGTAGATACCCTCCACATATTTGCACTCTACACCCCAAAAAGCTTGCTCACAAAATAAATCATACTAAGTTACAACACCCTCGGTTTTGCATGTGCTTTCAAGAACATTGGTATAATGGAGTTAATGCTTGTACTAACTAAGTCTTTGATCAACAAACCCGTTATGAGCCTGCGCACGGGCGGACCAGTAGCAACTTCCTTTCGCGCCATCATTAACCCAAATAATCTAAAGATTGAGGGATTTTATTGTGCCGACGAGTATGATCGCAAGCGCCAGCTAGTGCTTGTCCCCCGCGACATACGCGAAGTTCTGCCCGCTGGATTTGTTGTAGATGATCATAGCGTTTTAGTAGAACCGAGCGAACTTGTCCGACTAGAAAAAGTTGTGCAACTTAATTTTGAGCTCATTGGCAAATCTGTCGTAACTGACCAAGGCAAAAAGCTTGGCAAAGTAAACGACTATGCCACCGAACCAGAGAGCATGATGATCAAAAAGTTATATGTTACCCAAACTCTCATCAAAAGTCTTACCGGTGGCAGCTTAAGCATCGATCGCACCCAAATTACCGAAATCACTCATCGTAAGATTGTTGTTCGCGAGCCACTACTGCCCCTAAAGTCTGGCGCGATTAGTCCTGCTCTGGCAAGCTAAGTGCATCTTTGACGTCTGCATAGTTATAGCCCTGACGCATCAGGTAAGCCATGAGCTTTTGATCATCTTGGTAGCGACTTTGTTTGCGTTTTCGAGCTACCAAGTCTACTAGTACGATCTTTTCGTCGGTTTCGTCTGTCTCGAGTACCTGACGAATCACATCGTCACTCACTCGCTTGGCTTTGAGTTCCTGCTGCAAGCGACGCTTGCTAGTGCTTTTGAGCAACCTACGGTTTTCTACCCAACGCGTGGCAAAATCTAGATCATTCAGCCAGTGACCATCGTATAACCTTTGAATAAGCTGATCGATCAGCTCCGGATCATACTCTTTACGCTTGTAGTAGTCGCGCACTTCCCACTCACTACGCGGCCGGCGAGCAATAAGACCAAGAGCCAGATTGTAAGCTTTGTCGGACTTGGCTGTATCTTTAAGTTCCGCCAAATCGGCTGCTGTAAGTTCTTTGCCCACCCGCAAACCACTATTCATCAGCGCTAACTCGCTCAGGCCAAAACTAAACTTGCCTTCTACATATATAGAGTAGCGGCCCGCGGTCTTAACCTGCTGCTTAATATCCGTAATCTTCATTAGTCCGAGAAGACGGATTCGCCTGGATCGATTGGTTCATATGGCTTACCGCGGTTAAACTCTGGCCACTTCGACACGGGGTCTTTTATGACTGATGGCTTCTTACCTTTTTCCGGCAATTCATCCTTAACTTCCCTTGGCAATTCTGGAGATGCCATTGGCTCATATGGCTTCTTCGGAGTATCTAGCTCTGTAACTGAGCTGGCAGAATCGACATGGACCACTCCGCCAACGGCATTAGACTCTAAATACCATTCTCCTGTTGGTTCACCTTCTCCTACAGACATAGTTAGGCCTCCTTGGCTGCTGCCTCGCTGACTTTCTTTGCGATTTCATCGAGAACCTTTGGATTCTCTTCCAGATACTTCTTGGTAGCTTCGCGGCCTTGGCCAATCTTAGCGTCGTTGTAGGCATACCAGGCGCCAGCTTTTTCTACAATGTCGCGCTCGGTTGCGAGGTCTAATACATCACCGCTGCGCGAGATGCCCTGGTTATACATAATGTCGAATTCGGCCTGGCGGAATGGTGGCGCAATTTTGTTCTTGACCACCTTTACACGAGTACGGTTACCGATGATGTTGTCGCCCTGTTTAATCTGTGCAATGCGACGAATATCCATACGCACGGAGGCGTAGAACTTGAGTGCGTTACCACCAGTGGTGGTTTCGGGGTTGCCAAACATCACACCAATCTTCATACGAATTTGATTAATGAATATAACAGTACCCTTGCTGCGGCTTATAACACCCGTTAGTTTACGAAGTGCTTGGCTCATGAGTCGAGCCTGCAAGCCCATGTGGCTATCGCCCATGTCGCCTTCGATTTCGGCACGAGGAACAAGTGCTGCTACAGAGTCGACCACGATCAGGTCGACAGCATTACTACGCACCAATGTTTCTACGATCTCCAGTGCTTGCTCGCCGTTGTCTGGCTGGCTGAGCAAAAGGTTGTCGACATCCACCCCAATGCGTTTAGCATACGACGGGTCAAGCGCGTGTTCGGCGTCGATAAAGGCGGCCGTGCCACCTTGGCGCTGAATCTGCGCAATAGCGTGCAGGGTGAGCGTAGTTTTACCAGAAGATTCTGGACCATAAATTTCGATCACACGACCTTTTGGAATACCACCGCCAAGGGCCAAGTCTAAGGACAAACTACCAGTAGGAATACACTCTACTTTTTGGGTGTAGCTGTCACCCATCTTCATAATAGAACCCTTACCAAATTGCTTCTCGATGCTATCGAGTGCTAGGCCTAAAGCTTTGCTTTTTCCAGTTGCCTCTGGGGTGTCACCAGCGTCTGCTTTATCGGCTTTTGATTTAGTTGTTGCTTTTGTATTGGCCTTCTTGTCTGCCATGTTACCCTCCGTTAATGCGAGTGTTCTCGCTGTCGCTGTTGTTACCCACACTCTCGGTACTGTAGATAGTATACCAAGTTTGACGATATGTTAACTGGTAACGCCTGAATTAATGTCTCAAACTACTTATGCTTTATACTAGATGTATATGCAGATACCTGATTTGCTGGTTGTTCAGCTACTTAAAAACGCAGGGAAGCT
>CAZKKJ010000005.1:0-19807 GCA_964553355.1 uncultured Candidatus Saccharibacteria bacterium | reverse complement strand
CTGTTACGGCGGGCATTCGATGCCGGTGCGAGTGACATCCATCTGGAACCGCGCGAACATCTGGCGACTATTCGTTTTCGCATAGATGGTCAACTTCGTAATGGGCCCAAGCTACCTTTGCAGGCCGCTGCCTCGTTGGCAGCATACTGCAAGTCCCAGGCAGGACTCCGACCCGACGAATCACAAGCACCTCAAAATGGCATCCTGACAGTAGAGCTCGGCGAGCAAAACCTGGCAGTATCTGTCACTACACTGCCCGTTCTGGACGGCGAAAAGCTGACCCTTCACCTAGAAGATCAGACAGCCAGCACCCCAACCCTTACCGAGCTTGGACTATGGGGCACGGCGCTAATGACCGTCCAAAACACCCTAGCTCAGCCACAAGGTTTGGTACTGGTGGTCGGCCCGGCAAGTGCTAACAAGTCGACTACCCTGTACAGCCTACTCGAACTTCAAGCCAAGCCGAGTAGTAATATTTCTACCCTAGAAGAGAGGATTACCCATCGTATTCGCGGTGCTAACCAATCCCAGGTTAAAAACGAAGCAGGGCTGAGTTACGCTCAAGGGCTACGCGCCTTGCTGCGTCAAGATTCCGACGTCATTTTGGCAGACAACCTGCCCGACAACGAGTCGGTGCAGCTGGCTATTCAAGCCGCACTAGATGGACGTCTGGTAGTAAGTGGCATGTCACTGTCTGATCCAATCCAAGCCCTTCTGCGATTACAAACAACTGCCACCGAACCATTCTTGCTGGCCCAGGCGGTTAGCTTGGTTATTGGAGAACGCCGCGTTCGAGCACTCTGTCAGCACTGCCGCGAAAGCTATACCCCCAGCCCGGTCCTCTTAAAAAAGCTCGACCAGGCTTTCCAAACCAATGTTGCCGACAATATGCAAAGCATTCACCGCCTAGAACGAGCAGCCCAAAAAGCAAAACTAGGCGACACGGTCAGTGCTAACGAACTAGGAAGTAACCTAAATGGAATACTGCAACTGTGGCGAGTTCGCACTGGTGGCTGCGAAGAATGTAAACAACAAGGCTACCAAGGCCAAATTGGGTTGTTCG
Source organism: uncultured Candidatus Saccharibacteria bacterium (assembly GCA_964553355.1). Classification (GTDB taxonomy): domain Bacteria; phylum Patescibacteriota; class Saccharimonadia; order Saccharimonadales; family AWTP1-31; genus CAZKKJ01. The sequence continues at coordinate 18,744 of CAZKKJ010000005.1, read as the reverse complement.
AAGTCTTGCGTCCAAGCGACCAGTTCCGCCAACTCATCACCGAGCAAGCAGGGCGGCAACAACTGACCTCTCAAGCTCACGCCGACGGAACAATTTCGTGGAAGTTAGATGGACTCATAAAAGCCCTTCGAGGATTGGTTTCTATAGAGGATATACTGACGGCATAACGGAGCAATGTTTAACTAAAGTTTTGAACTGAATGGGCTTATGGCTATAATCAAGCATAGAAAGATACACATGAAATCCCTCCAAAGACTATCTCGCAAACAAGACGGCTTTACCATCCTGGAACTTATCGCAGTAACTCTAGTCATCGGACTACTGGTAACACTGCTACTGGTAACTCTTAGTGGCATCAAGCAGTCTACTCGCAATAACCAACGCCAAACCGACATAGACCTAGTGGCGAGCCACCTAGAAACATACAATGCCCGTAATACCTTCTTTCCCATGCTAGCCGACATCAACGACGCAGAGTTTGTGCGAAAAGAACTCAAAGGATTAGACCGCGAGGCCACCCGAGATCCAAGTGCTACCAGCGAAAAAGCCGACTACCAGTTTGTAGGTGGAGATGCCACCGAAACTAAGTACGGATACGTTCCGACCAAAGATGATGGCAGCAAATGCAACAACAAAGTTGCTGGCGACGAATGCACCAAATTTACCCTGAGCTATCAGGAAGAAGGCGGCACGCTGCAGAAAGTGACCAGCTTGTAATATGAGCTACTACGCTGCACGCCACTCTACGTCTAAAAGCCAACATGGGTTTACCATTGTAGAACTATTGATTATTGTGGTGGTCCTAGGGGCCTTTACCGGGTTTGCACTTAGCATATCCAACGATACCTTCCGCAAACGACATAACGCCGAGCGTCAGCGTGATATTCGCCAATTGCAAGACGCACTGGAAGATTATTATTCGCAGAACGAGGTGTATCCTACGCTTGCAAATCTTAACGATGCTGCATGGCGTACTAAGAACCTTAAGTCAATTAGTGCCGACGAACTAACCGACCCGAAAAGCAAATCGGCGGTCATGGTTACAGCTCCTGCGGCCAACGCCTATAGCTATGCTCCTACTACTCCCGATGGCAATAGTTGCGATAACTCTACCAGTGACTGTATGAAGTACGTCCTAACTGCCACCCAAGAAGGCGGCGAATTGTACGCAAAGAATAATTACAACTAATTTGACTGACTAGCTGGGCTTGACAGTCTTTTTGTTATCGGCTGGGCCGTCCGAAGAAGCACCATCTGCTGCAACCGAACCAAGGTTGATAGATGGACTTGCCGGAGTAGCTGCAGCCCTCTGATAGGCTTGGCTGGTATGACGCAGCTCTATTTCTTGATCACCCATAAACTGTTGACGAGCTTCTAGAATAAGTTTGGCGTAATGATCGGCATGCGGGCAGTAATCAAAGTGAAAGTTCTCTTGCTCACCAGCAGTTTCGATTAAGAGTCGGCCATAATTAAAAATGGTCGGGAAAACGCCGTCTTTGTTTGCCGTAACATCTTCTACGCTCGACATTGCTAGCTGCGAGGTCTTACGACTAAAGATTCCGTTCTGGATGGTCTGTGTAACCGTTTTGTCGGTAATCACCAGTTCGCTGATATTATAAATAATCGTTGCCACGATGGTAATGAGTACCATAAAGACAACCACCACTACAGCTGCAACACCGACTATGGTATAAAGCTGCGGGTAATCTTCTGGCGCAAAAGCATTCGGCAAGGCAAAGTATAGAACACCGCCCGCGCCCAGCAAGGCTGCGATTACCTGGAAATAGAGTTTAATGATTCCAAAGGGGTGGCGCTTGATGACCGCCAATAACTTCTCGTCGTCATCGATCTTGGCCAGGCTCATATTAAAATCTTGTTTGGGGCCATTCATTTACCCCGATTATACCAGAGAAGGACAGGAATTGTTGTTATTCTTTACCGAGATGTTTGTACGCCTTGGGGGTAACCTTGCGACCGCGCGGAGTGCGCTCGAGTAAGCCGATCTGCATCAGGTAGGGCTCGTAAAAATCTTCTATGGTGCTGCGCTCTTCGGAGGTTAATGCTGCTAAGGTCTCGATGCCTACCGGTCCGCCCTTGTAGCTGTCAATGATGGCAGATAGCAACATACGGTCGCCCGGGTCTAGGCCAAGATCATCAACTTCGAGCAAGGCAAGGGCACTTGTGGTAATAACCGTATCAATAATTCCGTCACCATTTACATCGGCATAATCGCGAACACGGCGGAGCAGGCGGTTAGCAATACGAGGGGTCAGACGGGCTCGAGCTGCTAATTGGTTAGCAGCATCGGGCTTAATATCGATTCCCAAAATCCCTGCAGCGCGTTCGATAATCTGTGCAACCTCTTCAGGTTGGTAGAACTCCAGACGGTGGGTCATGCCAAAACGGTCACGCAGTGGTGCAGCTAAAGCACCAGCACGAGTTGTTGCACCGATAAGGGTAAAATGCGGAAGATCCAGGCGTAAACTCTTGGCGCTCGGGCCCTTGCCCAGCATGATGTCCAACTTAAAGTCTTCCATGGCGCTGTACAGCACTTCTTCGACACTGCGGTTTAGGCGGTGGACTTCGTCGATAAATAAGATGTCGCCGTCTTGCAAGCTAGTTAACAGACTGGCTAAATCGCCAGCGCGTTCGATAGCAGGGCCACTAGTAATCCTAATCTGAGCACCCATTTCGTGGGCGATAACTGTGGCCATAGTGGTTTTGCCCAAGCCCGGTGGCCCATACAGCAAGATATGATCCAGTGGTTCACCACGCTTCTTGGCGGCGTCTATGGCTAGTTGCAAGTTCTGCTTAAGCCGCTTCTGACCGATGTAATTAGCAAAGTCATGGGGACGTAGCGTATTCTCGAGCACCTGCTCTACCACATCCGCTTCGTCTGCCCCGGTATCTACAATCCGCTCAATAGCCATTGTCCTATTGTACACTGCCCCGTGCCAGACCCGTGTTATTGCTCTATCACTTAATATGTGATATTATATTAGTACTATGAGTGATGGACTTGAGTTTTATCGCCCTATCGATCGGTTCTCGCAGCGAAACCTCCAGAGGCTTACCGACGAACTTACCGAATCCGCCACTGTTTTATTTGGCGAAGGTGTTATAGAGCCATGCGAAATAGGCAGCGCAGTCATTATCGGTCGCTTGCCCATGCCAGATACCTCCGTCGACACCCTAAATCATGTCCAGAGTCAGTTTGTACGCAACCGCTTTAATCACCCGGTCGAAGCCCAGTTGCGGGCCTTTGGACACCTAGACAAAATCATTGGCCACACAGTTGTAGAATCGGCAAAGTTGGTGCCCAATTTGCTCGAACGATTCAACCAATGGACCATTCTAAGAATGGCCCGCCATGACGCCAGAGCAACTGCGCCAGTAGCTACTCGGCCTGCAACCATTCCTTTAGTGAAATTAAACATCGAAGATGATCCAAGAGATTCAATGTGGGAAATTATTGAGGCAATCGGGCGCAATGTTCCAAAACGCGCATCAGGACTAGTAGTCCTCGAACCTGTTGCTGCTCGCTGGTACACAGAAGACTCTGACTATCCACGAGCAGCTTAGGCTAAGATCTTAGTGCTAACCTAACCCGCTCTTCTACCGGAAGAGTGGGGTCAATCTCGGTTAAAGCTGCCTGAGCATCTGCGTCAGAATATCCAAGCGAGACCAGAGCCTGTACGGCTTCGTCGCCAGTGCTTATGCCTGCACGTCCAACTAAACTTTCGGCGGCAGCACCAACTGGCGCGCCAACTTTATCACGTAACTCGACAACAATTTGTTCTGCTGCTCGCTTGCCCACGCCCTTTGCGGTTTGCAATTGCTTTACATTACCATCGGCAATGGCCGTACGCACCATCGCTTCGTTACCTATATCTAGTACTGCCAAAGCGCCTTTTGGTCCAATGTTTTTAACGGTTAATAGCTGCTCGAATAACTGCTTAGTGCTGAGCGACTTAAAGCCAATTAGGTCGTGCGCATCTTCTTTGATGTGCTCGTATATATATAACTTTGTCTCATTGCCAGGCGGCAACACAGCTTGGTCGGTAGCGGTTACCATCACCCCATACCCTACAAATCCAACCTCTAGGATAACTTGGTTCTTTTGGTGCTCGGTAACGGTGCCCGTGAGTGTTGCGATCATACCCCTACCTTACCATATTGGTACGTTGGGCATTGGCCACATACACGCGTTCAGAAAGACGATATAACAAAGCGATTCCAACAACCAATACAAGTAAACCTGTCGCCAAACCTCCGAGAGACAATACAATAAGCCAAGCTTGCGGATTTTTGGACAGCGTTGTAAGCAGTAACCGATTAAGTACTATTCCAATGACTAGCAGACAAAGCCCAATATAAAAGACTGTATGTTCATCTCCTCGCCCATATGCTTTTGCATATTGGTGCGAGATGCTCAAAATACGAACAACTGGTAGCACCAGTCCTAGCGCAAACGTCAAGACAATAGTTCCATAGATACCAACAGCAAGAAGTAGTTGAAATGCGCCTGCTGGCCTACCAAGACTACCAGCTGCATATCCAATTTCTAATATTGCAGCAATATATGGGCCCACCAGTCCAACCAAAAGAGCTAACCCTAAACCAAGTTTTAACTGCCGGTGTGGAGGCAGACCAAAGTAATTCATAGTTTCAGTATAACCGGCTGTATGGCAACGAGCTACCTAATCGTCATCGAGCAACAAATGGCAGCAGCTAGGGCATCGGCGGCATCATCAGGTCGGGGAATTTCTTTAAGTTTAAGAAGAGTCTTGACCATCTCTTGCATCTGTTTTTTGTCGGCCTTGCCGTAGCCAGTGATGGCCTGCTTTATCTGCATGGGCGTGTATTCGTGTAGCTCCACGCCATTCTTTTGACCCAACAGCAGCACCACGCCACGGGCCTGGGCTACCGTCATGGCAGTGGTCACATTACGGGCAAAGAATAGTTTTTCGACCGACATAACAGATGGTTTATTGTGCGCAATGATCTCTGAAAGCTCTTCGTAGATTGTAAGCAAGCGCACGGCATCGTCTTCGTGTACTGGCGTGCGGATTACACCAGCATCCACAAGACGAATACCGCCGTTTGTATCTACATCTATAACACCAAAACCCAGGATTCCTGTACCGGGATCAATGCCGAGTATGCGCATATTATGCCAAGATGACATCATCGGCGATGTCAAAGTTTACATGAGTATTGCTCACATCGTCGATAGATTCTAGGGCGTCCATGATGCGCATGATCTTGCCAGCTGTGGCTTCGTCGGTTACCTCGACAGTGTTGTTGGGCACATAAGTAAGCTCGGCTTCCAATATTTCTACGCCTGCATCTTTAAGTGCATCGCGAACTTTAGCTAGGTCGGCTTTTTCGGTGTAAATTACGGATTCTTGGTTTCCATCTTGGCTGTCTTCTTCGAAGTCACTGGCACCGGCATCGAGGGCTTGCAGCATTAGCTCGTCCCCGCCGCCTTTGACGCGGATCATACCCTTGTGGTCAAACTGGAAGGCCACGGCACCTTTTTCGGCAATATTGCCGCCGTGCTTGCTAAAGGCCAGTTTTACCTCGGGATACGTACGGTTGATATTGTCGGTGGCGCACTCTACCAAAATAGCCACGCCGCCGGGGCCGTAGCCCTCGTACATAACTTCCTGAATTTGCTCACCGCCTAGTTTTCCAGAACCGCGGTCGATACCACGCTGGATGTTAGCCAGTGGCATGTTGGCCGCCTTAGCTTTGTCTATTGCCAAGCGCAGGGTAAAGTTCATGTCCGGATCAGCACCGCCGCGCGCTGCCAAGGCAATGGCGTTACCAAGTTTGGTAAACACAGCCCCACGGGCCGCGTCTTTGGCGCCCTTTTGCCGTTTGATGGTACTCCACTTACTATGTCCACTCATATTGTATCTGTTATTTTAACTTTTTTGCGGCTCCAGGTAAAGAGTAGCACTACGGTCAAACTATAGGCCAGTATCAGTTGCCAAACGCTGATGGCTTGGTTGATGGAGGCCTTGGGCAGCCGGGCCATTATCCCAATAATATCGACTACATAGGTCAACGTTATTGTGGCCGGCCAAGCCAACCAGCCCGCCAGTGCCGGGGCAAGCATTGCTGCAATACCGGCCACAGTGCTTAGTGCCATAGCTAGCGGGATAAGCGGTACGACCAGCATGTTGGCGAGCAGCGCAACCAACGACAAACGGCCAAAGATAAACATGATGATCGGTAGGGTCATGATCTGCGCAGCAGAAGTCTCGAGCACAAGCTGCAAGATAATCTTTGGTTTTTTACGCGGCAAAAATCTTTGCTTGAATAACGGCGCCACAATCAGCACTCCAACAAAAGCCAAGAATGATAAGTGCCAGCCAACATCACTCCATAGATACGTTGGGAACCAACCAGCTGTCAGTGCTGCAGCAAACAGAATCAGCAGATGCGGTTTAATGATCCGGCCATAGTACCAGGCCCACAAGCTCAGAGCACTTACCAAAGCTGCTCGCACAATAGACGCGCTATTGCCCGTGATCAATAAAAACAAGCCGATCAAACCAAGCGTCACCATGGTACTTTGGTATTTAGACCGTTTGGCCAGAAGTTGCCGGGCCAACACGACAATAATGGTTAAATTGTAGCCACTAACTGCCACGATGTGCGTGAGCCCAACATCCGATAAGTCTTGGTTAAGTTGGTCGGGTAGGGTGGTTCTTTGTCCTATCAAAATCCCAAGGCCCAAAGAACCAAGTGGCTCCGGCACTGCAGACTGCAACCCAGCTGCGAACTTGCGTCTAAAAGCATTTACCTCCGAGTTATCCCTACTCACCCGCTCTATACGAGCAAAGCTCATCCGCCCTTGCCTGGCCCCGCGGGCCGGATACAGTTTGGCGCTCACCACCACTTTATCTCCGCGGTAGATCATGTTCTCCCCAAATCCTCGCACACCAATAATACCGACTAACTTTTGGTCGTACGGTTTTAATAGCTGAATGTTCCCTGCATCAAACTCCAGCTGACCGCGTTGCCCATACACCGCATCGCTGGTGGCGGTAGCCATAATGGTAATTGGCTGTTTGGCCAGGACAGAGTAGGGGAGTAATTGCTGACGATAAGTGTTGCCACGAAAAGCACCCAGCAGCAAACCTATAATGCTTATACTTAACAAGCTAAGCAAACTTCGACGAAAGAGCAGGGGGGTAAACAGTAAAACCGCAATTAGAATCCAAATCACCTGCCCTATAAATAAATAGCGCCCTAAAACTAGGCCTAATAAAAATGCCGTCAAACCAACACTAATAATCGTCGTGCGCCCAAAAACCCTCTGCCCCATGCCCGCAGCATACCCTGCCCTTATCTGTTAAACAAAAGCTTGGTACATTGACTTTTCCACCAAAATCGGGATAATGTAAGGAGTTAATTTCTCCAAAAAGGGAAAAGAGCAGCCCGAGCCAAAATCGCATTTTTGGCCCGGCGCGAAGAGAAAAACCGTTAGGTTTGTCTCATTCAAGGGTCCATAGCTCAGCTGGTTAGAGCACCTGCCTTTTAAGCAGGGTGTCGTGGGTTCGAGTCCCACTGGACCCTCCAATTTAAGAACCCACCGAATGGTGGGTTTTTGAATTGGTGCATCAGGCTTAAACCCACGACAGAAGCTTGGTTAGCAGATTCGTGTCGTGGGTTCGGTTAACAAAGCCACGCGCAGGAACTTGTTCCGAGCATGGCTGTAGTTGCGAGGTTGTCCCCCACTGGACCCTCCATTTTGTTTCAAGAGCCAGCAATGGCTCTTTTTTGATATTATTAGCTCAGGAGAATTACATGTCATTCCAAGCGTATCTAGATAACATTGAGCAAAAGACCGGCAAAACACCGAACCAGTTTATCGAGCTGGCCACAGCAAAAGGTTTTGGTCCCGATACCAAAGCGGGCGAGATTGTTGCCTGGCTGAAAAAAGACTTTGACCTTGGTCACGGCCATGCCATGGCCTTGGTGTATGTAATCAAAAAGGCCCGCAGATCGGCGACAAGCACGTGGGTAGCGGCGGTACTCACAACGACGAAAGTGATACTCTACACCTAGACGGGATCGAAAATCGGTAGTCATGTACAAGTTTAAGAAAGATAGCTACCAAAGATCCCGTGGTACTTCTCGTATCCTAGACATAAAGTGCGCCAGCTGCGCAACGCATGTATGCTACTACCAAAAAGATGGGCCAGGACTATTCAAGCGTATGTACGTTGATAGGTTCATACATACCACTCCTACGGGGAACGATCTGACATGCCTGGGTTGCCAAAAGCAACTTGGTAGCCTTATTACCTACGCAAAAGAAAACCGACCTGCCTACCGTCTATTTGTGGGTGCCGTCTCTAAAAAAATAATCAGCAAAGATAAACTTCCAGAATAATATTCGGGGATTAGTGCTTCTTTCTCCTGTCTTTTTGGCGAGCCGAGTGGCCGCCACCCCATAGTTGAGCCAAGCTGGTTAAAGCTGCAACCGAAACAATTGCCGCCTGATATGCGGTTAATTGGCTCCAGATTTCGGTACCATAAATACTATTCATAGTCCCGCCGGGTAAAAGTGGCGTAACCAAAAGCAGCGTTGTTACACCAGTTAACAGTGCCGGAAAGATATTGATAAGAAATTGGGAAGAGCTCAGTGTCTTGGCCAAGAACAATAAGGTAAGCAACATGGGCACGACAAGCAAGCCAATCTGCACAACGGCCTGGGTGGTAGCGTTATAACCCTTAAAAAACGTTTGGACCATGTCCAGAGCCGAGTCGCCCACAAAAGTACTGAGGACAGTACCCACACACAGAGCCATAAAAACCAGCGCGGCTTTGGCGCGAGCCAAGACTATTAACATCGTGGGTACAGCGACGATTAGCGCCATAAGGACAAGCGGATTCATGTCCTCATTTTAACAGATAAAACCTTTGATCTAAACGACTGGCGAATTAGGCGCCGACGCGGTCTTTTTTGCGACGGCCCTTGGCGTTACGTTCGATGTATTCAATGATCGGAGTTGCCAGGTCTCGCTTAGTAATAGACTCTGGGGTTTTGATGCTTGCAGAAGAGTTTACCTCGAGCACCAACGGACCACGGCTGGAACGCATCATATCAACGCCACAGATTGGCAAGCCCATGGCTCGGGCAGCTTTGATAGCAGTTTTTTCTTCTTCGGGTGTTAGCTTTACTTTAACACCAACACCACCTTGGTGAGTATTGGATCTAAAGTCATCGTCAAGGCTCTGGCGCTTAACTGCAGCTACTACCCGACCACCAACCACCAACGCACGGATGTCTTCGCCGGCAGATTCTTCGACGAATTCTTGCACAAAGAAGTTCACACCCTCTACATAAAAGGCTTGCATTACCGCTTTGGCGGCTTTCTTGGTTTCGGCTAGTACAACTCCATTACCATGAGTCCCCCGAGCTACCTTGATAATTGCTGGGGTACCGCCAACAAGCTCGATGACTTCGTCGAACTCGGCGGTTTCACGGGCCAAGACCGTCTTTGGTACACCCACGCCATACTTAGCAAGTAATTGGTATGAGCGTAGCTTGTCGCGAGAACGGACGATTGCCAATGAGCTTGCAGCGGTAAAAACACCACCCATTTCGAACTGTCGCACTACCGATGAGCCGTACTTAGTAAGCGACTGAGCGATGCGCGGAATAACTGCGTCGACATCGTGGATTGGCTGACCCTTGTAATATATAACCGCATTACCTTTTTCTATGGTCATGTAACACTTGGCGTAATTAACCACTTTTACTTCGTGACCACGTGCACTGGCAGCTTCTTTTAGTCTTTTGGTGGTGTAGTTAGCTGCACCTTTGGATAAAATAACTATTTTCATGATCTATTCCTCAAAATCTTCTTCGTCGACAAGTAGTCGTCCGCTAAATAGTTTTTTCATCTCTAATCGATTATGGACACCATTTTTGGATACATCCACTACAAAACGGTTCTTTAGTAGTTTGCGACCAATAAGCACCGGCATAAGGGTGTTCTCGCGGTTAGCCAGCGTAAAAGAAGATGAGAACACCTTGGGACCTAGCTTAACGCGCATTTTAACGGCATAACGCTCCTCTTGTTTGCCAAAGGAGTTAGTAACTAAAACTTTCTGAAAAGCCTTAAACTCTACGACTTTTTGTTCAGGAGCACAGGGGTGACCAAATAGCGTAGCTACCAAAACAGGATGTCCGTTCTTGGTAATGAGCTGGGTCTGGGTACAGTGAACCGAAGAACGATACGCGCCGGTATCAATCTTTGAGGGGATCTTGTCGGCTACACCAACAAAATCAACATCTTCAGTGCGACCTATAATTACTTGGAATCGTGTCATATGCCTATTCTTACAAACTTATCGTTGTTTGAATAGGGTATTATAGAACATTTTACAATATAAGTCAATCTTCTCTGCTTGAAGCGCTCCACTTGCTACCTGTGGGCTGGCATTTACTTCTAGCAGAACGGGATTGCCTGTTTGGCTGTTAAACATAATATCTACGCCGGCGATTTCGCGCTGCATGATGTTGGCAGCCTGATGAGCAAGATCCAAAACCGAATCAGCGATGTCGCTGACCGGAACATTACTGGCCCCTGCCCCCTTAGAAGTGTTATTAAGGTGAGTCGTATCGTCTTGGCGTTGCCGCTTGATAACCAATTCTGTCTTGCCATTAAGAACGAGTAGACGGAGGTCATACTCGTTGGGCACAAACGATTGCAGCACAAAGTCTACTCCAAGATGATCGGCAACGATGGTAGCAAACTGAGACTGGTCTCGGACTAAGAAGTTGGCATCCCCGCCCTTGCCGTCGCTGGCCTTCATGATAAATGGGCTCTGGAGTGTTTCGATGATGTAGTCGTAGTGGTCAAGAAGGTGGCCATGGGGAACATACAGGGTTGCCGGGATCGGTAATGCTTGGCGAGCGAAACGCGCATACTGTGAAAGCTTAGAGAACGAGATATAGTTTTTAAGCTCACTGCAGATGAATGGCACATTCTTAGCTTCTAGGACTTCAGCAAGAGCAACGGCAACTTCGGCGTAGCGGTAGTAGGACTTAAAGTAGACCATATCAAAATCTGTAATTGATCGCTTTTCCGGCAACAGAACTGCTTCTAGCCCGTCGGGGCTAAGCTGCAAACTAATATCGCGGTAGTGTCGCCACTCTATAGAATAGTCGTTGGCCTGGTCGTTGATTTGGCGAACAAAATCATCGTTGATTTGAACATTTTCTACTGATTCGGCAGATGACAATACTAATACTTTTTTCATTCGTTTCCGTCCATGTCTGCTAGCATATCACGAAGCATGGGCACCACAATGCCGATGTACTGTTCCATAGGGAATGGCTCGACGCGTTTAGGCAAGATATCAAACTGATGAAGTGTTACGTAGTCATTAGGATCAAATGCTGCTTGCGAGAACAGAACGTCCCGTATGTCTTGGGGTAGTTTTTGGGCGGCACCGGCAATAACCGCCGTCTCGGCGTAGTCTAGGGCCTGGGAATCAAAGCCACCCCGGCGACGGATAAGCCGCTTTACGCGGCTAACAGCAGTGTCGGCAGCGCTCTCTGGTGAGGCGTTAGGATTTTGATCGAGATAACTTTGGTAATAAGCATTCACAGCGTCTATTTCGCCGCCACCGCGTTCGATAGTCTGAATGGCCCGGGCGTAGTGCGGGCTATCCGGTAACGGGCGACCAAACAGACGTTTCTGTAATGTAGCTTCGGTAATTTTGGCTCCCGATTCGGCCATAACTACACTACGTTTACCTTTTAAATTGCGGGCCAACGCTAAGCTGCCCGGCGCGTTACGACCATTGTCATGTTGGTATATATGCGTAATCTCGTGCGCCGCGCCGGGGATAACACCTACTGGGGCTGTAGCTTTGGTCATACCGCGACTAAACTTTTCGGGAATTTCAAAGATTCCCGCTGGTTCTTCGGCACCCATAGCACTTGTAGCCTTGTCGCGGCGAACGACAACTTGCCACAGACCATCTTTAGCATGCTCGGGGCGGCCGGCATAGAATGTTTCGTCTGGCTCGCTGCTAAGTTTGCCCATCTGTTGCAAGACAGCTTTGCAAAACGCTTGCATCTGCTCAGCGTTAAATTTGATAGTATCGAGCTTGGCAATTTCTTCTGGGGTGAATTCACTTTGCTGGTCTTCTAGGGCTTCGGCTGTCTCGGCCTCTTGAGCGAACAATGTCTCTACCGCTTCGCTAACTGCTGTACGACTTCGGCCATCTGGCCCTTCACTACTGCCATTACGCAGACGGTCCAGCATGACCACAATAGGGCGCTGTTTTTCGACAAACCGAGGTCCCATCCGCGCCAAAGGCAAATTAATCTGCTGCATAGTGTTATGGATAAGAGCTTTTAACTCTGGGGCCATTTCTTCGGCTTGCCCCCAGATATGAAGTAGTTCTGGGTACAGTACGGTAATCTCGGCAGTCATACGTTTTTTGTACATGTCGATCACCGCACTGCGAGCCATACCAAGATTGTCGCCAGTGTGCTGCTGAGCTTCTTGGGGAATAACCCGAGTCAGAAACCGCCTAAACGAAAAGAAGCCATCTGCACGACGAAAAATATTGGACACATCGCTATACACGACCATGCGTTCGGGATCGGGCATGTTCTGCTCGGCAACCACAGCTTGAGCAATCTTTGCGGCCACAAACTTTTCGCTCGCTTTGGACCATTTTTTAAGCGTATCCTCACCAAGGTCAAAAGCATGTTTACGGAGGGCATGAGAGATGTCGTGAGACGAGGCATCGGGTTCTAGATCTAAGTGAGCATCATGCAATGCCTGTCGGCCTTCGTCGGTTGTAAAGTAATCAAGACTTAGTTCGTGGCGGCTTTCGGCATAGCTAAACTTTTCATTAATTTCCAGTATATCGGTGCCTTCGGGTAATAGCGCTAGCTCTAACCCACCAGCCGGCGATTGATAGACACCGTTTAATAATTCATCCTCAAACCGAAAAAGCTCTTCTTTTTCTTCTTGATCAAGAGGATTACGAGGTGGCGCCATGAGCTCGGCAGCAATGGCGTCCATATTTTCGCCACTACGCGGATTGTGACGAACCTCTGGTAATACGGTGTATGATTCGGACATGATACTTACGCCTATTTTACACGTGTAGGCACATTACTACAACAGGGGTAAATGTCCCTAATTGCTCGATTGGACACGCATATACGCCAGCACGATCAGACCAATAACGACCGCTAGAATACAGATAAGCAAGGGGATTAGACCACTCTGATTGTCACGAAGTTTAAGCATTAGAAATATTGTAGCAGCCCGTCGACTCGAGCGCTATATTTGCCGTGGTTGCATACTGTCTAGAAAGGATCGCTCGCTGGCAGACGGTGGCGGCAGGTCAACGTCAGGTACCGGGCTAGCAGGGGGCGGAAATTGTTCGAGCGACGGCACAACATCGTACTGCGTAGGACCAAACATATACTTAAGAACATAATGCACTACGTCATCCGTTACTGGCCTGTCTGACTGGTAAAGAAAATTCGCTGGCACTGCAGGAGATAGTACAGCTTCATAGGTTTGATCTGGACTTGTGCCCTTCATAATTGCCTAAATTATACACCCCAGTTTACGCCGAGCAATACTAACGCGTACTTTACTACCAGCATCTATGGTGTACACTTCGCCGTCTAGCTGGACGGGCAGGGTGGTTATGGTTTCGAAGGTAAACGAACTGACTTGTTTTTCGTGTGGGATGCCCAGAGTAGCCGACTTTACCAGTGCACCGATAAGCTTAGTCTTGTCTGCCTCGGCGGTAATAACCTCGAACTTTCCGTCATCTACCCGAGCGTGCTTGCTTATCTTTAGATATTTGGACATTTTACCGACATTGCTGACCAAAATGCTGTGAAAGAACTGTTTTTTGCCGTCTACTTTGGCCTCGAACGCCTCAAAATCTAAAAAAGCCTTGGCAGAAATAAGGATTTCTTTGGCGGGAGTAAGATCAGCCTGGTTAAGCGCTCTGCCGATTTTAGAGCTAATACCAAAACCGATGTAACTGTGAGCATAGCGCTGCCACGACTTGCCTTTTATGGTTGCCTCCAGCTTGAGCAGATCAATATGACGCACTTTGTTTGCTTTGAGTTGGCGCAAAATGTATGGGCGGTGAACGGCTTTATAGTGATCATTAGCGTTGCCTGAAGGCAGTAAGCCAGTTATAACTTCCCCACCCGCAGCCTCTGCAGCCATCGCTCCGTTGACCACCTCGTTGTAGCCGCCATCGCCACTAGATGAAATAACATAGAGGGGCGAATTCTTACGTGCCAGTTGTGATACCAAGTCTTGGGCATGCTTGGGGCGCTCGGTAGCGACTACTTGTACTTGTTCGGCAATCTTGGCCCGCTCCAGTCGTTTGGCAAATCGTCGTGCTAGTTTTTCACTATCGCCGGTGCTTTTGGGGTTATACAGTACGGCTGCCAATTTATAATGCATGTCCTTAGTATATGTTGTTTAACGTCAAGTCGACAGTCGGGTCTATAATAGGAAAAGTGATAAGGGAGAATCGTATGGAAATAGTTCATTCATTTAGCAGTTTTTCGGTTACAGACGCCGATGCGGCACAAAAATTTTATAGCGAAACGTTGGGACTTTCGGCCAAAGTAGACAAAGACATGGGCATATTGCAGATCGAACTACCTGGAGGTGGTCAAACCATGCTCTATCCTAAAGGCGACGGCCACAAAGCGGCAGATTTTACCGTGCTTAACCTGCTTGTCAAAGATATCGACGCAGCCGTAGAAGAACTGACTGGTAAGGGCGTAACCTTTGAACAATATGATAACGAATACATAAAAACCGATGCAAAAGGCGTTGCCCGTGACGACAGCGGCAAGGGTGCGCCAGCCATTGCTTGGTTTACCGACCCAGACGGCAACATTCTATCCATCATCGAAAACAACAATCGCTAATGAGTCTGACCATCCTGCTGCACTCATCAAAAACAATGCAGGCTGCGCCCAGTAAGCAAGACTTACAGACGCCCGCACTTTTAGACCAGGCCAAGGAATTGCAAGCCTACATAAAAACACTCAGTGCCCCACAACTTGCCAGTAGCATGAAGATTTCCCTGCCCCTGGCCGAAAAAACAGCAGCCACCTATGCTGCCTGGAACACTAATCCAGCTAATCAATCTTTGGCCATAGACTGCTTTAAGGGCGATATTTACAGTGGTCTGCAAGCTCTCGAACTTTCGGCAAGTGACCGAGATTACGCCAATAAGCACCTGGTTATCTTATCTGGTCTGTACGGCCTAATTCGTCCGTACGACGGCATCATGCCCTATCGCTTAGAGCTAATGTACAAACTCCCGGCCGCCAAGTTTAACAACTTGTACACCTTCTGGGGCGAGAGCATTGCCCTGCAACTCCCTCCCCGCGGCCTGATTATAAATACCAGCTCGGTAGAATACAGCAAGACCGTATTGCCTTTTGTTGACGCAGCACGGGTGATTACACCACAGTTTTTTACTGCCGACCCTAAAACCGGTAAGCCTAAGTTTGTAACCGTGCACTCCAAAATCGCTCGGGGTGCTTTTGCTCGCTGGCTTATTACGTCTCGTTCGGACACCGAGAAACAAATGCACGGCTTTGACTTACTGGGCTACAAGTTCGACGCTGCACTCAGCTCACCCGGCCAACCGGCCTATGTTACAAGCGAGTTTGGCGGTATTGGCCTGAGCATCCGCTTGATTAGCTAGGGAAGTCTGCCTCCACGTTTATCTCTGGTATGATGGTTATAGTTATTGGCGGGCTTAGGTAAGGGGTAGATTTGGAAGTATACAACGTAGAAATTGATGCAGCGCTGTCTGAAGCAGGAAGCTCGCACCACGGCCTATCGGCGGAGGAAGCTCGAAAGCGACTAAAACGCTTTGGGCCCAACGAACTAAGTGCCAAGAAAATTTCGCTGTTAAAAAGAATCCTGGAACCGTTTGCCAGCTACTTTGCCATGGTCATTATTGCCGCTGCGCTACTGAGCGCATACGAACGTAAGTGGTTTGAGGCAGCAATTATCAGCGTCATCATCGTGGTGAACGCCCTGATATACTACGTGCAACAATTCTCTGTTGGCCGTGTCCTTAACACACTTCGGGCCCAAGATAAACAATTACGCGACGTAGTACGCGACGGGAAAACCATTGAGCTTGCAGCCGAGAAGTTAGTGCCCGGCGACATTGTGCATGTAGGCGAGGGCATGAAGGTGCCGGCCGACGGCCGCCTGATCGATGTCAGCCATCTGCAGGCAGATGAATCGTTGCTAACCGGCGAGTCGCTTCCTATTCATAAACAAGCCTCGGCATTGAATGGCAAAAAAGAAGTATACGACCAAAGAAATATGCTCTTTAAAGGAACATATGTACGATCTGGCACGGGGCTGCTGCTTATTACCAGCACTGGCGATAATACTCAGCTGGGAACTATCAATAAACTAGCGTCCGAAGCAGACGAAGGCAAAACGCCCATTGAATCTAAGATCGATGATCTGACCAAAAAACTACTGATTGGTATCGGCAGTGTCTCGGTAGTAGTGTTTGGTTTGGCCATCGCCCGGGGTATTCATCTGGACGAAGCCCTACGTTTTACTCTTAGCCTTATTGTCTCGGCCGTACCCGAGGGCCTGCCGGTGGCCATGACTTTGGTGCTCATTTTCAGTGCGCATCGTATGGCCAAACAAAAAGCCTTGGTAAAGAATTTGTCGGCTATGGAAACCATGGGAGCCGTAACGTTAATCGTCACCGACAAAACCGGCACCATAACCAAGAATAAGTTAGCCATTGCTGAAAGTTTTACACCCCATGCAGACCAAAAAGTATTTTTACAAGCCGTCCAAGCCAGCCTGAATGGTAGTACCGAACACGCCGCCGATCCGCTGGACGAGCTACTCCTTAAAGAAGTTGGTCATCACAATCTTAAGGGGGACAAGGTGCACGACTTTCCCTTTGATCAGCAACAAAGATTAAGCGGTTCGATCTGGCACCACAATGGTAATTACGAGTTATTTGTTAAAGGAGCGCCAGAACAAATTCTGGCACACAGCAAAGCAGGCGCTTCCGCTGCTAAAGCCGTGCAAAGATTTACCAGCCGCGGGCAACGCACCATTGGTTTTGCTAGTAAAAAGTTCACCAGCCTGCCTACAAAACTAGATGCTAGCACCCTGGCCAATATGCAGTTCGAAGGCTTTATTGCTCTGAGCGACCAATTACGTACCGGCATTAAACAAGCCATTGTAGAGGCTCACCAGGCGGGTATAAAAGTTGTCATGTTAACAGGTGACCATGTAGAGACTGCTCGATATGTAGCATTGCAAACAGGCATTGCTACGAGCCCAGACCAAGTTGCCGACAGCAGCCTGCTGGCCAGCGGCTCGAACACAAAGATCCGGCAGGCCTTAGAAAAGATAACCGTGTTTGGCCGAGTACTACCCGAGCACAAGTACGCTTTATTGCGTAGTGTAAAACAAAACGAGATCACGGCCATGACAGGCGATGGCGTAAACGACATCCCTGCCCTGGTAGAAGCCGACGCCGGGCTGAGCATGGGCAGTGGCGCAGACGCCGCCAAAGACGCCAGCGACATAGTGCTGATAAACAGCAACTTCCACACCATAATTAATGCCGTTCGTTCGGGGCGCACCGTGCTGGCCAATATTCGCAAGATGGTAGTGTATCTATTGGCCACCAGCGGCGGCGAGGTCCTTACCATGCTGAGCGCACTACTCCTCAATATCCCCTTGCCTATCACTGCCGTAATGGTGTTGTGGGTTAACTTGGCTACAGACGGCGTTTCCGTCATCCCCTTGGGGCTCAGTCCCAGTGAAAGTCATCATATGCAAGAAAAACCCCGCAGCCCCAATGCACCACTTCTGGACAAAGTCCACCTCAGCCGAGCCATTACCCTAAGTGTTGTTATGGCCGTGACCGTGCTTATTACCTTTAAGTTACACTTGTCCCAGGGCCTAGCATATGCCCAGACCATCGCCTTTCTAACGCTCATCGTCATCCAATGGGCCAACGCCCTTAACATGAACTTCGACCACCACTCATGGACCTACAACTTCATACGCCCCAACGTCAGACTACTACTGGCCATTGGCGGATCCATTTTGGTAAACATCGCCATCTTCTGTACGCCTCTTAAGCAATATTTTGGGCTGGTAAGTCTAGATGGTCGTGATGCCCTATTGGCGGTGATTGCCGCCTGTGCCGCAGTCTTTTTGGTCTGTGACGCCCACAAGTTTCTTACTGCGCGTACTACTAAGCCGAAGGTAATCTAACTCTACTCTCAAAACGTTATTCAAATCGCCGCTCTAGCCGCAGCACCGGGTCATACCATCCCTTTTCTAAAACAAACGACTGAATGTCTTTGTCTAGGCCAAAGATAACCAGCAAACCTACGAGGATAAACACAATACCAATGGTTTTCTTGAACCATCCAAATGGGTTAGACAGCCAACCCAGCTTCTTGATAAGTGACTGGCCAAGATACGCGATGAGCAGCAACATAGAGCCAAGACCAACGGCGTAGGCAACAAGGTATGTAATACCTTTGCCCAAAGATGCCGGCAGAACACTTGCCACAATAAGGGCATAGGTTGGACTGCAGCTGTTAAAGACCGGCCCAAGCGCCAAGCCCAGCAAAACATCGCCGCGGATACCACCGCTCTTAGCAGAATTACCAAGTACGGTGTT
>CAZKKJ010000004.1:0-24099 GCA_964553355.1 uncultured Candidatus Saccharibacteria bacterium | reverse complement strand
AGCTGTAAGTATTCTTGCAGTTACCTTGCTCTTTAAGCAGTACTCTTAAGTTAAGAATAATGGGAGACAAACATGCAAGAAGTAAAAAAGGTCATTAACCGAGAACAACAAGTTGCCGCTAACGACGGATCAGTTGTCACCGAACGAGCACAAACCACCAAAACAAATGTCGACCCTAAAGTCACCATTGCAAATATTATTTGGTACATCTACGGACTGATCGCCATCATCCTGGCTTTCCGTTTTGTACTAAAAATTGCAGGAGCAAATGCGAGCAATGCATTTGTGAACTTTATCTATACCGTCAGCAAAGTCTTTAGTGCACCATTCGATTCGATCTTTGGCGTTACATCAGCGAGCTCTGGCAGCGTAAGTTCCGTATTTGAACCATCAATTTTGGTGGCCATTGGAGTTTACGCGCTAGTTGCATGGGGTATTGCAAAACTGTTTACCCTCAACGAACCCCAAGCCTAGCTTACTTCGAAACCACTTACGGCGGAGCTCACGCCCTACGAGTTACCTACACAATTGTCGACAACGGACCACTCGACACCGATGCGGATGTTAGTGAGATCGCTGACCCTGTAGGCTTAGGCGTCCTTGCTGTTACCACACTAAACACTGGCTTTGGATCAAACTGATAAAGTTTGCGCATTTGCATCAATAGTTATATAGTGCGGTTAAAGGATTTGTTATGGCAACAGATGTAACCGCCAAGATTAATCAAAAATTCTCTTCGTATCCTAAGCGCTCTTACACCAAAGGACAGATTTTGGTTTTTGCCGGCGAAGACCCCGACTATATCTTTTACATTACAAAAGGTCGAGTCCGTAAGTACGATGTTTCTTACCGGGGTGATGAAGTAATTGTAAACATTTTTAAGCCCCCTGCTTTCTTCCCTATGTCTTGGGCCATCAACCAAACCAAGAACCACTACTTTTATAAGACAGAGGCCAACACCGAGCTACATATTGTTCCGGCCAAAGACGCCCTAGAGTTTATACGCTCAAACCCCGATGTCATGCTGGATCTGCTTAGCCGACTGTACCGAGGCATGGATGGGTTGCTTGGCCGTGTCGTGCACCTAATGTCGGGCACCGCCCAAAGCAGGCTGCTCTACGAACTTATTATCGAAAGCCGTCGTTTTGGAGAAAAACAACAGAACAATAACATATTACTTAACACCAGCGAAAATGATTTGGCTGCTCGCTCGGGACTCTCGCGAGAAACCGTAAGCCGTGAACTTCATAAGCTCAAAGATCATGGACTTGTGCGAGTAGGGACTAAACGCATTACTATTACTAACCTCGAGGCGTTAGAAAAAAAGCTAGGCACCGAAGTTTAGAATGTAATGGCTTGGTACATCTCGTAGCCCCCTGGTCGGGACGTGCGAACACCGCCATGGTTATAAGTGACGGATCCATTTTAATAACCTGATTATTATTTTGTAGGTTTGTGTACTTTTTAGTTTCGCTCTTGGTAGTAAAGGTAATAACAAAGTCCTCATCAACAGAAAAATAAATAACTGCCGCTTGGGGGCTACCATCTTGGTTGGTGGTAGCAAGTACGCCAACGGGTTCAGACTGTAAAAACTCGAAAATTCGCCTGTTATTTTCCGAAGATACGACCGATGGTCTGGTGTGCTTTGACATAGTACTATCCTACTTCTCTATCCTGTCGGAATGTTTAACCTTTTGCTGTGACTAGAATCACATGATTGTTTTGATTCAGCTCAACGAACCAAACTGTCGAAATTGGTTGAATAGAGTCGGGAGGAAAAGTTATGTATGCACTACCACGATCAAACTATTTAAGAAGGGGTCTACTCGTTAACGACGAGCGGCAAGCACAAATTATGAAAGCAAATCCTGTGAGTCATAGCGAAAGGATAAAGAACGAGCTTACCGCACTGGGCGTGACCAAATACGGTTTACTCAAAATGGAAAGTCGCTACTTACCACACATTATTCACAAGGATGAGCATATTGGTGGTGTGGTGTATGGACGAAACGAAGAAGGATCGGTGATGCTGGTAGCAACAGACAGAAGAGTAATCTATCTCGATAAAAAACCTATGTTCGTAAACGAAGACGAACTAACCTATGACGTCGTAAGCGGTGTTAACTTTTCACGAGCAGGAGTTGGCTCGGTTGTAATTCTGCACACCAAAGTAAAGAACTACTCCATGCGTACACTTAACCAAACCTGCGCCGAAGGTTTTGTAGAGTACATAGAATCTCGTTGCCTGGAACATAACCAAGATTAGGATTGCCATGATTACGCTTCTTAAAACTGGACTCTACAAACTTGTCGAAACTAAGCACAACACCAAAATCTTGTACCTAGATAATGATACCTACGCATGGGTCGAGACCACTGAATACGGAGAAATATTAGTATCGTCGCACAAGGTACACATAAACGACTGCGTGCTAAGCATAGGCCACTACTACGTATACCGAGTCGAGGACGAAGCCTACGTGTCAGACCACACACATCTAGAACTCGAGGTCGGTAAAGATCATTGGCAAGGCTACTTGCTACTAACTGGACTCCCTGACTCGCATAAAAAACGCGGTCGCATAATCCCAACCCGAGAAATAATCACTGGTAACCCGCGTTTTAAACGCAGAAAGGACATACATGCGAACTTAGCCAAATAGTAACATCGTAGAGAGAAATGATTTGAGTTGCTAAACTTTGTAAAAGAGTGATAATTATGAAAGACAGAAAATAACGAGGGTAAACAAAATGAAAACAATTCAAGAACTACTAAATCTAGGTGGTAAGGCAGCCATTGTTACCGGTGGTGCCAAAGGCATTGGGCAAGGCATCGCCTATCGGTTGGCCGAAGCCGGAGCTGCGGTATTGGTAGCCGACATAGACGAGGCCAGCGCCCAAAAAACCGCTCAAGAGCTAACAGCCAAGGGCTGGAAAGCCGAGGGCTTTACAGTAGATGTCTCTGACGAAGCCCAAGTGGTGGCCATGATTGCCGCTTGCAAAGAAAAATTCGGCTCCGTAGACATACTAGTCAACAATGCTGGTATTTTTCCTTCCGCTCCGGTGGCCCAGATGTCAGCCGAGGATTTCGAAAGAGTTATACATGTAAACTTACGAAGCGTTTTCCTAACCACCAAGCATGTCGCCGAGGTCATGAAACCCCAAGGCGGAGGCAAGATTATCAACATCACTTCAATAGACGCTTTGCATCCAAGCATGGTCGGACTGGCCCACTACGATGCTTCTAAGCACGGCGTTTGGGGCTTTACCAAAAACTCTGCCTTAGAGCTGGCCGAGCACAAGATATCAGTTAACGCCATTGCCCCAGGAGGGGTTGCCACACCAGGTGTTGCAGCCATGAGCAAAGGAGCATCAGCCGAGCAAATGGCCGCCAGCACCAAAGCCTTCATGGCTAAGATTCCTATGCATCGCATGGGAGAACCAGACGAAATTGGTACGGTTGCCCTTTTCTTAGCCAGCGATATGTCCAGCTACATGGTGGGCGAGCAAATAGTCGTTGATGGCGGAGCCCTGTTAAGCTAACCCTTCTTGTTATTATTTAAATATGGCGCGAGAATTACCAGCAATTATTCAAGAGGTTGGGTTTGACTTTAGTTGGGACGAGCGAAAGGTTTGGACCTTAGACGTACCAACCGAAGTGACTTCAATTGATGAGTTAATGTGGCATTTAGACATACCTTTTATTTGGTCACGGCCAGATGGATTTTATGACGTAAAACCACAAGAAGTTATTGACCAACCACAGGAACACCCGGAAGAATACAACCGAACTATGGAGGCCGATACTAATTACCCCATAGACATTATGTTTTGGAGGGATCGCTGGCTCATATTGGATGGACTCCATCGACTCATGAAACAGGTTATCGAAGGAAAGCAAACGATCCAAGTGAGAAGAATTCCCCAGTCTGCCATCCCACTAATCCTCAGGGATGGTTAAATCTGGTCTTTTTTACCTACCCAGTGCATAATCTTAGGTAATGAATTTGAACGATCGTGGAAAGAACGAACTCGTAGCCGGAATTGTTGGTGTCGTTACTGGATTGTCATTTTTGCTGTTTAGTAATTTCTGGAAAGGCATTATCGAAGTTGGCAGCTACATCGATAGCGCCCAGACACTTCCCTGGGTGTTCAGGGTTATTGCATACTGCTACATTGTCCTTTTTGGTGTACTCGCCTTATCTGCGCTCCCTAAAATCCTAATCAGTGATGGCAAGACAACTAGTAAAAAAGTTATGTCTTCAAAATCACCATTCCTTACGTTACTTGTAGCTGCAGGGTTGGTGTATATAGTGGTACTTTTAGTGCTGGGTATATCGGTTGGCAGCGGACCGGCAGGACTCGCCCTCTTCCCGCTGATTATGGGTTTTTGGATTCTGGGACCCATCCTACCGTTGGCTTTCCTGTTATTGAACATCAAAAAGACTACTCTGCCACTGCGTAGATATTTGCAGGTTTTTGTCGGTTTGTCGGTAACCGCAGTAGTAGCTGCTGGTATATATGCAGCCGTAAAGCAACAGCAACACGACCAGCCCCTACCACGCACAGAAGTACTTAACCTGATTAGTACTTGTCAACTACGGGAGGTATACCGAGACAACAACAACCAAGTGGAGCTTTTGTTTAAAGGTAAGTCAAACCTGCCAGCGGACAAACTAATGGGTAACTCTAAAGACTACAAGGTATATGTTGATGCCATTCTTAAGGCTCGGCCTACCTGCGTTGTTGCATACCGTGACGATTCGAATGCAGCTTATGCTGCCGAAATAAGCTCGATGGAGTGGTCTAGTATAGAACAAGCCCAGACCGCACTACGATCATGCTCCATTAACCGCATAGTCGTTTCCAGTGAAGTTATGGCTTGGACGACCGATGGCCAACCATTTCCTGGCCAAAATACTGGAATCTTATTTAAGAGCACAGGCTACAAAGGCCGAACCCTAGAGATACAAGAGAGCATAATCGATTCGAACATCAAGGCCATGCGCGCGAGCCTAGACGAAGCCTGCGGCAAGAACGCCATCTATTGGATGCGGAATAATAATCAGCCCTATTAAAGAATGAATGATACAAACTACACCCCAGGTGATCTAGTGGATCATGTTGCCGTTAGTGCGGTCATTAAGGATGTCGACGGCAAGATCTTGATGTTTAAGCACAAGAAGTTTGGCTTTTGGACTATTCCAATCGGAAAGGCCGAGCCAGGCGAGAGCGCGTATCAAGGAATGTGCACTGAGGTTAAAGAGGAATGCGGCATTACCGTTATTAAAGCAAAAGAAATTGCCAAACGACCATACAGCTATAGTCGTGACGGTAAGATAGTAAACCTTATTCACCATCTGTTCGAAGTCGAGAAATATGAAGGCAAAGTTCGTAATGGCGAGCCCGAAAAGCATCCAAGTATGCAATTTATGACTGTACCCGAGATTCGTCAAGCAGGTGAACTATCCGATGCTACTCTTCTATTTCTAGAAACGCCCGACGCGGCCACTACTTAGCGACTGGCCCTATTCTCTTCTTGCATGGCTTGGAGTTGAACCGCATTTCTGCGGCGACGAGCAGCTGTTCGCATAATAATATTGCCAAGGGCTTGGTACATGCGCCAGCTAAAAAACTCGCTGTTCTTCTTTGATTCTATATAACCTGGTGATCCGCTTTGTTCCATGTTCGTCCTCCGCACAGGTTATAGTGTCATATGTTTTTATACGACTGAGTGAAGTTTCTAACTAGTTATGTTTTGGTATGAGATTAGCTGTGTGTCAAGTTTAGGCGTATACTGGTTACATAGTAACGGTGAACGAGGAAGTGGTATGTCAAAAGACAAAGGGCGAAAAGAAACCAAAAAACCTAAAGCGGTTAAGAGCTAGGCGTGTCAGCAACTAAAAATCGTAACGGCTTCGCAGACACCGAAGAAGGCCAAGAAATTACTCGCCAGCTTATCCTAATGGCTAAAAGCGAAACCTACAATACAACTTCTACTTATAGTAGTAATTCCGGAACCTACCCGGACAACCTGATTCCGTTTGTAGATAAGCACATCAACTACCTTATCAAACATCCTTCAATTGATGCTCAGCAATACGTTGCCAACATTAAGTTGATGACTCTTAAGCGCTAGTTCTTGACCAGCAACGCTTTGGCATGGTCTAATTCGTCATATGAGCACAACCGAAAATGGTAACATTGGCGAACGTGAAGTAGTAGACAACATACCCTGTCCAAACTGTGGCAAGACTTTGATGCAACTTCCCACGAGCTTCCCCATGTGTGACGTACAATGTATAGGCTGTCACTTTCGGGCGCAAATTAAAACCAGCAAGTCTAAACCCAAGCGAACCGTCTATGGTTCGACCTGGAATATCACGGACCACGTTCTAAAGTCTGGCTACTTAATGCCACCTTTGTTTATTAACTTTAAGTGGGCAGAAAAGGACGTAGCCCGCCAGGAGATTCGCTTTTATCCATTTGTGCCTAAGCAGAACCTGCGCCCACGTACCTTGCCGGAGACGGCTAAAAGAGCAGGCCTTAAAATGTTTGACTATATCGGCCTAGATACCTTGCCACACTTTGTACTGTATAGGAAGTAAGTGCCTGCTGCCGTGCGCTGAACTGCTCGGTGATGTGATATGCTTAAGGGAGTTAAGTAGTTTCTAAAGGAGGATACCATGACTCTTCCAACCTACGCCAGTGGCATGTTGTTTACAAAAGCACACAAGCTGGTACGCCAACAGATTTACAACATTCTAGCCGCCTACAACCTGTCACCCACGCATTGGTCAATCTTAAGCGTCGTTGCGGGATCTCGTGATGGTATTAGACTATCGAGTGTTGCGGAGCGGCTGAGTGTAAAGGCGCCCTTGGTCACCTCTGAGGTTGGTGAACTTCTACAGCAAGATCTAGTACAGCGTCTACCACACCACACCGATAAACGAGCAAAGCTTTTGGTTGTTACGCGCAAGGGTAAGAACCTAACCACAAAGATCGAAGTCGAGTTAGCGGAGCATGTTGCACACCTTTTTAGCGGCCTATCTGCCGCAGAGATAGCAACCTTTCATAAAGCCTTGCAGACCATTGTAGATAACTCGTAATATATCTTACAGTCGTTAATATAGTTAAGTTGTTTAATTAAATACGTTAACTAATAATCCCTGGAGGGTATATGGAAACGTATAACGAAAGTTCGAAGAAAATGAATCACCTAACCGTAGCTATCATCATGCTGCTAGTTGGAGGGTTAGTGGGTATGGGCATAGGAATGGCTGTCAAAAACAGCGAAGTCAAAGATCTAAAAGCGAAAGTCAGCAACAGTGCAGGCCCGTCTGCGAATACCAAAGCCGCAGACTTGCGTGCCACACTTGTAGGCCTTGGAGTAGAACATATGGCCCTTACCGATCAAGCCATTGCTGATACCCTAGATGGCAGCCCGGCTGCCAGCGCCACGGCGGCATCTTTGTACACTAACGGAACCAACATTGGTGCTGCAGTCGGTAGCGTCTATGGTCAAGAAGCCGAAGGCACCTTTAACTCTGTTTGGAAGCTCCACCTAGATCGCTTTGTAGACTACGCTGTCGCTGGTTCCAAGGCAGATGCCATGGGTCAAAAAGATGCCCTAGATCGTATTAAGACAGGCTATACAACACCACTTGCACAGTACCTCGCTAAGGCTAACCTCAACATCAATGCCATGGAACTAGAAGATGCGCTGGACCACCACGTACAAGAGACTGCCAAGGTAATCGACCTACACATTGCCAAAGACTACACCGAAGAAGCCAAGCAGCTATCCCACGCCAACGAACACATGGTAGAAATATTCAGCAGTTTGTCGGCGGCCATCGTCAAACAGTTCCCTGAAAAGTTCTAACTAGCGCAAGTAGTTTCTTTAGGACGGGAAGTTTGTATACTTAGAAGTAATGAGTGTTGCCGAACGACCACCGATTGACCTAGATAGTATCGAAGGCATTAACGCGACGTACGAATACTACAGAAATCTAGAAACCGACGCAGAATTATCGCGCAGGATCCACAGCGCCCTTGCTGTACCGTTTCACACCAGACAAGTGTGGCAAAATCCTCTACATAAAGATGCCCTTGCAGAACACCGCAAGGCAGGGGGCCGCGTATTGTGGCTTCCGGGGCACTTCTCTAACCTTAATCCATTCCAAGAAGCGGCAGAATGCTTACAAGAACCAAGCTTAGAGTCTATGATCGGAAACGTATCTATCCTAACCAAACCACAATGGTACGGCAAACCCCTCATAGGCCCCGGAATTCGACGATTGTACGACACCGTTCCAGCCATCCCTGTATCGCGGCATGAGGATCAGGCCAAACGTGACTATGCAAACGAGCTGTCCATAGGCACTATGATCTTCCGTATACTACAAAAGGGCGAAGATGGCGTGTTGTACCCCACCAAAAAGCGAATCAAAGAAAATCATCATCTTGTGCCCGCACCCGAAAAGTTGGCTCGTGGTCCTGAGCAAATTGCTGCAGCTCTACGTGAAGAAGGGGTGCCTCTGCTGTTCCTCATATCTGGCCGATGGGGTGGCGCACACAGGTTTACCCGTGCAACACGTGGCGTCTTCCGCTCGACCATGGTACACAGCCTGGTAGTGCCTCCAAAAAACCTTGACCAAACGCAAGAACAAATTCGTGACTTCCTACAAATCAACACAACACTCGCTCGACAAATATTCCAGAACACTGGGCATACCCTGGCAGAATAAGGTCCTCAGCAGACTGTCAGCTTTGGCTGTTATACTAAAGAAAAGAAAGCAATAGGGAAGATGGAACAAAAGAATAACTCGGTTATGCTCGGCATTTTTGCAGTAGTTGTAATTGGACTCGTAGTAGGTGGAACAATTTTGCTACAACCTAAAGACAGCACGTCTAGCAACACGGGCACATCTACAAGCCAAAGCTCTGACGACAGCTCATCCAACCTCGATCCAAACGCCACATTCAAAGATGGTACCTACTCGGCTAATGGTAGCTATAGCTCCCCCGGTGGAAACGAAGAAATAGCCGTAACCATAACCATCAGTGCCGGCAAAGTAACAGACAGTAGCGTTACACCCAAGGCTGCTTCTCGAGAGTCAGGAGAATACCAAGCCGAGTTTGTAGACGGCTATAACATTCTGGTAACCAACAAAGAGCTTGCTACCCTTCGGCTCTCTCGGGTTTCCGGATCCTCCCTGACTCCTCGTGGATTTAACCAAGCCCTTAATGACATCCGCACCCAAGCAAAATCCTAAGGCTCTAGGCAAGACCAAAGCCGACGTTTCTATAAAACTAGATTTTGAAGCTATTGGCACGACATGGACCATAGAACTTGAGGCACCCCAGGTACAGGCCAAGCTTTTGGCTAAAATGATTGCCGACCGTATTAGCCAGTTTGACCGCGACTATTCCCGTTTCCGTACCGATTCTTGGGTTTCGCACGCCGGCAGTAATCCCGGGGCGCACAAAAGCCCTGCCGACTTTGCACCCATGTTTGCACTGTATCAGCAAATGTACCAACTGACAGATAAAGCGGTAACGCCGTTGATTGGCGACGCATTAGAAAGAGCAGGGTATAACGCGGGTTACAGCCTGGTGCCGAGCAAACTACAACCCATCCCAGACCTTAACGACACGCTACTTTTTGAGGACAATACTTTACATGTTAAGTATAGGTGTGTGCTGGATTTTGGTGCTGCTGGCAAAGGATATTTAGTAGATATTGTGGCCGGACTGCTCCAGGAAAACAATGTCACCTCTTATTTGATCGATGCCGGAGGAGATATACGTGTTGCCTCCCCTGCTCCGCACAAATCCACCCCTGTTGCATTAGAGAGCCCACATGACCCCAAAAAAGCCATCGGGCTGGTGGATTTAGGCATCGATCAACAGAGGTCGTGCCTCTGTGGATCGGCCCCAAATCGGCGAAAATGGGCAAATTTTCACCACATAATTGACCCTCATACTCTGCGGCCAACCCACGAAGTTATCGCCACGTGGGTAGTTGCCGAAAGCACCATGCTGGCCGATGGATTAGCCACTTGCCTGTTTTTTGTAGAGCCCAAGGTACTAACTAACACCTTTGACTTTGAATATCTGCGCATAATGGCGGATAATGGTATGCAGATATCACCGGGCTTTCCCGGAAAAATATTCTAACAGTCAGGATCGGTATATGATCGACACAATCAAAGGGTTAACAGACAGTTCTTTAAAGACTATCGACGAGTTGGTAAACCGAATCACTATGTATCGCCTTTTACTGTGGGGGCTGCGTGTTTTGTTTGTTATCAGCTGGATCTTTAGCATTTCGGATGTCTTACCATATGGCCCAATCCGCCCGCTCGTTAGCATTTCGCTACTGCTGGCAGTTTGTTTTACCACCAATTATGTACTGAGTCGCATCTATAAAGTCGCCACCAATAGTGAGTCTAGCAACATCACCGCCCTACTACTGTACTTTATTTTTCAGCCGCCAAAGAACGGTCGCGAAGCCGCTGGCCTAGCCCTGGCTGGTTTTGTTGGCATAGCCTCTAAATACATTTTTACCAAGAACCAGCGACACTTGTTTAACCCGGCTGCCTTTGGCGCCGTGGTAGTAGGGTTAAGCGGCGTACTGTATTCACGTTGGTGGATTGGCAGTACAAGCATGTTTATTTTCGTAGCCGTTTTAGCGTTAATTGAGGTTCGTAAGATTCACCGCTTCCCTATGGTTATTACGTTTGGAGCTACGGCCGCACAATTACTAATCCTGCGCGGCAACACTGGTATTTTCGAAGGGCTTAAGCTGGGTCTATTGTCATTCCCAATCATCTTCTTTGGTGGATTTATGCTAACCGAACCCGTTACTACTCCACCACGCCGTTACCAGCAAATCATGTATGGCCTATTCGTTGGGTTGTTGTTTAGCTCTGGATTTCGTATAGGGTCGGTGGGCATGACGCCCGAGCTAAGTTTGGTGCTTGGTAACGCATTGGTCTTTGCCTTTGCTGTACGGAGTCGCCAACCGCTTAAGCTAGAATCAATCACCGAAATTGGCCGGACCATTCACCAATACGAATTCAAGCCTGTTCTACCTGTTAACTACCGTCCGGGCCAGTACCTAGAACTAACCTTACCCCTCGCCAAAAACGACAGTCGCGGCAATCGCCGATCGTTTACCATAGCTTCTTCACCAACCGAAGATAATATACTGTTTGGTATTAAACACGCCGAAAAACAGAGCGCTTTCAAAGCTCATTTAGCTGCAATCGAGCGAGGCAGTGTGATTAGTGCCAATAACTTGGCTGGGGACTTTTTACTGCCAATCGACGAAAAAGTTAAGCTAGTCTTTATTGCCGGCGGCATCGGCATTACACCGTTCCGCAGCATGCTCAAGTACCTTGTAGACAAACGCCAGAGCCGCAACATTACCCTGTTTTACGCAGTCAGCGACCCTAAGCAAATTGTATATAAAGATGTATTAAACGAAGCCAAAGAATATGGCCTTAAAGTTGTTTACGTGTTGTCACCGCCCAAGGGTGAAGAAGCGCCAAAAAGTTGGAATGGCGAGCTAGGGTATATAGATGCCGACATGATCAGAAAGCACGTGCTAGATTTCGAGAAGCGCCAGTTCTATATCTCGGGTCCCGACGGCATGGTCAAAGCCAGTAAAGCCACGCTGCGAGCCATGGGTATACCACGCGACCAAATCAAGACTGACTACTTTGCAGGTTACTAACTACTTGGCTGAGGCTGCCGAAGATTAAGCGTACCACCCACCTGACCGTACTCTCCCAAGCCGTCAGTTTCGACGCAAGCGATGACAAGATCATTTACCGTAACTTGGGAGTCCACAACATACCCAGCTTCACGAACTTCCTCTTCCGATACTTCGTTTGTCTTTAGTCCAACTATTACATTTTGTCCGCGTGGATCGATCACTCTTACAGTAAACTTGGAGCCAAATCGTTGTGCTGGCCCCATGGTGTCAACTACCTCGCAATCACTGGTATTCACATAAGTGATACCATCTTCTGGACCTCCCTGCTGCTCAAAACTATTTAGGTATGTAGTCAGTAAAATACCTAAGCCAAAGGCTATCATATAGCCGCCGATGGAGCGCCGGTTTGGCAAACGTAAATCCGGCTGCTCTGCGCTGACTTGGTAAGGATCGTCCCAATCTGTCATGGTAATATCAATTGGTAATACTACTTTGGTGTCTAGAATTTCAGTCATAGCGTCCAGGTTACCACAAACTTGGAATGTAACCCACCGTTACTTCTGACGGTGCAAGAAAAACTGGAACCAACTCTCTAGATTTTTTTGCCAACTCGGTCTGTTGTCGGCATGAGTTTTGACTGTTTTTTCTGCCGGCAATGCAACCGTATTAGCCAGGGCAACTTTTTTAGGAACTAGGTACAATGTTTCACCGGGTGCTGCCTTACCAAATTGGCGACGAGCAGCCAGCTCCAAAAATGTATCTGTTTTATAATATTCGTTTCGAAGCTTAAGATTAGAATTTTCGAGCTTGCTCACGCTGTTTTTCTGCTCCAGCCCGGCGATCTCTTTTTGCAAAACATAGTTAGTTTGGATAGACTTAACACCGCTCCAGGTTACCAACAAGGCAATAATGCCAAAACCCAAAAGTCCTAACACGCGCGTGTCGTTAAGGTTGCTGGCGTATGGATGTTCTAGAAGCTGCTTAAGTTTTTCCTGCACAGCTTTATTATATAGTACTGGGGTCAGTATTTAACGTCCGGATATCAGTCGAGAGATGCGTTTCTGCAGATCCGCTAGAGCTCCCAGGCGATCCTCTTTCCAGAGCTCTTTGACTGGCTGGTTATCTATTCTAATAACCATCGCTTCGAGCTTTCGTCCGTGTGCATTTTTGTTGAAGTTTTTATCTTTGCGTATAGACACTACTTTTGTTGTTTCGAGCTTACGAAGGAATCGCTTACCTGCTTCTTCACTGCCCAGTAGTTCAACGAGGCGTGGGTCGCGAACCAGCTTCTTAACTTGCAGACCCTGCTGCACATGCATAAGCTCGAGCAAGCTATCCATGACCACTTCCGCAGCTTCGATTTCGGTCTTTGACCACTCTTGCTCTAAGCGTGTTTGTTCGGCTTTGGCTTGGCGTTCAATCCGGCGAGAATCTTCGGTTGGTTGAGTGGTGGTGATGTGGGCGTAACCGTCTTTGCTCCCGGCCGCAAAGATGTGCCCTGCTTCTTTTAAAGCTTCTAGCACAGCTGAGGCCGAGTCTTGCTCTATACCCAACACATCGCTTAGCTTTTTTGCAACTTGCTTTTTTGCAACCGTTTCGCCGCCATCATGTCTCTCCATAGAAACAATACCGTCCAAGACAGCTTGTGCAAAACGAGCATCACGAGTTTCGGCCAAGGCTTCGGCTCGTCGACGACTAGCCTTTTCCAGTGCTGACCCTGCGGTACGAGCAGAGTGACCTGGGTGGCGAGACGTGGGTTGTGCAACTTCTTCTACAAAGTCGAGCGACAAGATGTCGGCCTGATAGGCAGCATGACGTCCCGTGCCTTCGGTGATGATTAAGTTTGCCATGCCATTGTCCCACAGTACCGTTTGCAAGCCAGTCATCTGCTCGGTAAAGTTATTAGCTTCGCCAGGATTTGCCGCCTCAAAACGCTTCCAGTAATGTGATGCGGTGATAAAGGATGCCGAAGCGGGATACGGATCTTGCTCGGTTGCTTCGTGCAGCAGTACACGCAGTAGCGCATCGTGGCCTTCGGCCAACTGTAGGGGTCGACGGTTAACATGAATGGTGTCGGAGTTATCTATAAGGATATCGAAAGTCGTGTCTTGTTCGACCTCTGGCTTCTGGACTTGTTCGACAACCTCAACAGCTGAAGTAGCAGTTTTGGGAGTAGCAGGCCGTACGGGCGGCTTGGCCTTTTGGCCGCGTCGCTTGGGCAGCAAGTCTTTAGGGTAAGCACTTCTAAAGATTCTTACAAAACGCTCGGCTCGGTCTCTGATTTCGTCAACATCACGGAGCATGTCTTTTTCACGGCTATAGTCTTGCCCGGTTATCACACCTTCTTCCCATAGGCCTGCCGCTACTTCACCTTCGATACTTGCCACGCGCTCAATGGCATGCTGGCGGTTTGCGCCACGCGACTTTAACACCCCTAAATAGGCTAGAGCAAACTCGGTCTGCTGACTTACCGCTTCATGCATCTTGCCAAACGCTTCAAGAGTATCTGGATGAGAACGTGCAGCTATTGCACTCAAACCTAGGTGTTCCTGATACTGCCGGTAGGTAATTACGCTATCCACGTATTGTTCTAATGCCTGGTCTGCAGCCATATCCTGATTTCCTTATGTTCTTTACAAATTTAATACTATAACATATCATCAAATGTTTGTCTACATCACAATTTCTTATTACTAAGTTGAACCTGACTCTCGCCGGCTCGCTAAAGGTTCATTTGCCAGCCTGCCAATTCAAAAAGCCCAAGCTACGCCTGGACTTTTCAAATTGGTGGGGGTGGAAGGAATTGAACCTTCGACCAACAGGTTATGAGCCCGCTGCTCTAACCACTGAGCTACACCCCCGCGGCTAACAGATGAGATTATAGCAGTTTTAGGGTTTGGGCCCAAGGGTAGGCAAAAAATTTAACCCTTCGTTGGCTAGAAACCCTATAGGGCACTCACCGCCGCGCCCTGCTTCTTCATTTCTTTATAACACAACGAGATGAGCTGCCGCAGTACTGTGTCATCTATATCTGCAAGTCGCTTAATATACAGGCAGCCCTTGCCTAGCTTATGTTTGCCAAGTTTGGCCAACAGATCCTGGTTCATTTCGAACCCGGTAGTTAAATATAAAGTAATTGCTGCTTTGCGCGGAGAGAATCCAGTCAACATCCAGTCCCCTTCTTGGCCACTGGCGTACTTATAGCGGTACTGTCCAAACCCCACAATGGCTGCGCCCCACATCTTGGGTTCCTCACTTGTTACTTCCTTGAACATTTTTAGCAGCGTTAGGCTGTCTGCTCGCTTAGCTTCATCCTCTACTACGTTTAGAAAGTCATTAACACTTGCATCGTTAACTTTAGTCTTAAGTTCTGTCATGCTTCTATTCTAACATCAGAAACTCTGTTAAAAATTCACCTGATGAGTCGTGCAGTCTACATAATCCGGCACGCTAAGTCGGAGGGCAATCGCCTCAACCAGTCAAGGCTTGGGCATCATGCAAGCCAAAGCCTTACAATCGGAACTTGTTACCGCTATTAAACACCATGGGCACTATGGATGAGAGCAAAGCGCTCTAGTACTAAGCTCATCGCCATGTAAAGTTGTTTTATCACACAATTACGACTGGATTATGGCATCAGTGACGATACCAACATTGAACAAGTTCACCTTCCACTTGCCCTCAACTTTTATCAGCTGGATCACAAAGGGAGTCACTTCGTCAGTGCCATTAATAACCAAAGTGCCGCTTACCCCAACGACGTCTTTTTCTGTAGAGCTTATGCCAAGTACTTTAATGTCTTTAAGGTCATTTTTTGTGGTGTCGTTGCGAATAAATTTGTAGCCATCACTACCTTTTAGCTCAGTAGTTACAAAACCATCTAGTGCAATCCTATCTCCGCTGTACAGTGTCTTTAGAAATCTTGTAGAGGTAGATTTTTAGACGCGCATCCCTAGACAAGTACCGCGTTTGTACAAAGAACCCTGCACCGATGACTAAGTCGATTACTACTACTGCTATAAACTGTCAATATAACTGCACTGTGTGAGAAACTTCACTCTTAGCAGCCAGCTTATATGGTTTGATGAAGGGTACCCTGTTGTGATCGATAGTTACGACCAATGGTTAGAAATGAATTATTAGGGAGCTACTATGAAACAACTTTTTAAGTCTTCTATTAGGCTGCCTGTTAAAAACAACCAGGATCTTATACTTGAAAGCCGAGTATATTATGTTGCCAGCGGATTTATAACCCTGCAAAGCAACCGTACCGCGCAAGACATACCCCTCGTTTTTTTTAAGCGTGGAGATATAATTAACGCCCAAACGTTGTCTTCGGCGAACTTAACTCTGCGAGCCTACGGATCAGCTTCTGTTTTATACATTTCCAGCAGTGAATTTAAACAGCTCTTGGCAGAATCTCCGAGCATATATCCAAAGTATGTAGATTATTTGCAGCAACAGAATGAATGGCTCATCTCCCAATCAGAAACTATGGGCTACAAAGACGTGTATCGAAGATTAGTCGCCCGATTGTTATTTTTAGCCGAACACTATGGCAAACCAAAAGAAGATGACGTAACAGTAATGTTGCCGATGACACACCGACAACTCGCTAACTCTGTGAGTAGTACCCGCGAGACAGTTAATAAGCTTATCAAGCAGCTTGAAGCTCATAAGTTACTGGTAATGAAGAATAAGGCTATTCACATTTACTCCACCAAACGCCTTGCAGCCGAGCTAAGCCGAACCAAGTAGATCAAGCAATTGGTCGATGGTCTCGGTGTTCATGAGTTGTTCACGGAGCTCTTTAGCGCCAGGGAAGCCTTCTATGTAGATTTTGCAGAACTTGTTAAGGGTCACTTGGCGACGCTCGGCGTTATCCCAGGTTTTCTGAAATAGCTTAACGTGCTTAGCATACAGTTCTAGCTTCTGTTGTTTACTCATGCCCTCCCACGGGCTGACTTTGGCAAACAGATACGGATCATGAAAAATGCCGCGACCAACCATAATGCCATCAAGTCCGTGCTGAGCAGCAAGCTCTTCGCCCTGCGTCCGACTCATTACATCACCATTACCGACAATGAGAGTATCGGGGGCAAGGGAAGTACGCAGTTTGGCAACCTCGCCAATCAGATCCCAGTGAGCCGGCACCTTAGACATCTCTTTTACGGTCCGGCCATGGATAGTTAGCATGTTAAGTTTATAAGTCAGCAAGAACTCGATCCAGCTTAGGTCTACCTGACCAAAGCCAAGCCGAGTTTTTACGCTAACAGGGAAGTCCGGCCCTACCGCTTCCCTGACCTGGGTTAGTATCTCCCCTGCAAGCTCTCTGTTATTTATAAGCGCGCTGCAGCAGCCATTCTGCACCACCGGCTTGGCTGGACACCCCATATTAATGTCTATGCCCACAAAGCCCATCTCTTTAATTTCCTTGGCTGTTTTGTAATAATTTTCTGGGTTCTTGCCCCAGACCTGGGCTACCAAAGGTGTTTCTTTGTCGGTAAATTGCAGTTTGTGGATAATATTGTCGCGACCGGGGCTCTGCAAGCCGTCTACGTTAACAAATTCGGTAAAGAATAAATCCGGTGCTGCGGTTTCGGCAATAATCTGCCGAAAAACTGTGTCGGTGACATCATCCATTGGAGCCAAGATAAAGAATGGCTTTGGTAACAGCTTTAAATTGCTTAACGACATCTGTTAAGTATACCCTACTCGGACTGTTGTTCGTACGGAGCCATAGTTGCCTCGAACTCGGCCTTAAGCGCAGCTTGGTCGGCAGCCAACCTTAATTCTGCCTGCTGGTTGGCGTAGTGCTGCTGTGCCCTGCCCGCAGCCGCATAGGCTATTTGGTCGGCACGTTCAAATGCCCCATTTTCTTCACGTCGCTTGTGTAGCAACTCGGCTGCCAACATTCGGCCCTCTTCTTTAGATGTTGTTGGACCACCATAGGGTTCGCGTGTGTCGGTGTTTGCAGTCTGCATATCTTTGAACACGTCATCAGGGATTAGGTCCGGTACAGATGTAACGGCAATGCCGCCCAATTCTATTTGGCGCTCAAGATCCCCGTCGTCTTCGCCACTACGACCAAGCTCGACAGCAATATGCGCAAGCGCTTCGCCAATTGCAGTTTCGGGTGTTTTTTTGCCCCGACGCGGACTATGCGTTCGACTTCCGATGTTATTTGTTTGTTTTGATGCCATAATAGTTATACTATATCACACACTACAGTATTATGCAAGCTTAAGCTGGTCCGTCTTCTGGGTCTTCCGGTGGCTCAAGCATTTCCCTGGTTTGTTGTATGATATTCCGAATGTTGCTCCTGGCTACTTCTTGGCGTTCTTCTGGTGTGGGCAAACGAGTTATTTCCTCGGGGTCCTGTGGTCCAGAAAACTCCGGGTGAATCTGGGCCAACTCTAGTGCCGTTGGGTGATGTGCTCTGGCCTCACGACGCCGCTGCTTGTCGCGCTCTGCAGCTGCAACAAGTGACAGAACACCAGGGATTGGCTCATAGTCTTCTGGTATTTCATCATCCGGAAGATCGCTATCTAAAGATATCCTTCTTTCTTTCTCATAATCTGATGTATCCACCATACGTCTGTAATATCACAAGCATTAACTTGATGAAATGAGATTTATCACAGCGACCCTGTAAGGTCCTATTCCCAGCGGAAGACGTTAAAAGCGATGGTATAGACTACCACGACCCAAAGTGCCAAGATACCCAGCTGTGGTCCGAGCTCAAACAAACCCTTACCCTCGGTAGCAATTAAGCGAACTCCGTCAATTACTGGGGTGAGCGGCAAGAAAGTGGAGAGATTTTGGAGCCATTCGGGCATGAGGTACCGTGGGAAGAAAGTACCCGACAAGAACATCATTGGGAAAACCACGATGTTGGTGAGCGGAGCGGATTGCTGCTCGTTGCGAGCCCAACCGCCAATGGCCAACCCAATACCCAAAATAGTAATAATACTAAGCACAATAAAGACAACCAGCGACAAAAGGCTCCTACTAACACTAAGGTCAAAGAACACGATTGCCACCACAAACTGTAAGGTGACCGACACCAGGCCGATGACCGACTGCGAGATGACATTGGACAAAAAGAACTCCGATACCCGAAGCGGCGTGGTGCGTAAACGGCGAAGTACGCCCTGCTTTTTGAGTTCTGGGAAGACATTAACGGGACCGAAGATACCCAAACCAATAATAGAAAATCCAAGCAGGCCAGCAAAGGTGTAATCGAAGCGGCTTAGACCTGGGGTTTTAAGCTCGGTACCCTCTGCCTTAAAGGGCATCTTGGTACTTACAAACTTGGCGTTAACTGCTTGTAACTGAGCATCCAGCACTGTAGTAAGCGTGGCCGCAGCCTGGGCACTGTTCTGGATGTAATACACCTGCGCAGTGCCACTTGGGGTGGCAGAATCTTTAGCCTCACCAAAGTTAGCTGGCAGCACCACAACTGCGTCGAGTTGACCACGGCGAAGCTTTTCTCGGCCGCCATCGAGCGAGGTAATCTTGTCGTCAATCTCGAGTGTTTTGTTATTCTGGGCTTGGTCCGTAATCTGCTTAGCTAGCGCCGACTGTGACTGGTTAACAAATCCAACCTTAAAGCTCAGGTCACTGTCTTTTCCGAATATTCCACCAAAAATAAACAAGAAGATAAGTGGGAACAAAAAGATAAAGAAGATGGCCGTTTTGTC
This sequence comes from uncultured Candidatus Saccharibacteria bacterium, assembly GCA_964553355.1. Lineage (GTDB taxonomy): Bacteria > Patescibacteriota > Saccharimonadia > Saccharimonadales > AWTP1-31 > CAZKKJ01. The sequence continues at coordinate 4,671 of CAZKKJ010000004.1, read as the reverse complement.
GCGAAAGGCGCGCCGAATGGCAATCTTGGAGAATGTTCTAATTGCTAAAAAGTTCATAATTAATCCTTTAGATCCTTCCCCGTTAGATCGATAAATACATCTTCTAGGTTGGCCTGCTCTACCCGCTGCGACTTGGTAAAGCCTCGGCCCAGCAGCTGCTTAATGAGGTTCTTTGGGGTATCGATGTTCACAATCTTGCCGTTGTCCATAATGGCTACGCGGTCGCACAGAAGCTCGGCCTCGTCCATATAGTGCGTGGTAATAATAACGGTAACGCCTTTCTTTTGGATGTCCCGGATCAAATCCCACAGATTGCGTCGAGCCTGAGGGTCTAAACCGGTTGTTGGCTCGTCTAAAAAGAATACTTTGGGCTGGTGCACTAAAGAGGCTACTACGCTAAAGCGCTGTTTTTGACCACCAGACAAGTTCTCTACATAGCTATTAGCTTTGTCGCCCAGGTTTACCTCTTCTAGAAGTTGTTGGGTATTCACTCGCACACCGTAAGCGCTGGCCATTTGCTCCAGCTGCTCGGTTAGCTTGACGTTAGTCATGAAAGCCGGACTCTGGGGCTGCACGCCGATGATAAACTTAACGGCCTGGGGATCTTCGGATACATCTATGCCGTCTACCAGTGCCTTGCCACCGTCTATGGGCCGCAGGGTCTCTATCATCTCGAGTGTGGTGGTCTTGCCCGCACCGTTGGGGCCGAGGATGCCAAAGATTTCGCCTTTTTGGACGCTAAAGCTAATACCCTTTACTACTGTTTTGTCGTCGTACTTCTTGGTTAGACCAATAACTTCTAGCATTGGTTTACCCGTTTGCTTAGTCTTCATACTACCAATATAGCAGATACCTTAACGTGTTAACCAACACTAAGATTGTTCAAATAAAAAACGTCCCAAGGGAGGCTCGGGACGTTTACATAAATAGGTTTTAAACTATTTGGTTCGCTTGACGGTAAGGAAACCGTTGCGTGGGTTTTCGTTTACTTCCATACCTGCAGGCAAGTCGGTTGCTTCTGGGCGCTCGTCTTTGCTGAAGTAGTAAATAGTCTGTTCTTTACCACCACGAAGAACTACTGCCTTTGAGTTTAGGTAGTATGTTACGCCCTTTGAGTTTGTGTGACTGTAAGCCATTATGTTGTCTCCCTCTCTTATACGTTACTAGTGCACCCCTAAGATACTCCGGTGACCTCTGGCGTGTCAATACAGATTGCCGCTTTTACATCGGTCACCCCTGTAATTTACAGCAAAAATTACCCCTATTGACCCCAGAGGGCTATACTATATATATGACAGTCCCGCAAAATAATCCTGAACAAGAGCTTGCCGCCTTAACAAGCTTCACAGGAATGAATCCAACTATCCTCAGAGTAGGCATCGTAATTAACAAACTTGCGGTCGACACCCCTTTTATTGTTCCCCAAATACAAGAAATAACCGACTTTCATGCAGTGTCCATAACCAGAAATATTCGATCTCTAATGGGGGCTAGAATGGTAGATGACTTCCCTACGGGGTTAATAGTCGGGGGAGCACCGCTTAATGAGCCACGGCATAGAGATCGAGCCCCTTCACATCCCCAACCTGGCCAGAGTTAATGAGGTTGGCAAAGGACTTTTTAATAACCCGGCTCGTTTTGCGACTGCCGTAGCACTAGGCATACATTTCACTCTTGAGGATAATGTCGGCATAAATGCTAGTCAGCTAGCTTTAGCCACACAGAGGCCGTATCAAGCAACCTTAGGGCATTTGCAAGTTTTACAAGTTGTGGGTTTGGTGAAGCATGAGAAGCCAAGCTATGGTCATCCCCGCTTATATCGAGCAGTCGTCTCGCCTGCCTGGAGTGTAATCCACCAGGCTGTGGAAGCCATCGGCCCAACAAACACTGTACCGACTTTCGAACCTGAAGTTCTAGGACTTAGCCCTGCAATTATTCTACAGAAAAGGTTGTTTGGGAGACGTTTGTTGCCTTTTATGGGAATGCACCTTGCTGGCATGTCAGAAGCGAGCCACCCCGTGGGCATCGTGGAGTTTACCCAGAACTGGATTATAGGGAATACTACCCAAGATGCAGTGTTGTCTGCATACGGCAGACTTACAGATCTAGGTATGGTTAAACGCGTTGTAACAGGAGAGCCAGCCACGGAGCCGCTCTACATGCCAACAGATTCACCGCTACTTAATATCTTCCGTGCATTGAGCAGTTTATTGCCCGAGGAATTACAACCCGACCCAGCGTAAGACTACAGGTCGCGTAGTTCGGCTTTGACCCAGCGTTCCATTCCAAAGCGGATAACAAATAGTGCAAAGGATATACTGGCCACCACCAGGCTCCAACCGGCGAGATCCGGCGACCAAGTGGGCGACACAAAGTCAAACTTGTACAGACTATCTTGGATGGGCTCTTGGGCCACACCGCGCGAGGCGATGTACTGGGTTACGCACGGGATACGTCCACTGCCAGACAAGCCTTTGGGGAATTGCTTTTCACACTCTATCTGGGCGTCACTGTAGATTTTGGCATTTTCTTGGCTGACTTTCTGCTGCTGCGCCTCGAGTAACCGCTCGTAACGGTACTTGAGTTGAATGGGTGGCTTGATAGCGTTGGCGCCACTAGAAAGATTGGTGTTCATATGTCCATAAATATAAGTACGAAGTTCGCGCAGCGCGGCTTCAACATCCCCATTATCTTTGTCGACTTGGCTAACTTTGTCGCGCAATCGCAAGGCCGTAAGGTTGTTATTGCGCATAGACAGCAAAAAGGTCACCCCACTAACAACCGCTATGACTAGGAATATCCACAGGTTAATGTGTTTAAGTACTTTATTAAAATGCCGAAAGAATTTTTTATCCATTAGCACTATTATGGCCTAGAGCGGGTCCTGGAACAAAATTGAAAGTTTTGTCTAGTGTGAAATACCAGCTACTTCGCGCTGGATCTTGTTAGCCTTCTTAACGGCTTCTTCGATGATCTTCTTTTTCTCGGTATCAGAGGCATTTTGAGCATAATCTGAGTAACTGTCATAGCTGTTTGCTATACTTTTGACGGATCGTATTCTCTGTATAAATTTTCTAACCATTTTCTTGAATCAGACTTTCTAGCTGCTCCTTACTATAGACCTTGGGGATATGAGAAGCAATGTTTGTAACACTTATTATAACATCATATTTATTGTTCTCATAGTCATGTCGTGCAAAGTTAACAGCCAGCTTGCCTCCATACTTTTGTATGGCATCCTCGACATTCTTTATCGAGGCAAAATAATCGTGGACAAAAATCTCTCGAGGTACCGCCCTTCCCTGTTTATTCTCTCTTCGTTTAACATAACGCCAAGCAACTTCTGGTTCTTGATAGAGGTAATAAAGTTCAACGATACGCTCCTTAAATAAGGACGCCTCGATGTTTTGTCGCCAATTACTATATGCAAAGGTCCCATCCAAAAGTGCACTTTGACCATTATTTACGACATGGTGATACAAGTTACTAACTGCAACGGTAACAGCTTCTTGGAATATGGGTGAGTTCTTTCCGTTATAGCCAATCTCGCGCATCATCTCGCGGATCTCATCTGCATCAATCCGCACCATCTTGCGATCAAATGTTTCTATAAGACTCTTCGAAAATTCCGTCTTCCCTGCTCCTGGTGTACCAGCCATGAAGATGGTTACGGGTGACTCCTCTCTGGGGTATGCTGAATCGTCACAAAACATTTTGGTAAGTTGCTTCTTGTGTTGCCTAACCCACTGTTTAGCGGCACGGCGTAGTCTTTCTTCATCTTCTTGCATATATCTCGAGTTAACCACGGCAAAAAGCTTAATAGCAAGCTATACTAGGAGATATGCATATTTTCATTAGCGGCATTGGTGGCACGGGCGTTGGACCGCTGGCCACGATCGCCCAACAAGCCGGCTACACGGTATCCGGCAGCGACAAACAAAACTCGCAGTATATTGAATATCTAAAAAAGCACGGCATTACCAATATCCACATTGGTCAAACTACCGAGGCTATTGCCAAGGTGCACGAGGCCGAGCCCATAGACTGGTACGTGTACTCCTCTGCCATCGTCAAAGAAAACCCTAATGCACCTGAGCTGCTGTTTGTACGAGATCAAGGTATTAAGAACAGCAAGCGTGACGAGCTGTTTAACCAGATTATTAGCGACAAAAAGCTCAAAATGTTGGCCATTGCTGGCACCCACGGTAAAACCACCACCACCGCCATGGCCGTGTGGCTCCTAAGTCAACTAAACGTTCCCATTAGCTACGTCTTGCCAGCCAAAACCAGCTTTGCCGAGATGGGGCACTTTGATCCAACGAGCGAACTATTTGTATATGAATGTGACGAATTTGACCGCAACTTCCTAGCCTTCCAACCCCACCTGAGCGTTATTACCGGAGTTACATGGGACCATCACGAGATCTTCCCTACCCGCGAGGATTACCAAGAAGCCTTTAAGGAATTCATCGGCCAATCCGACCACACTATACTTTGGCGCGAAGACTACGACTACCTGGGCCTGACTGGGACCAGCAAACTCGAAGTACTAGACAGCGATCACCCACACATTAACGACATAGACTTGGCCGGTAAGTTTAATCGCCTGGATGCTTGGCTTGTTATCCAGGCCGTGCACGAACTTACCAAAACACCCATCAAAGATCTGAT
>CAZKKJ010000003.1:22768-24384 GCA_964553355.1 uncultured Candidatus Saccharibacteria bacterium | reverse complement strand
TGCCTGGCTGGTTATCCAGGCCGTGCACGAACTTACCAAAACACCCATCAAAGATCTGATCCCGCACATGTCCGCCTTCCCCGGCCTGCAGCGCCGCATGGAACAACTCGCGCCCGGGTTATATAGTGATTACGCCCACACTCCCGAAAAGATTCGAGGCGGCATGAGTGTGGCACTTGAAATGGCTGCCGAGGCAAATGATGGCAAGGGGCAGAACGTCGTGGTAGTCTACGAACCACTAACCAACCGTCGCCAACACTATATGCTAGACGATTACAGCGACTGCTTTACGGGTGCCAGCAAAGTGTATTGGATCCCCAGTTACCTAGCGCGCGAAGATCCTAAGCAACGCATTATCCCCCCGGAGGAGCTCATCTCGCACCTGGCCGATCCCTCTATTGCCGTTGCAATGCACCGCGACAATCAGCTTAAAGAAGCTATTCAAAAGCACTTAGACGCCGGGGACATGGTAGTTGGCATGGTCGGAGGCGGTGGTAACAGCCTAGACGAGTGGCTCCGCCTAAACTTCACCTAAACTCGACGTAACACCTAGCAGTGCAGTAAACTATAAGCATATGCAGGATTTAGATTTGTTTAAACATCCAGGTGATTGGCTTCAGAACCACGGTATTAATATCCTGATCATAATTGTTGGGGCGTGGGTGCTAAGGCGCCTAGCGGTATGCGTGATCCTGGGGGTGCTTAAACGGGCGGTGCGCAGCCATCCCTTCGCTAGTGAGACTGATCGTAAAAAGCGCATCGACACCCTGAGCAGTCTGATCGGGGCAATTAGTAAGATTGTGGTCTGGCTGATCGCCGTTATTATGATTATTGACGAGCTGGGAATAAACACCGCTCCGCTCATTGCTAGTGCTGGTGTGGCTGGTGTGGCTTTGGGCATTGGCGCGCAATCGCTGATCAAAGATTTTACCAACGGTCTGTTTATTATTGTCGAGAACCAGTACCGGGTTGGTGACTACGTGCGCTTTGATCTAACAGAAGGTATTGTGCAGGCCATTACCATTCGCACCACCATCCTAAGGGACTTCGACGGCAACATCCACCATGTACCCAACAGTAGCATTGTGGTTAGCACCAACATGACCTTTGGAGTTAGTGGTATTAACCAAGACATTACGGTGGCCATCGACACCGACCTAGATAAGTTAGAGAAAGTTATTAACCAAGTTGGCGAAGATATGGCCGCCGACGAAACCTGGGGTCCAAAGATCAAGCGCAAGCCGTACTTTGCACAGGTAGTTAACTTTGCCGAACGCGGCATTGTAGTTAAGATCCTAGGCGAAACCACGCCCGGGTCGCAGTGGAAAGTTAAGACCGAGTTATTCAAGCGCCTGCGCGCTGCACTAACCGAAAACAATATCGACCTGCCGTTTGCTCCCCGCTCTACTAAACTAGCTAGGAGCAAAGCTAAATCTAAGAACTAGCTTCTTCCGTGACCGGGCGGCTTGGACGTGCCAGAACCAAGGCTAATGTGCCCGCAGCAAAGGCCCCCGTTGTAAAGCGAGCTCGGGCGGCACCATATGCCTCCCTAGCTGATGGATTGTCTACTCCTCGGGCGTCAAGATCTGCCAGTCGGTCATCGGAACTTGTCGCTC
>CAZKKJ010000003.1:15927-22758 GCA_964553355.1 uncultured Candidatus Saccharibacteria bacterium | reverse complement strand
AAGTTCGACGACATCCAGTAGTGCATCTGTTAATTGCTCCGTGTCTAAGTCGGTGCGTATTATTGACTCCAGCATGGCCGCCAGGTTCAGACCGGCACGTTCTAGTACAGCATTTATTCTTGCTTCGGTCGTGGGATCTAGCTCTGGCACTCTTACTCCTTAATCGAAGTAATATATACGCCTGAAAAGTGTTAGTCAAGGTAATGACTAGTTGTGGCAAACAGTCTACAGACCAAGTGTAGTGTCGCTGAGGTCGGACTCTTGGAACTCTTTGGTTTCGTCGATCTTCTTGATGGCAGCATCTATGTCGGTAGAGGCCTTGTCGATATCTTCGGCAGTAGCAGGATCTTTGACCACTTCTTTAGCTTGGCTGGTTACTGCTGGTGCAGGCTTAGCCTTGTTGTTTTGCCAGTAAGCATAGCCGGCGCCTGCGATGAGTCCAAGTGCCATGATAATGGCAACCAAGATAATAGGCCAGCGGCCCTTACGATGCGAAGATTGTGGAGCCTGAGTGACCTTAGCTTCGTTTTCACGCGCCTCCTGCGCCTCGATCTCGGCCAGCAGACTTGGGCTTGGCGAAGCGGCCGGAGTAGCTGGAGCGTCAACGGGTTCGCTACCCTGCAGTGAGTCACCTAAGTTATTGGTGGTACCATCCGGTTCGGTGGCCGGCAAGTTAAGGGCTGTTTCTGTAGGAGCAGTAGGTTCTGGTGTTGGTGTAGGCACAGCCTGTGGCTCTGGAGCCACGGGTGCTTCGGGCGCGACTGGCTCTGGTGCGGTAAATGGTTCTGGTGGCTGTATAGGTTCTGGCTGGAGAGCTGGCTCGGGCTGAGCCGATGTTGTAACTGGTGGTTCTGGTACATGAACACTAGCTGCTGCGGGAGCTGGTTGGCGAGGCGTTACGCCAGCTGCATCTGCACCAGGAGCAGGACCGGTTGGTGCCGGGCGGCGGGGTCTGATGATGTCATCCATTATTCAGTACCTCCCTCTGTCGTATCAGTTGTAGTGTCTGTAGTGGCCTCTTTAGCCAAAGCGTCTTTAGCAGCTTTGAGCTTTTCGGTAATTGTTGGCACGTATTCGCGAATAGCGGTGGCATCGGTCACTAGAGTTGCTCGGTTAGCGCGAGCGGTTAGTAGCGCGGCCTTGAAGGCGGTTGGATCGGTAACACAATCCACTTCAGAGATGTCTGCCAACTCTGTCTTAAAAGCAGTTGCATCTGCCTTATACTGATCGATTTTCTTGTTAAGTTCGGTGTTCACGGCGTCAAGATCTTTGGTGTCGACGTCGGCATCCTTGATGCGCGCCGTGATGGTGCTAAGCTGCTTGACTACATCACCGTAAATCTCTTCCCTGACGGTGTTCTTGCCGTCTACCGAGGCAGCCAGTGTGGTCACCTTGGCTTGAGCTGCTTTGCAGGCGCCCTTGAGCTTAGTCTCTTCGGCAGCGGTTAGTTTTACAGCCTGCTTAGTCTTGTACTGCGTGACGCGGTCGGCCAACTTTTCGGGAAGCTTGGTAGTGGTTGGCTCGGAGCTCGGCGTGCTAGAAACTGCGTCGTCTGGAGCCGCTAGGGCCACAGGAGCAGCCAACAAAATAGCGCCCGACAACACCAGTGTTGCCTGAATTAGAAATGATAAACGGTTTTGTTTCATGAACGAGTATTACCTCTCTAGGGTGCCCACTTATACTACTTATGGTTTTATTCTACCACAGATCAGGCTAGCGAAAACAGGCTGCCACGCCTTGTAATCAAGCCTTCGTTTACTAGGTCGCCTAGCACGTCTGCCAGACGCTCGTCCGCAATCTGCTCGGCCAGTTTTTCCTGGCTCAGCGACTGACCTGCCAACAAGCGTAGCACCTGCCCCCGAACCTGCCGCCGCGAACCCTGGAACGTAGACTGCCTAGTGTAGTGCTTGCTGCTACGAGACACATTACCGACTGTAGATTTTAGGTGGGTGCCGTAGTCCATGAGGGCCCAGTAGAATTCTCGTGGCTGCTCTTCCCTGTCCGCAATAACCTGGAGGCTTTGCTGTATGAGCGGCAAGAGTTCCTTGTCGTGTACGTCGTCACGGTCGTTAAAAAAGTGGTGGATGTACACCGTCCGGACGTTAGTTTCTACAAACACCACCGGCTGGTTGTAAGCATAGGCGCAGATGGCTCCGGCTGTGTTGATGCCCACACCCGGCAATTTAGTGAGCTCCTTTTGGTCCTCGGGAAACTTGCCGCCATATTCGTCCGCCACCATTTGAGCTGCTTGCCACAAAAACTTGGCCCGACGGTTGTAGCCAAGCCCTTGCCACTGACGCAGTACATCACCCAAGGAAGCTTTGGCCAGGGTCTGGACCGTCGGAAAGACACTCAAGAACTCTTGGTACTTGGTAGCCACTCGAGTAACTTGGGTTTGCTGCAGCATGATCTCGCTAACCAAGATTTTATATGGGTCGAAAGATCCATCTGGCTCAGACGTGCGCCATGGCAAATCCCGGCCATAGTCGCGGTAAAAACTGGTTACTACCTCCACCAGATTGGTTGTCATTGGCTTATTCTAACAAACTACTGTGGGCCAGTATCTGCTGGTCGGGCAATTTGACCAGTGTCTATGAGCTGATTCACAAGCTGCGCCCATAGATTGGCAGCTATTCTGCTAGCGAAGGTGTGTTCGTCTTTTGGCTCATCGAGCTTAACGAGCACCACATACTCCGGGCCTACACTTCCGGCGAAGCCAATGTAGGTGCCAACGCTTCTGTAGTACTGGTAAGTCCCTGTCTCGTCGGCAGATGGAGCAGTACCCGACTTGCCGCCAATAACGTAGCCTTCTCGGACTGCGGCGTAGTTACTCATCACGGCAGCAGTCTGCAACATGTTACGTGCCGTGCGACTAACTTCTGGAGCAATGACCTGGCGCGAGACGACCGGTGCAGAATCCCGAACCGTAAGTGTAGGTGGCACATACAAACCGTCGTTGACAACCATGGCGTAAGCGGTGGCTAGCTGTATGGGCGTAACGGTTAGGCCCACGCCAAAACTAGTTCGAGCATAACGCGCGTCAGTACCAAGCGGATTGTCAAGGCCTGGCACATAGCCTGGCTGCTCGTACTCATACACGCCGGTGGGTTGGCCAAACATATACTTTTCGGTTAGGTATCCGTGCCACGTTGCCCGTGACTGGTCGTCTATCTGGCCGTGGTCGCTTAAACGCTTGAGGGCCTCGATGGCACCCAAATTAATAGACTGCGAAATCATGTCTTGGTACGAGTAGTCATCCCGTGGGATGTTAAGGGCGTTAACTACAAGATCGTCACCAATACGTAGCTGCGCTTGGTTATAAAACGTATCCTTTAAGGAAAGTCGGTGTTCGTTAAGGGCAGCCGTCGCAGTAAGGGTTTTTATAACTGAGCCCGGCTCCCATGCTCGGAAAGCCTCGGCCTGACCCTCGAAGCACTTTTTGTTATCAGCGCCTTCTTGCGAAGCAATGGCCGTAATCTCGCCGGTGGATATTCGCTGCACCACCACTAGCCCTTTGGCGCTACCACTACTTTTCATGCCTTTGGACAATAACTGGTCGGCTGTTGATTGCATAGCTGGCTCTATAGAGCTGTTCTTACCTATTAGTGGCAGTGAATCTACATGCAAAGACTTGCAGACTTGGGGGTCAGACCCTCCCAAAAGCAGTATCAGCACACAGCCAACACCAGCTAAAATCACGGCCACGCGAGCAAGCTGCGGCCTACTGCTCACGACGAACCGATTTTGACCGCGGAGCAACCAGCAGGGCAAACATTACCATAACCATTATGGCTGTCATCTCTGGACTCACCGTATTGCACAAGGCGTTGAGCAACAGCACTACAAAGGCTAGCTTTAACTCTGCATAATCACCACCGAGTCGCCGGAACAAAGCTGCCAGACAGGCTAGCACCGACAGAACTCCCGCAAAGAGCCCAAAGTACAGTGCTATATCGATAAATAAATCGTGACTCGATACAAACATAAGTTTTTCGCGCAACGTGACCGCGATATCTTCGGGGACGAGGTCTACATTATTGAGGCTCAGCGGCAAGGCACTAGGGCCATCGCCCAGTACCGCGTTATTCTTTACAATGTCCTTGCCGGTAACTTTATAGATGTTTAGTCGGTAGGTAATGCCGCGTTTAACGCTGGCCACATCCATCCGTTGCACATACTGGCTGCTACTATGCACCGCAAACAATGTTAGCGCCGCTGCCACTAGCATCAGCCCCAGCACAACTCGGCGGCTAATCTGCACAAAACGACTGGCGTAAAAGGTCAGCACTACCAGCAGCCCTATGTAACCAACGCGCGACTGCGTAGCAATAACCGTTATGACGGCCAGGCCTGCCCCAGCCAAGCCGAGCCACCGGTCCTGGCTAGTGGCTTTAGGCCGCAGCCCTCGGCTGAGAGCAATAACCATGCCTAGCACTGCGTACATAGACATGGTAGTGGCCTGCATCATAAGCCCAGCCTCGCGGTAGCCCAGCAAAATGGGCTTGCTGCTTATTATCAATGACATCACCAGGGTAGCTACCGCAAGAACTAACGTCACTCGGCTAAAAAGCAGTTGCCGAAGATGCCGGGCAAAGAATAGCCCAAACCCAACAAAGCCGAGCCAGGTCAAAAGCCCTAGGTAGTCGGGTTCTCGCCCTAGTAGCAGGAGTGTGGTACCGAGCTCCGATGTGACTGTGCTGGCTATCATCGATAAGACTAGAGTTATCAGTAACCAAAAACCGCGCCGACCCAGACTATCGAGGTTCTTTGATAGCACCGCCCGCAGCCGCGGCACGACCAAGACTAACAATGTCACTACTATTATGTAAAAGACCCGTAGCGTCCGAGAATACAAATGATGGCCCGGAACATACAACAGCGGCAAAGCCACAAACGCATAAAACAGACTGGCCACCGGATCGGTAAAGACCCTGTCTACTAATTTCGACAGGGTCTTGCTTGGATGCATTACAGCAAAGATTGTTGTAACTATTTACCGTTACAGTTTTTGGTACAGTTTGGCGCCTGGTAAGTAGGTGTTACTACAGATCCAGTCACAAAGTGCAGGTTAAAGCTGCGGATTCTAATGGACGTACCGGTTTCATTGTGGATGGTGAGGGGCCCTTTTAAGGTCTCCGAAACAACGCGACGGTCGGAGCAAGCATCACCATATTCCGTGGTCGTCTTCTTAATATTAAACGAGTACTTGCTGCCTGTTGTACTAGAAACGTCTACGCGTATATTTCCGCTGCCGCCACCGGTTCCGTAGATACAATACTGTGCATTTTGCCCAGCACCAATGGTGATTCCATGTACTGGATTATCGACAGTTGCGTAGCCACCGTTAGCAACGGTCACAACTGGTAGGTTATTCTTGCCTGGCTCGGTAATGATTGATGCTCCCGGGCCACCCTTAAGTGTCCCTTGTGATGGGTCATATCCAAACGACTGAGTCGTGGCCGCGAAGCTGCGGAATACCATAACTCCACCACCAATCACTGCAAAGGCTAGCAGGATAATGATCCCGCGAGTCTTTGGCGACTTAAGGTTTATTTTGCTGAAGATACTTTGTTTTTTCTTTGCTGTTGGCATAGAGGTTCCTTTTATTTTACTACTCTTAAGGTAATCTTAAGCATTTTGGGCTAGGGTGTCAAGGAATTATGATCCACATCACATGTGTGGGGTTGGCCCTACTACTTTGTCGGAACCGAGGGGGCTGGCTGAACGTCGGGTATCTGTATTGTAATGGCCTGTAGATAGAGAACCGCACCGGAATCATTTATGTTTTGAAAGGAAGGACTCAGGTTTTCTGCAGCCTTAGAAGTATTATGGATAGTCGACCCACACAGCGTCTATAAAATCTTGCTCTTTCACAGGAATATTCTACCCAATAACAGCCGGGCTCGCTGGCTGTTATTGGGTCTTGCAACCTTATTTTGTTGGTGATGCCGGCGCTGGTCCAGCCATATTAATTTCTTTATAGATCGTTATATCTTTAATCTTAATCAAATTGCCAGCTTTATCGCTTGAAACATAACCTTCTACTGTTATATCCTTCTGGTTACCGATTGCCTGTCTGTACTGTGAGCAGTGTTGCTGGTAAGTGTTCGGGTTAGCGTCAAAGAATTCACCGATGCCGGGGTAACGATATAATCCGTCGTGCGGCTTGGTAAAGATCCCGACCTTAACACGACCGACTCCTTTAATGCTCGCGCATGTTCGGTAAAAGTTGGCAGTAACCGCAGGGTCGCTACTGCCGTACAGAGTTGGTGTCCACGTTGCCACACCAACAACCGAACCGCTCACAAAATCAGTACGACAACTTTGGGCTACAGCCTTAGCATTAGCGCCGTTTTTACTTGCTGCATCTATATCATCAATTGTTGTAGCAGAACAGGCACTGTTACCTGTTGCCGATGCAAGCGTCGTCGCCGGGGAATACCAAATCGTTGCAGCAGCAAAGCTACGAAACACCATCACTCCACCGCCGATAATAGCGAAGGCAACGAGAAGAATAATTCCGCGAGTCTTTGGCGACTTAAGGTTTATTTTGCTGAAGATACTTTGTTTTTTCTTTGCCGCTGGCATAAAAGTTCCTTATTGTTATTTATACTTAGGTTCATGGTAAGCATAAGATATATGCAAGTCAAGACTGCATGGCGAGCATGTTACTTTTTCCAACGCAGCAATAGTAAGCCAAAGGAGCCTAGAGCACCCAGCCAAGCCAGCCATTCACCAAAGTAGGTATATGGTGTAGTGGCGGTGCTAGTTTGGGCCGTAACGCTTAGGGTTTGTTTGCCTTTTACTTCGGCGATCTGCTTACCATTGGTG
>CAZKKJ010000003.1:0-15917 GCA_964553355.1 uncultured Candidatus Saccharibacteria bacterium | reverse complement strand
ATGCGCTGGCAGCGTTGGCCGACTGCAAAAAGTAACGGACGTTGGCTACAGCCATAAAGCGAGCCAGACTTTTTTGTTGCCAGGCAAAGACCCGGGAACCCTGGAATATGGATAGCGATGCCGAATTAGTAAACACGGTGGCTCCGCTTTTGGCAAACTGCCGGTAATCCTGAGGAGCAATGATACTAGAGCAAACCGCAGCTGCTACGTGCAATTTGTCGCTCACGACAAACGGCTTAAGCTGATATTTGCCCTTGATCACGCCCTTGGCGTAGCTAAAGTAGTCCAGTGTCGCCCGTTGGCCAGTAGCCCTGAGAAGCGTGCGCACAACATAGGGCAGATCCTCGCCACCGGGGATGAGCCGATACTTGTACTCTCTGTCAGTTATGCCTTTGGTGGTGTCACCGAACATCATGTTATTAATATGTCCGGTATAGGCTTGGCTATAGAGCTGTTCCGATCCAACAAAATGAGTTGCAGCCTGACTACCACTAGTGCGCTTAATGCGTTTGTCCAGATTTTTGTTGTTTATCTTGTCTAGCCCGTACTCCGGGAACACCACCAAATCCGCACCGGCAGCATCTACGGGCGGAACGCGGTCGATCAGCGTTTCGCTTATTAGAATTGTTTTTACCGGAACACCAGCCGGGGCCCGCCAAAGGTACCAACCAGCCACCGACAATATACTTAGCAGAGCCACCGGCAGCACAGCTAATTTACGGGTCTTCTTGTAGGCCATAAGATAGATAAAGAACCAGGCAAAAGCAGCTAAACCGTAAAAACCGACAAAGCGTGCTGCAAACTTAAACGGCGTACTGACCAATGGTAAGGCCATGGACCCCATGGGTAAGATATTGTCCACCTGCCCCTGCGGCCCCAACCAAATAATGGTCGTCAGCCAGCAAGCCAGAAAATCCGCTAGCGCCAATATTGGCAGGCCGAGGGCTAGCGGCCAATGCTTTTTGTATTTCTTCTGGACGTAGCCCAAAACACGAAACATATTCCAAACCACTGAAGTGGTTATGGCAACATTAACCAGAAAAATAAGAACCGCCAGTATGTAGCCCTGACGCTTTGAACCGGCTAGGTCTAACATGTCCGTAAAGAAGACCCAAGACCACACAAAGCTAAACCAAACAATCAGTGCATATAGTAGCGGCCTTTGTTTAACCCGGGTCCACCGTTTGTCGGCAAGTCGAGTTATGTAATGGGGTTTAGGAATCTTCATGCGGATCTTACTGAAGGACGTAGGTTACGACCTTCCAGGTCCCGCTAACCACTCCAAGAGTTGCAACACCCTTGTAGTCTTTGCCACCCAAGTTCGCCGCAAAGCTGATTGTACCCGATTCACCACCAGTGGACTTCCAGGACGACTCATCCACCTGCACCGCGCTGCCATCTGGCACCTGACTGGTGTCGGCATTAACGTACGGGTTGCCCTTGAGGCCGTCCTTTTCGATAGAGGTGATAGCCGTACAAACCCCTTCAGGCATGCCGCTCACACCACAATAAATCTTGGGCCCCGATGACTGGGCTGGAGTACTTGGCGTGGTAGCTGGGGTATCTTGACTACCCGATGTACTCGGTGACGTGTCAGTGGTTGTCTGGTCACCGCTCGCCGGGTTTGCCGGGTCGGTCACGCTGTCGGTTTTCTGAGTTGCGGTCGACTCGGTTACTGCTTTCTTGTTGAGCAAATAGCCCGTACCGCTATAGCCCACCAGGAAGAACAAGACCATGCCCAGGACAAAGGCCAGGACTTTGGTTATGCGTGAATGAAACAGTGGACCCATGCTAATACGCCTAACGGTTGGTGCGACAGGTTGCGGCTCGACAGGCTTGGCCTCTTCGGCTGGCTTTGGTGGCACCTTACTAAGGTCAAAGGGGTTAAAGTCTTGTTCCATCATTTTCTTTCATTACGCTTACGTTTAAGTATAGAGGAGGTCGAGCACTAGCGCCAGACATCAGTGGTGCGGGTGACATCACGGATCTTTTTGGCTTCCCCACCGTTAATACTCATGACATAATCAGCCGATTCGCCAGGGGTCTGGATTCGGTAAATAAGAGTCGTGCTGTTGAGCCAACGAAGAGGAGACTGTAAGCCAGCCTGGCTCTTGAGGACTTTGTCGCTGTCGCCCTGGATATCGTGCAGTAGTAATGTGTTTTTGCCGTCTCGTTCTTCCATCCACAGGCTAGTCTTGCCATCGGGGCTGTTTACAAAGTAGCGGTCTTGGTAGTCAGTTGGTGCGCTTGTGCGGCGGGTGGCCTTGGATGTGCCGACCTTAAGTGTGTACCAAGCCTGGTCGGAGGACATAGTTAGTTCACTGTAGCCAGTCCGGAAAATAGCCCAGGCTTCTTTGTCGAGCACCGCCGTCTTGCCCGAGCCATCGACTTTTTGCGAATATACGCTGTTGCTGACACTCGTGTTGTAGGGGTTGCCTGGTGCATAGTAGATGGTGTCACCAATAAGCACAAAGTCGTTAAACGAATTGCTGCTAGCCAGCTCTTTCTTTTCGTTAGACTTAACGTCGTAGCTAACCAAACGTTGGCGCTTGGCATTAGGTGCGCTCGCTCCAGCGGCTATTTGGGTAAAGACCAGGCGGTCGCCGCTCCAGCCCAGCAAACGAATGTCTTCGGCTTGCACGACACTTTCGGTACTGTTATCGGATAGATCAATAACCGTTAGGGTGCTAAGCGGGTAGCCGTCTTTGTTGCGAGTTGTTCCACGAATAGAAACCAAGGCCGTGACTTCGCTGGTTGGATGAGGTAGCAAACTAATGCTTTCGTTCTCGTTCCCTGACCCAGCCAAGACTAGCTCTTCGTTTTTGCCATCCACGTCTATCTTGTATAGGTCGTACTTGCCCGAGCGCTTACTGACGAACACTTCTTTACGCTTGGCCACCAACCGAGTTGCCACCTGCGCCTTGTTACTAAGGTCCAACTTGACTGTCTCGCTGCGGTAGTCGGCAGCGCTGATAGTCACGTCCATATCCTCGGCGTCACTGGCGTCGATAGTGAGAACAATCTTGCCCTCTTTGTCGGCAGCTGCGTCAAAGTCACCGCTGCTTGCCTCGGCCTTTTCGACCGGTTTACCACTGAGCCAGTCGGTAGCATAAAACGTATACTGTGCACCAACTGGAGTCACCTGCACCTTGCCGAGCGGGTTGCTGCCCCAGCCAATGGTGACTGGTTTTTTACTGGCCGCGAACGCTCGTTTTTCTACACTCAGGTTCTGACGACCCAACCGCACGCCCTTAAACGAGGCCGTGCCCTTACTGTCGGTCTTGGCAGTTTGTTTGCCGAGCGTTACCTGAACATTCTTAAGTGGACGATCAGTAGAGTCGTCCATGACTACAATCGAGGCGCGAGATCGCACCCCAACGGTGTTAAGCACAAAGTAACGGCTAGGTGGAATTAACCCCGTTAGCAGTACAAAAACACCCAGACCTGCAAACGTCGCGTAACGTAGGCGCTTATTGTCCCACCACTGTTGATACAGCCGTTTAAGCTTTTCTTTCCAGGTTTCTTTCTTGCCATCAAAGGCCTTGGCTACTTCAGCATCTTCGGCAGCCAGCACTTGGTCGCTCTCTTTTTCGACAATGTCGTCGACTGCCGCATCTACCTCTGGTTCAGCCTGTTCGGCATCGTCCTCACTTTTAGTGGGATGTTCGACAGGGTTATCGTGATCTTCGGGACTCAAACCCGGCAGATCTTCGGATTTAGCTTGTTTGTTTTCGTCAGCTTTATCTTGCATATGCTTATAGTAGCGCAGCTGCGCCTAAGCCGTCTATAAGCTATACCCCAAACTACTTAAGATTGGCCTTGATGGCATCCGCCAATGGCTTGGTGTCGGCCATGGTCGACTTAGTGGCGCCTGTGCCGATTTTGTAGGTTACGATGTACCAGTTGCCGCCCTTGAGGATGTTGAGCTGGCCAGTGGCCGGATTAAAGTAGGCTTCGTCGCCGTAGCCCGAAACATCTTCTACGCCAGCTGGCTTAGCCGAGGTGAATGGCGCCTTGTTGCTTTCGGCACCTAATTTGGTCTTACCCGAGCGTGCCAAGATACCAATGCTGCGGTTACTCTGCAGACGCTCCTGGATAGAGCCCGTGGTAGCTGCTTTGTTGGTGTAAACACAGTTGGTTACCGATATGTCATTAGTCGAGGCGTTGCCAGCCGAAGTATCGCCCTTTTCGATATCTGCACCAAGTGCTGCCTCTGCCGCGGCCTGAGTTAGTACGTCACAGGCGTCCACTTCCACCAATGCCGCGTCGCCAACCTTTACGTCTTGGCTTTCGCCGGTGGCTGAGTTGGTAACCTTAACGGCGTCATCATCCCCGCCCCGCGTAACAACAATGGCTGTGCCGGCTCCGATAACAATAACGCTGCCTACGATCGCTGCAATGAGCTTGTTCATATCCTCTCCTTAGTTATGAAAATATTGTACACCCGTTAGTCCCTGGGTTCTCTGTACTCTAGGTCTATCTCGTCCCTCGTGAGTTTAGCAAACTCTTCCTCTAGTGCACCGTGCTCCTGCATGGCCAATGTTGCTTCGAATTCCCATTGGTCGTAGGCCGCGCTAACCACCTGGTGCCCCAACCGAACGGTGGCCAAAAAGAGTCTCATCTCATATTCGTGCCCTAGGCGTACGTTTGGCAAGGCGACATTTACCGTAATCCCCACTAAGCTGCTATCGATACCGTGGTTTAAGTTGATTACATGCTCAATTTCTGCAGCAAGCGCATGGCCAATGTAGCGCCCCGCGTCTCGGCCGACTCCCGTGGGCACTGGAAAATGAACGTTATACGGCTCAAAATCGGGTTGGTTGTGCTCGACCACAAGGTTTGAGAGCCCGACCCCAAAACCAAGTCCCAATTCCATTGCCCAGCCAAGGCCATCCTGCGTTTCCCGGTCGGCCAATCGGGGTTGACTCGCCACATGATGACGCTCTAAGAACTCCCATCCTTGCATAGCCAGTCCATGCGGAGCTTTGCAAGCTTCTTTGACCTGTTCATAAATATCCGGGTGTATGGTAAAAGCACCCACTTCGTTGAGGTCTGCCATGGACTTATTCTACAACCGTTATCGGCTTTTACAAGCTATCCCGGCGACATGACTAGCATAATCACCCCAAAGAATGCGTGAAATGGTTACTTTGATTCGACAAAATCGCAAAGCTCTTGCCAGATAGCATCCGCGACTTCTATCTGGTTGCTGTCAAGCACAGCCCTGGTTAGCTCGTCACCGTGCTCTCCGGGCAAACGAACCGCCTGGCCGGGTAGCGGCTTCGCAGCCT
The DNA here is from genome assembly GCA_964553355.1 of uncultured Candidatus Saccharibacteria bacterium. Classification (GTDB taxonomy): domain Bacteria; phylum Patescibacteriota; class Saccharimonadia; order Saccharimonadales; family AWTP1-31; genus CAZKKJ01. Next base: position 10,626 of record CAZKKJ010000003.1, on the reverse strand, counting down.
TGAGTTGGTTTACAAGCTCAGTGGCCCGGCTCATGTATTCGTCCTTGCCCGCTAACAAACCTACGTCAATTGCCAGGACAAAAGTTCCGGAACCATCTTCTTCGTGTACGTTAGGTGTGCCGGCCTTTACAAAAGGTCCACCGAGTAATTGCACCAAAAGGGATAAACCAAAACCTTTATGCTGAGCGAAGGTTGCAAACGATCCGCCTAAAACGCTGGCAGGGTCAGTACTTGGTGCTCCATCTTTATCAAACCCGATACCCTCAGGCAAAACTTCTCCCTTTAGTTTGGCCTCTACAACTCCAAAGAAAGCCATGGCTGCCGTGGCACTATCGAATACCACTTCCCCGCCGGTGTATGGAAAAGCATAAGAGAATGGATTGGTGCCAAGTTTTGGTTCGGCAGAGCCGGTAGGCGCGACCATTTTAAACGACCCATTGCCTGTACAAACAAATCCTATATAGCCAGCCTTGGCCACTTGTCGAGCAAAATAGCCTATGGCACCAGAAGAAGTAAAGGTATTGTTAACGCCGACCAATCCAACACCATGTGCAGCCGCTAGCTCAACAGCCTTGTCGGCGGCTTTGGCCGCAGTCGCCATGCTGTGGCCACCAGAAAACAGAGCACCACTTTTCTCTTCTCTTACTACTGTGAAGGGTTGTAAGTCGGTGGCCTTTGGAACCCCTCCGGTAGCAATCTTGGTAATCCCTTGATTATTACCACGAAGCTGAGCATACATTAAGACTTCACGAATAATCTCGGCGTCCTTGCCGGAATACCCTAACTTTGTAATGCCCGCATCTACTTTATCCTGTAACTCTGACACCTTGACGTTCATAACTTCTCCTCTATGTACGCATTATACGTCATTGGATTAATGAACGTTTATGCCAGCCACTACTGCCTCATGAACTATGTGCTCTAAGCCAATAGGTGCTCTACCTACATCTAGTACAAAACGAGCCAATGCAGAGTTTAAACTACCCGCAAATAAATTTCCTTCGTACATTCTGCCTTCGGTATCATTCAGTGCACCATTCTTCCTGGCGTGCTTAGCCACAACCCTCAGTGCAACTTCTTCGAAGGGTTCTATGAGCCCTTTTGGCTGAGTTGCTTTCTCCCAAACCAACGAGCGTGCAATTCTCTCGTCAAGCAACACTCCACTAACACCGCATAGCCTGGTTCCTAAGCTATTATGTGCGGCAGGGTCTTGGTGGCGGACAGCTCCCCCTAATTGATGGAGGTCCCTGAAGCGAACATCACCAAGCTCCTTAATAGGGGCAAGTCCTTTGCTGCGACGAATTATATTCTCAACATGAAGGTAAGCATTACCTTCTTCGGGTCCACCATAACCTGAAGTATGCGCGACGGCTGCCAGCCCTGCATTCAGTAACGCTAGTCTGAGCTGGCTTTTGTGGGCATCTGCACTTTGGGATCCCAAAACTGATTGTGGAAACCCTACATTGGGGCTTTCGTACACTCCACCCATTGAGCCGTTGCTATCCAGGCACACAACCGTTGCCCCGGAAAGAAACATGTTAAACTCAAGATCCGTGCCCTTTGCGACCACACCTGATAGTCCGCGTTCAACCGTTTCTGACAAATGAGCTTGCGTGTAGCTATTCTCAAAGACAAGCTCACTTAGTGAATCTTTGGTAAGCCCACCCGAAGCATCCATTTGTTCTAGATCCGAGCGAAACCTACTAAGCGCTTCTGCTTGGATTTCCGCATCGTCAGTAAAGAGGGCTGGAACACCTTCTCGTAGCACATAATCTAGTTCTAACTTAGGCATAGTTATTCTCCTTAGTGAATGTTGACACCACTAGTTGATAGATCGGCGGCACATTGTTTGATTGAATCTAACAAAACTGGAGCGTTTACCAAGCCTACAGCAAGCTCGGCACGGTATTGATCAGCGAGTCCGGCCAGCTGGTCAATCGTTTCGATCCCCTCAAGCGTTGGAATTACTTCCGGCACTTCAAGTAACATTGCACGTACATCTGCTATTTCTGTTGAGCCGTGCATAAATAGACCACCAGTTACACCGGCATATTCGCCGTTGTTGCTTGCCTGACCCATGCTTGGCCAATTAGCGTCACTCAGCACAGAACGGCCGGCCTTAATGAGTGCCATATTTGAGTAATCAGGATATAGAGCTTCGACTGGATCGGGCGTTAACGGTTTCTCTATGTGTACCAATGCAGAGTGAATGGCAACAATGCCGGACTCACGAGCAAGTGCAGCATAACCGGAGCATCTAAACAGAAAATTACCATCTGTTGTTTGTGCGTCAATAGCTGCCTGCATCCTGTCAATTGCGCCCTGTGCTTCATCACCAGAGTTGAATGCGCCCACTACATCAGGGTCAAGAACACCTTCTTCGCAAACATTCTTAAACTCTTCGAACCGCTCCATGGAAGGGTCTGCAACAAGCCCACTAAAACCAGCATTTACCGATTGTACGTATTCACCAGCTGTCTTAATCATACTAACCATTCTCCTTTTCGCGACTTGCGCGATTGAGTACATTATTGCATAAGTATTTATAGTATGGTAAACTGTTCACTAGTATGAACAACAAAGACACATTATTGCTAAACCTCAAGAAGCTTGGTCTATCGCCAGATGAGTGTAAGGTCTATTTGTCACTTTTAGATTCATCTAAAAGTCATTTGGAGCTAGCCCGAAAGACGGGAGTTAATCGAACTAAGATCTACCGAATTGCCGATGATCTAACCAAGCGTGGCCTAATTACTGTAGAGCAAGACGACCTAGGTAAGCGGTTGGCTGCCAACAGTCCATCAAACCTAGAAATCGCCCTAACAACTGCCGAGGAAAAGCTTAACCTTCAGCGCCAGTTATTGGACATAGTCATGCCTGACCTACAGGATTTGTTCGCCTCGGCAGACACAAAACACGCACACGACTTTGTGGTTAACACATACGAAGGAGTGGACGGCTTTAAGCAAATGCTCTGGAACGAACTTAAAACCGAAGGAGAGCTGTTGGCTTTCGGTGACGGCACCCTCCAGGGGCTTGTGGACGACGAGCGCTGGGCCGAGAAGCACCGTACAAAAACCGTCGAAGCGGGCTATACCCTGCGTGAGATTCTTAACCCAAAGAGCAAGCCTGCTAACTTTACCAAGAACACCGAGTTTATAGACAAGGTGTTTAACAAGCGAATCATCAGTCGTGACATCTTACCGCTAAACCACCAACTGATCATCTATAACGATACTGTTGCAGTTTATAACTGGCGCGAGGGCAAGAAGGTTGGCGTAGAGATCGTTAACCCAGCGTTTGCGGCTATGCAACGTGCGATATTTGAGCACTACTGGCAGCTGGCGCAGTAGCTATCTTACGGTAGACTTCGCTGAGCATAGGTAAGGCGGCAAATCCTTTGGCAGCCCCTTTTGTGGGCTTTATTCCAACTACTCTGCCGAGTTCACGACGAAGGCTCATACGAGACAAGTTGGGATTCACCAGCTGGAATTCTTTGGGGAGCTGGCGCATTTGTTCCAAGGCCAGCTGGAAATCAATTTCGCTTTTTTCGGCTACTTCTAGCCTGCCCCTTTCACTTGTTGGTCGCTTGCCTCTGTGTAAATAAATGAAGCGCTCTCTTTCTGTCATTTTAGCCATTTTCCGTAGTATGCGACGACTCTCTCGTTCGTGCTTGATGGCTTTTGTCAGCGCGATCAATGTCTTCTCTGCAGCGATGCTTGCCTCGGTCATATGTACTCTAACCTCTAAGCTGGGCAGAGGAGGTGGTACCGTAACCTGGTGTACCCAGTTGTGAAACATGATTGGCAAACGAATCATGTGATTACAACGATTACGGAATACAGTCGGATCATGCAGGTCGCCCCGACGCTGATCGCATGGGTAGGCTGCTCTCGGCCAGTAAAGATGGTGGGCGTTTCCTTCGTCAAGCGGCCAGGAGAATTCTGGGTCAACCGTGGCTCGCACCAGCTCTACCAGCTGGAATCGATTAACCCTACCCAGGTCGTCGACGGGTGTTTCTATTTTTTCTGTTAGTGGGAGCCAGACTTCGCGCGGAGGCAGACCAGGTTTCTCGACGCTTGGGGCAAGCTCGAGCAACTCCCCCATATCTTTAGGCTACCTTTTGTCCACGTGACATAAACATTAACCTTATTAAAGCCCAACTATCTTCTTACCGCAAGCCTAGTATGGACTACTCACGCCGCAATGCGTCGATGGGGCTGATCTTTTGAGCTCGACGGGCTGGGAAGTAAGCTACCACCATACCAACCACAAGCATGAAAACGGTTAGAACACCGATGAGCCACAGCGGCATGGAGAAGATTTCGAAGCGTTCGTTAACACGTTTGGCGGCGTTTTGGTTGATCAGCTCGTTAACAACGCGACTGGCTAGGAACGACAAGAAGATGCCGATGAATACACCCATCAGCGACAGCAGCACAGCCTCGATCATAAACAGTCGGCGCATATCGCGGCGACGGCCACCAAGCGTAATCATGAGCCCGATCTCTTTGGTGCGTTCTAGCAGCGAAATGGTTAGGGTGTTAAACATTCCCAAGATGGCAACAATAATACCAATGCCGCCAAAGCCGGCCAGGATAATATTAAAGAACTTAAACAGCTGATTAATCTGGTCAAGGGTATCGATGGGCGAAGTGGTTTGGAAGCCGTTGGCTTCTATTTGCTTGCGTACCGACGAAATATTTTTAGTATCATCCACCGTAACTTTGATCTGCTTGTAGGATGGCACACCGGCAACGTCAAAGACGGCACTGGGTACAAAGATCTCGTTGTTTTGTCCAGAATCTATGACTCCCACAATACTAAAAGTGGCCCGAAGTTCTTTGGCGTTTACGTCGACGTACTGCAGCGGCACGATTACCTCGAGCTTTTGCCCTACGGCTTTGCCGGCATCAGTGATGCCAATTGAGCGCAGCGCAGACTGACTAATGACCACCGCTTTGGCATCGTCTTTCTTTAGTAAACGGCCCTTTTGCAGAGTTAAGTTGGTTAAATCTTGATACGCTTGGTCTACTCCGTAGACTACCGAGTCTATACCCCCACCCTTAAGCCCAATACTAGCCGGAAAGGAATATTCTACGCCAATTCGTTCTAAGTGAGGAAACTTTTGAATTTTGCTAAGTGCTTGGTCGTTGAGCTTGATAATCTTGGAGTTAGGACTGGTGATCTCTATTGATTTAATAGATTGGTCGCCAATAACATTTTTGGTAACCAGCTCCTGCAGACCAAGGCCAAAGGAAATCAGGAAGGCGATGGAGCCAATACCAACCACAATTCCCGACACGGTCAGGAAGGAACGAAGCTTCTTGCTGGACAGGTTTTTCCAGGCCATATAAAAGACGGTCCGGATGTGAATAGTTGGCCTACGTTTTAAATTGTCGTCGTTCATCGCTTAGTACTCGCTAGGCTATTAATACGGGCTTTCATCTGAGAAATCAGTGTTTCGGTGGTAGTACGGATGTCTTCGTTGGCCATTGGCTGACACATACCATCTTGGATATGGATAAGCTGGTCGGCAAGGGGCAGATACTCCATGTTGTGGGTCACCAAGATGATGGTACGCTGCAGGTCTTCGTTATAACTACGCAGCAAAGACATGATCATATCTCCGTTCTTGCTATCCAGACTACCTGTTGGTTCGTCGGTAATAATCACCGACGGGTCGTTAACAATGGCGCGGGCCACGGCCACACGTTGTTGTTCACCACCGGATAGCATCAGTGGGCTTTTGCGGGCAAACGGCGCCATGTCGACACGCTGCAGGGCATCCATGGCCAACTTGGTAGCAGCCGCACGCGAGTAGCCCAAAAAGTACAGTGGAATTGAGACGTTCTCTATTACATTAAGGCTGTTGACCCAATAGTTTTGTTGGTACACCACGCCGATGTGCTTAGCCCTAAAGTAGGCCAGCTGCTCGGCGTTATAACTATAAATATTGCGCCCGTCGTACTCTACCGTACCGGCCGTTGGCTCTTGTATTGCGCTGAGTACGTTAAGAAGTGTAGATTTACCCGAACCAGAAGGACCATAAACAATATTGAAGGTTTTTTTAAGGATGGTAAAGCTCGTCGGGTGCAGAACTTTGAGCGCCTCTTCGCCAACCATAAAGTCTTGTTCGATACTAGTAACTTTAATCAAAACCTCTTTTGAGTCTTTTGAGGAATCAGGTGTACTGGTCGGCGCGCTATCGGTAGGCCTATTGGACTGTGCAGATAGCTCGGTAATATATGTCTCTTGATCGGCATCTTGTGTGTCGGTGTGTTTTTGTGTTGGCTTAATAATTTGGTCCCCACCCTCGTTCATACTTATAACCCAAAGACCTTTCGAAGTGTGTTGAGCACAATGTTCAGGACGCTGTCCGAGGCCCGGCCAATAATAGCAGCCTGTGATTTGGTAACCGAAGCGTTGCCCGACTTGTCTCGTGACACCGGCATAATGCTATACACCTTGCTTGGTGGCAGGTCAGAAATGATTACCAAGTGTTCGGTAGTAAGCTGGGCGTCTTCGGCCGTGCGATTGTTAAATGTGGTAACTGCCGAGCCTTCTCCAAAAGCAACTTGACTAGTAGAAGGTTCGTCGGTGGTCCACGATACTACAATTTGCCCGCGTGCCTCTGCTCCGGTACCGCGAATAGTTGGCTCGATAACAATATCACTAACTGCCGGTGGTCGGGTATCAAGAGCTGTCTTAAAGACCTGGCGATCAGAGACTGCTAAGTTACTGTTTACATCCCTACCCTGTGCAATCAAGAAGTATTCGCTGTTGTCTTCGAGCCCGCGGATGACCATCTTGTGGGACGACTTCATCTCGGTTGTTTGGGTCGAGGTACCTGTTGTACCCACCTTGCCATAATTAATGATGGAGTTGGTTGGAATGTTGGTTTCCCAACTAACTTCTTGGGTGCTGGTTGGCTCGCCCTCGAGCGGCTGGAAGCGGAGGTTGAGGATCTTTGGTCGTGGAGGGGTAGTAAACGAGAATATACTGCTTTCGTACTTGCCACCTTCGGTGTCATGCATAACCAGCCGGTACAAGTACTTGGTACCGTCGTCTAGACCATTGAGCTCAAGTTCGTAGGTAGATTCCGCCAGTGCGGTATTGATTGTCTTAATGCCACCAAAGGAATCGTTCCTACCAAATTGCAGGTCTACCTTGGCAGCATCCTTGATAGTAAACTGTAAGGTCACGGCAGAAAGATTTATCGATAGAGTGTTTACCTCTTTAAGTACTGGGGCTGGGGCCGTGGTAAAGCTAAACTCTTGGCTGGTGCCAGTGTTACCGTCCACATCTGTCCAGCGGGCTTTGAGGTAATAGGTCGTGCCTGCAGCTAAGTTGTCGAGGTCGATCTTGTGCGATGTTACCTGAGACGAGTTACCAACCTCGGATGGGCTGTACTCGCCACTCGTAGTACCGATGGCAACCTTGCTATCCGAAGCACGATCAGTAGCCCACGTAATGGTGGCTCGTTTGGTGGTCACTCCGGCAACCGAAGGTTCGGTAACTAGGTTGGATGGTTCGGTAAACTTACCGGTTGGTGTCATAGACACAACCGACGTATCGGCACCACAATTGTTGGCGCTGTCGCAGGCACGAATTTTATAGAAGTATTCAACCTGGCTCAGTCCACCATCGACAAACGAAGTACTGCTGCTGGTACCAACTTGGCTAAAGGTGCTGTTGTCGGTAGAGCTCCAACGCTAACAGGTTGATCCCAGGTAATGGCCAGGCGCCAGTTACTAGTGGTTTTTACCGACACGTCAGCCACATCAATATTGGTCGGAATGCCAGGCGCCGGTGTGTTAGCCGTAAATGTAGCGCTACTAAAGCTCGAGTAGTTGATGGCATTAAAGTCGTCTTTTGCTACTACATAGAAGGTGTTTGTGCTTGGCTGTGTAGCGTATGCTCCAGCAGATAGGCTCGTCACTCCCGCAGCCGTGAAGTTACAATTATTTACGTTTGGCAGAGTATTAACGGTATAGCAGTAGGAAAGTTTGTCGGCCTGTCCAGTAGTAGTGTTAAAGGTCGAGGGCGCGTCCCAACTGAAGGCAAAGGAGTTAGAAGTATTTGTGCTTGGTGTGGCAACGACGTTTTGCGGCTCTGTTGGTGCGCCAGTGGTATTAACTTTGATAACAGCTGTGGTGTAATTGGTACTTACGTTGCCCGCAGCATCCCAGGTACGGAAATACATGGTGTTTATGCCATCAGTAATATTGGTAAAGTCAGGTGGATCAACCGTAGTATAGCTGCCGTCGTCGTCGAGCAGGTCATTAATGTCACCGGTGCCAGTGTGGTCGTCGCCGTACCAAGAAGTATTGCCTATGCGGTACTGCAGCCCCACCACGCCAGAGTTAGCATCGCTGGCTGCGTCACCGCCAGTTGTTGGCCAGGTTACCGTAGCCGTCTTGGAATTTATGAAACCCGATGGCGCAGACGCGTAACCCGGGTTACTTGGCACTGTGTTGTCGAAGCGGAATTGGAACTGCTCGGAAGAGCCTGCTACGTTACCTGCATTGTCGATAGCCCGGACATTAAGGTAATAAGGACTATTCGAACTAGTTAAGGCCGTGTTAAGTAATCCCGAGGCTGCCAGGTCTAGTTCGGTGCCAGCTACCGCAAATTCGCAGTTACCGCCCGTGCTTTGAGTGCCGGTACCAAGCAAACCTTTGGTAGTCGTTGGGTCGGCGCTCGAAGTTTGACCTAAGTATAAGCAATAGCCCAGAATCCCAGCTCCGCTGTCAGTGGCAGCCGTCCAGGTAAACTTGGGCGAGCCTCCGTTAGTCCAATCGTTGCTATTAATCACCGAGCCGCCGTCCGAACGGAACCCTATAATATCCGAAGCATTGGCCTCGGGCTCTGTGGTGTCGGAGTTAGAGCCAAGCTCTACCTGGTCAAGGGTAACCTGCTGTGTTCCATCTCCCTTGAGCACGGCCTGCCACATAATCCCGTTAAAGGTTACCGGGAAAGTTGCTATATTGCTGTTGACTACCGCGACAGTATTAGCCTCGGTCATGCTGGCCGACGTCGCCCAGGCTGAACCGTTCCAATACTTCCAGGTGGAACCCTCGTCGTCACTCAGACGATACGTTACCGCTCCACCATTAGTAGTTTCGTTAGCGGCAAATGTTTCCCAATCCTTAATGCCACTCTTACGTACAGCTGCCGCCAGTGCTACTCCCTGGGCCGCGCTACTATATGGCGTAGTCGTAAAGCTCGACCGAGCCGTATTACTGATGCGAATTTCGTCGAGTGACCCTGCAAAATATGACGGCCCATCTCCGGCAAAGCGTGAGCCGTAACCTCTACCAATAAGCAGCGGTAGGTTGTTGTCCACCGAGCTACCACCTGCAGCAACACTCGCTTCTTGCGTGCCATTTATAAATAGCTTCATGGTAGTCCCGTCGGTAGTTACCGCAAAGTGTCGCCAGTTTGAGTCAAACGACGATGTAGTTGACTCTATATAACCATTGTTGCCAAAAGAGTAGACGAAAGGATCGACGTTTGTTGAAGTACCTGTACCGGCATACATTTTCCCGTTATAGGTAGCTAGAGTAGAAACCGTCTCAATCGAGGCTCCCCACCCACCATTAAGGTTATCACCACCCATTTGCGACCAAGAACTGCCATCCCAGCGCATGACATCACCACCAGCACCACTCACATTGCCATCGTTACCGGTCGCAATATAGAGGTACCCATTATAGGTGACCATTCCGTTGATACTGGTATATGTACCGTCTTGCCAGCCGCTATTGAGCCCACCGCCGCCAATTTGAGTCCAAGAAGTCCCGTTATATTTCCAAATATCTGCTGTAGCGAGTGTGTTATCCACCACTGCAGCATACAATTCTCCGTTATGAACAGACAAAGAGTATACTGCTCGCGTTGCAGTAGCTGTAGTCCAGCTACTGTTGACTCCATCACCGCCAAGCTTGGTCCAGGCTGAGCCACTCCAGCACCACACCTGTGCGATCGTACTAGTCGCGCCATTCCCGATACAAACCTGATTATTGTAGGTGGTCATCGATAGTACGGTCCCTGAAGTCCAGCTACTATTGACCCCGTTACCGCCAAGCTTGGTCCAGGAGCTTTCGTTATATTCCCACACTTGACCATTCGAACTCGAGTTACCAGTTCCAACATAGAGCTTACCGTTAGCTACTGTCATCGACTCAACGCTTTGCGGGCCACTCCAGCTACTATTTAGAGCATCACCACCTACTTTTGACCACACCGTGCCGTTCCACTTATAAACATCTGCATCAGTTGCATCGGTACCTAGGCCAACATACAGGTTACCTTTGTAACCAATCATTGAATGGACGCGCTCATAGGTTCGTCCCGGCCAGTCACCTGCGCTAGCCGCGCTAGTACCATATCCTCCACCAATCGGTGTAGCTGTAGTGCCATCCCACTGATAGACATAGGCTGATCCAATACCGCCAAGCAGTCCGACGTATAGCTTGCCATTTACGACTGTGCTCGATGTAACCTTGGTAGGGTAATTGCCGCTCCAGCTGCCGTTATAGCTCTCACCTCCAATTATCGTCCACGAGGTACCATTCCAGGAGTAGGCCAGGGGTGTAAAGTTAAATGAGTTACTAGGGGTGA
>CAZKKJ010000002.1:0-29865 GCA_964553355.1 uncultured Candidatus Saccharibacteria bacterium | reverse complement strand
TCAGATGGCTGAGCACCGTTAGTTAGGTAAAAGCTAGCCTTTTCTTTATCAACGGACACGGCTTTGGTGTGAGGATCGTAGTGACCGATTTGAGCAACCACCTTACCACTGGTAGGAGTTACGTGAGAATCTTGGACCACAACGCGAAACATCGCGTGTCCTTTTCGTCCGGTTCGTTGCATTCGAATAGCTAGCATATTGTAGGTGTCTTTTCTTTCTTGTCTCTTACAAAGTTAATTACTTAAAATTAATAAAAACTCTTGAACCTATTTTACAGATTACGACCTCAGTTGTCAACTAGTCGGCTATCTTGTAGGCAGCGAGGGCGACTTCGGCGGCTTTTTGTTGGCCAGCTTGCTTGCTGGGGCCAGTGCCTTGGCCTTTGAGCTTACCGTTTACATATACTCCAACGGTAAAGACTTTGTCGTGGTCGGGACCTTCTTCTGAGAGTACTTTGTAAACTGGAGTGGAACCTTCGCGGCTCTGGGCAGCTTCCTGAAAATGAGACTTAGGATCCATCCACGAGCCGGTGTCTAGGATGTCCTGGAAGGTAGTAATAAGACTTTTGTGAATAAAGTCACTGGCGGCTTGGTAACCTTGGTCTAGGTACAGTGCACCGACAACAGCTTCGTAGCTATTAGCTAGTATTTGTGCCCGAGCACGGTCTGTACCACGTCGCTCACCACGGCTTAGTCGCAACAGCGGCTCAAAATCATATCTGCTGGCAGCAGCCCCGATACTTTCGGTGCGCACCAAAGAACTTCGCCAGTTGGTGAGTACACCTTCGGGATCTTTAAAGTTTTCGAATAGATAGCTGGTAACTACTAATTCTAATACGGCATCACCAAGGAACTCCAGGCGCTCGTTATGCTCGCTGGCAGTCTTGCGGTGCTCGTTTACATAAGAGCGATGGGTAAAAGCGGTTACAAGCTTTTGAATATCTTTAAAATCAACGCCTAGCTTTTCTTTAGCAAAGGCAATATATGCGGAATGGTCCATTATTGAGCGGGTCCTTTATTATGTTCTAGGCCTAGTTTATCATCACGTATCTTCTTGAGGGCCAGGAGTATAAGCTTTTGAATGTCGTCATACTCAATTTTGTCTAGCGCTTCGGCGGCTGGGAACCATTTGATGCCATTCATCCAATCTTCCGGAGTAATGTCGTCGGTGTCGCCAAGCGCCTGGACGAGAAATATTTCCTGAGATATTAGTACAAGACTATTAGTACGACGGTATCGGAAGTTAATCTTTCCCAGCCAGTTGAGTACTTTAACTTCTTTGAGCCCGGTCTCTTCGCCTACTTCACGCTCGGCGGTTTGCTTGGCGTCTTCGCCCTCTTCCATATGACCTTTTGGTATAGTCCAGCGGTCTTTAGCATCCTGAATAAGCAAGATTTCTATCTTGCCTTCTTTATCACGGCGAAAAATAACGCCACCGGCGGTAGGTTCGCGCAAGACCTCGCTAATAGCGGGGCGACGCTTGACGTATTTCTTAAAATTTTGGAAAGGCTTTTTGAAAGGTCCTTTCATATCTGGAGGTCGCTTCATTTTGTGGCCCCTTTCTGAGGGCTGCTGGTAGTTTTCTTGAGTTGCAGACTTACTGGGAGTTCTAAGGATTTTTCTTCGAGTTTACGCAAAACGGTTCCGAGTACGCCGTTGATGAACTTAGAGCTATTCTCTCCACCAAAAGCTTTAGACAATTCTACGGCTTCGTTTATGACTACTTTCGGTGGAACATCACTCTCGCACAGTAACTCGTATAAGCTTAAACGTAGTACCATGCGGTCCATGCGTGCGATCTGAGCAATGGGCCACTCGGGCGCAATAGGCTGTAAGACGGCATCAAGATCCTCTATAAGCTTTGTTACGCCCTCTGAAAGGCGTGCGATAAATGCTTTGTCGTCTACCGTTTTGGCATAGCGTTCGATGTTGCGCTCTAGGATTTCTGTTAACTCTACAGCTTCATCACCGCAGTCACGACGAAAATCGTACTCGTAGAGCGTCTGGAGTGCCAGGATACGACCGAGGTGACGGTTTGATGCCATATTGTTAAATCCTATCTGCTACAAACCGAGGTTTGTAGACATAACCATTATAACCCGATAATAAACTTCGCAGCTTATTATTTGCTGAGTGTTTTGGAACTCTCGCGTCGGGTAGTAAATACCTTTACCGGTGATTTACCATTCACAGCACGTGCCAGCTTAAGCACAAGATGGCTGCGGCGGGTGCCGGTACGACGGGGACTGGTTCGCTTCTTTGGTTTACCCATAGAAAAACAGAACTCCTGTTAAATTATGTTAATAAAGTTAGACAAAGTATACCTTATGCTACCTCTGATGGCAAGCATAACAGGTATTGACATTTATGCCCCTTATTGCTATAATTGCCTGATTATGAAAACATCAGGTAATACCGTTAGAGCTTTTACAAAAGAGCGTGACCAAATTGTTATCAATGAGCGCAAGCAACACATAATGCCTCGTCTTTCTAGATTCGAAAGATTTGGTGCTTTTGCCATGACAACAGCTGGCAAGGCAGTTGATCTGCTAAACGCCAATGATGGCCTAGAAGATCACCTGTCATCTTTGAGACGAAATGCCTACAAGAATTCTCGTCATGCACATGTCGCACGGCGTGTTTGGGGCGGGCTGGCAGCCATAACCATGGCAGGCAGCATGGCAGCAACCTACACCGGTTCAGCGCTAGCAGATAACCATTTTGCATGTAGTGGTGAACAAAATATGGAACTGCATTCCGGCGGTGACTTGACTGATCTAGCTCGACAAATTCCACACGAAAATACTCCCATAACAAAAGTTATCGACACTATTGCCGACAACTTGGATAATGCTGATTTAGTTGGTATAAACTACGATACCGACAGTCCAAATCCTGACGACGTACGACCTGGCATCTACGTCGTTCCAAAAGAGTGTGATTCTAGACTTTAGACTACTAGGTTAACAAGTTTACCGGGGACGAAAATCTCTTTGCGGATTTCTTTGCCTCCCAAATGAGCTGTAACGTTCTCGTCTTGCTTGGCTGCTTCGATAGCATCTTCTTTCGAAATGTCTGCAGCAACCTGCAACTGGGCACGTACTTTGCCGTTGACCTGTACTACTAAGGTAATGGTGTCTTCTGTTAGATATTCGTCTTGCCACTCGGGCCAGTGATCTTGGTGGATCGTATCGCTATGACCAAGCTGCTGCCACAGCTCTTCACTAATGTGCGGAGCAAACGGACCAATTAGCATAGCGATGGATTCGAGTGCTTCTTGCCAAGCATCACTTTTGCCAAAAGGAACTTTATTTTTAACAAGATATAACTTGTTTACCGCGTCCATGCTGGCGGCAATAGCGGTGTTGTAGCGATTCTCTTCTAGATCTTGAGTGATCTTTTTGGCTGCCTTGTGCGTGATTGAAAGAACTTGCTTAACCTGTGTCTTGTCTAAAGAAACTTCTTTAGCCTCTAGGTATTCTTGGGTTATATTCCAGGCGCGAGATAAGAAACGGTGCGCGCCAGGCACGCCTTGCTCGTCCCAACGTACGCCAAGCTCTAAAGGAGCAGCAAACATTAAGTAAGTTCGAAGCGCGTCGGCACCATAGCCCTGATCTATAATATCTAGTGGATCTGGGCCATTGCCAAGCGTTTTACTAAAAGCACTTCCGTCTTTTGCGGTAACCTTACCGTTGTATAGCATCTGACTAAACGGCTCGTCCACGTCCACTAGACCAATTTTCTTAAAGAACTTCGTAATAAAGCGAGCATATAGTAAATGAGCGGTTGCATGGTCGGCGCCGTTGTAAAAGCCAACAGGTAGCCATTGATTAGCTATCTTACTATCAAAAATTTGTTCTTGATTACGAGGATCAAGATATCGGAACATATACCAACTACTGCACACGTAGGTGTCCATTGTGTCTGTTTCGCGCTCTGCTGGACCCTCACACTTAGGACAAGTGGTCTTGAGCCAGTCTTCGGCTCGAGCCAAGGCACTGCGGCCATCGCCACTTGGCGCAAAGTCGGTAAGCTCTGGCAATATAACCGGTAGAGACTCTTCGCCTAAAACCACTGGCCCACAGTCTGGGCAGTTGACTACAGGAATAGGTGCACCCCAATAGCGCTGGCGGCTGATGCTCCAGTCGCGCATGCGATAGTTGACTATACGCGTACCCCAGTTTTGTTCTTCGAAATAATCCATTGTTCTCTGCATTGCATCGTCAAAAAGAAGTCCATTGAATTGCTCAGAGTTTATCATTTTACGCTTAATGCCATGGTTAAGCTTGACCTGATCCACGGATTCTTTCTTTGGATCTACAATCCTACTAGTTTCGCCATTTACACCCTCTACCACTCGAATAATTGGGAGGTCAAACTTCTGTGCAAACTCAAAATCACGTTCGTCATGAGCTGGACAGCCTTGTACTGCGCCAGTACCGAACTCGGCGAGCACGAAGTCTGCTACCCAAATAGGAACTTGCTCGCCAGTCACATGGTTTAAAGCATACGAACCAGTAAAGACACCGGTTTTGGCCTTACCTTCTTGCTGGCGTTCGATACTAGATTTTAAGATGCTTTTCTTTACATACTCTTCTACAATTTTCTTTTGTTCATGAGTGGTTAGCTCCGGTACCATGTCATGCTCGGGCGCCACTACAATAAAGGTCATTCCGTAGTTTACGGGAGTAGTCGTAAAACATGTTAGTTTCTTGTTGGTACCAACTACTTCGTAGTCGATGTTGATGCCTTCACTGCGACCTATCCAGTTCTTTTGGGCCAGCTTTACGCTGGGTGTCCAATCCAATGCATCGGTGGCTTCCAACAGCTCATCAGCATAATCGGTGATCTTGAAAAACCACTGCTTAACTTCTTTCTTTTCGACCTGTGGGTCGTCTTTGCCGTCATGGCGCCAACACTTACCGTCGATCACTTGCTCGTTGGCTAGCACTGTCTGGCATTTTGTGCACCACCACTGCCAGCGGCTGTCTTGGTAGGCCAAACCATGCTCGTGCATTTTTACAAAGATCCATTGGGTCCATTTGTAGTATTCGGGCAAATGAGTACTGATCTCTTTCTCCCAGTCGTTACTCCACCCCATAGCTTGATACTGCTTATGGTAGCTTGGAATAATAGTAGCCATACTTTCTTGCGGGGATACACCAGCCTTAATGGCATAGTTTTCGGCAGGCAAACCAAAAGCATCCCAGCCTACTGGGTGGTAGCTTTCGTAACCTTGTTGACGCTTAAAGCGTGACTTTACATCGGAAATGGTGTAGTTCATGGCGTGCCCCACGTGAATGCCCGAACCACTGGGGTAGTTGAACATGCTAAAACCAAAGTATTTTGGCTTGTCACTATTCAAATTGGTGGTGTAGACGCCAGTCTCTTGCCAGATTTTTTGCCACTTGGGCTCGATGTCCTTAGGATTGTATCGCTTCATAAGGAGTAATTATACCAGTTCTAAGCTGTTAGAGCGAAGTAGTCTGGGTGGGGGGCAATATGCAAGACCGAATACGGCTCACCAGAAAACTCAACCAACACATTCAGTAGGTTCTGATCATGCATCAACTGTGCGGCCTGTAGGGCGGCCTGCATGATGCGAGGGTCATACTCGCTAGCATAATTGCCTACAAATGTACTACCAATCTGCCCACCATGTTCAATACGCTTGCGAATGGCTTCTCCGGCTTTGATACGCTCATCAACCGCTCTTGGATCAGCACAAGACGCCCAAGTACCATCAGGAAGCTGTTTGTAGTAACTTGTGTCGTCGATATCAAAAGCCACGCCGGCCATATGTTTGCTAGTTGGCGATGCAAAACGACCCTGGCGCACAAGCTCGTTCTGATAATTCTCAGGGCGCGTCATGGAAGTTATTGCCAAGCGAAGTTCTGGCCTATGAATATCGTAATCCTTTTGCAAGATTCTTCGCCATAATGCTCCGTAATCGCGTGCAGCCGCAACAGCATGTGGGGCGAGTATTGGCCAGCTGCCTGGGTGGTCCAAATCGAATCGGGGCAACCGACGAATATTATCATCACTCACAAACTCAATAAGCTCATCACTAAAGAACGCGGCGGCAATATCAAAAGGATTCCGGTACTTTACGGCCCCTCGATACCACTCGGTTTCTCGCGCCAATCCATCCACCAACTCTCGACTATCTGTAGCCAAGCCGAGCGGTGCAATACTAGCAAATAATTCAATCTCTGCGCTTGCAGTAGACATTTTAGAATTGTTTTAGGTAGTTAGTCGAAAAAGCAGTAGCAATCTTTTGCTTGGCCGCCCACCGCTCTTCTGCCAGCCGAACAAGCTTGCCAACCAGATCTGTCGTAGACACACCAGCTGCGCGCCAGTTATGACGATACAAATCGCCCGGCAGTGGATTAATCTCGTTAAAGAATGCTTTTTTGGCCTTTGTATCTACAAGCATATCTACACGAGCGATACCCGTGCAGCCTACGGTGCGATAGACGTCTTGCCCTAACTGCATGGCTTGGTCATAAAGATCTTTCGGTAGGTCCGCCGGAATCTTGCTGTAGCCCTGAGCACCCTGTTTGCCGCCGCCCTTCTTACCTTTTTTGCCACCTTGCATGTACTTTGTCTCAAAGTCAAAAAAATCTTCGCTAGCCACCATCGGTTGCTCGAGTAACGCCGGTTCTGGCGTGTCGTTTCCAATAATTGGCAAGGTCACTTCTACTAGGTTAGCCACACCCTGCTCGACGATCACTTTATCGTCATAATGAGCAGCTACTTCGAGTGCATTCATCAGTTGGCTTGACTCGCTTACCCGAGTTATGCCAATACTCGAACCCAAATGAGCCGGCTTAATAAAAAGAGGATATTTAAGCTTAGCGATGTCTTTAAGGATTGTAGAGTGCTTGCTACCGAGCTCACGGGAGTAGAACCACATCCATGGCGTTGAGGGCAAACCAGCACTTTCTGCCACTTGCTTAGAAAGAACTTTATCCATGGCAATTGCGCTTGCAGCCACGCCGCAACCTACGTATGGGACATTAGCCATCTCGAGAATTCCCATGAGCTCACCATCTTCGCCGTGCGTTCCATGCATTGCTGGAAAGACCACATCGATCTTGGTGTATTGCTTACGGCCTGCAAACTGACTGGATTTTACTAGAGTCAAACCATTGTCAAACAGTAGATGTACTTTGGGTGCTTTATGAACAAAATCACTAATCTCACCAGATTGATACAAGCTTATATCTTTAAGTTTAGAATCTGAATACCAACTACCGTCTTTGGCAATATAAACCGGTACTACCTGGTATTGTTTGGTTAATTCCAGTGGCTTAATTACACTCGCGAGTGCCGTAACTATAGACACGTCGTGCTCGGTAGATTGACCCCCAAATACAACAGCAATAGATTTCATAAAACCCTCATACTTACATTACGACAATTGTAGCATACAATTAATTGCTCTTAATTGTAGTTATCTGTCCAGTCGTTTTGCATAAGCACAACGTCGCCAACCGCAATGACTTGGTCTAAGTTAGTGTAAAAACCTAATGGGTCGTCTTCTATGACTAGCTCTCCCTGGTAATTTTCTTTAGTAAGCCCTTCCCTAATCCAGTTGGTAACTGAGTTTTGCATAAGCACAACTTTATCTGGTTTGGCTTGAGCAATAAGTCGTCCGACCTCTTTATGTACTCGTTCTGCCTCGCGTCCCTGGTCAACTAAACCTGGTGTCACATAGATCTTGCGTGTAGCCTTAAGCTCTGCCAGCAAGGAAAGTCCAGCACGAAGCCCTTCCAAGTTACCGTTGTAGGTATCGTCAATAACCCAGCCGCCGGCCAATAGTCGAGGTTGCATGCGATGTTCGAAAGGTTTAGTCTGGGCGACTCCTTCGATGATCTGTGTATCAGTTAGCCCTAGCTCCGCAGCTATAGCTATTACCATAGCCAATGTGCCTACCAAATGTCGACCAACCAAATGGCTCTTTAGCTTTAGAGTACGCCCTCCTTTTCTCATGGTAAAACTCAAGCAATCGACGGCCACGATAATCTTGCTTATCTTCCAGCCCATCACTCCTTCTTGGTCGTAAACAATGTATCCTGGTTTGATGTACGGTCCAGTGTCCGGTGATTCACCATTTACGTACACATTGCCAGCCGGTAACGCATAAGCCAAGCTAAAAATGTCTTGTGCGGCGTCCTCTAGCGAATGGTATTTGTCCAGGTGTGCTGGAGCTATGCCGGTAATAATACCTATGTTTGGCCGGGTAGTTTGTGTAAAGCGCGCCACATCGCCAGGTTGGCCTTCGCCGAACTCGATAACCAGTACGTCTTCATCACCTTTGAGCTTTTTGGCGAACTTTGCGTGTGAGCTAGCAACGTTCTTATTGGCGGGCGTTGCCTGAACGTGCCTGGCGGTGGATAAAACTGTCAGTAGCAACTCTTTTACTGTTGTCTTACCGTAACTCCCCGCCACGGCAATGATTACCCCCGGATGTTCTGCAAACACTTTCTTGGATTGTACAATAAGCTTTTTTTCTGCTGGACGTGAAATGAATAATCTACCAGCCACTACTGGCAGTGCCAAAATGTGAGCCCACGCAACCGGATAGGAAATAATTACAAGTAAACCGGTTATAATTTGACCAATCGAACCCGTACTACTCCCTCTATAAAGTATAAAAGCGCCTGTAAGTAATTGTAGGGCAATGCCAATACGGAGCACTAAGATCAGAAATCGAGCCGCTTTGGTGTAGTCGAGTTGTCGACGCCTAGTTACTCGAGAATATCTAAAATCTTCTGTTCGCCAAAACCACTTAAGGTAGGCTTTAGTGTCATAATCGCATGATTGCAGCATGTACACCAAAGTTAGAACCAAGGTTGGAGAGTACAATGAGAGCAAACCCATCACCTGTCAAACCCCTTTATCAAATTAATTACCTGCTGGGTATTTTCGGTTGGTAAACCATGTTCACCACCAGGAATAACTTCTAGCCGTGAATTCGGGATGGCTTGCTCTAGTTTACGGCCAAATGCCAGCGGCGTAGAGACGTCGTTATCTCCGTAAATTAGAAGGGTCGGAACAGTCAGGGTGCTAGCGGCTTGGCGAACATCATCAGCCACCACTTTTTTAAAAGTTTCTTGTAAATGCTCGGCAACCAACATATCTGAGCCAACTGTAGTATAAAGTTTACGGCGTAACTTCTTTTGGATTCGTTTTGGTAGCAACATGGCTATTGCCTTGCCTGCCTTAGTTATGTAGCGAAGAATTTGCATGCGCCCCTTGTACTCACCCCGAATACCAGCCGAGGCAACTAATACTAGCTTATCTGCCACCAAGCCACCACTCAGTGCTCTTATAGCAATAGCACCACCATTTGAGTGACCGATTACCAGTGCCGGCTCTAGGCCGATTTTATAGGCAAACTGCTGCACAAAGCCAGCATAGTCACTAACACTCCACGCTTCTGAAGGTGCCTGCGTGCCACCAAAGCCAGGCAAATCTATGGACGTGACTTTATACTTCTTTGCTAAGGCCTCTATAAACAGGTGCATTCCCTTTGAGCTATCACCCCAGCCGTGCAGCAACAGAACGTTTTTGCCACTGCCCTTTTGGACATAGTTGGTTAATAAGTTGTTGACCACCACCTGCATGATATTTACTGCGCCATTTGAATTTTTTGTTGAAGCTCTTGGACGGAAACTGTTTGCTCGGGGATGGTGATGGGTTGGGTCAGACCATAGGCGCTAAAGACTTCTTTTTGCTGGCCGTAGGTGACCTGTAAAACATGTCGGGAAAGCTTGTCTACGACCACACTCAGGCTAATGGGCGGCTGCCCCTTGTATTCGTCTGAGTTCAGTCCTTGTACGTCTACGCCAACGGCTTTATTTAAAGCTTTTAGTAGTTCGATATACTGCACAGGATCTACGCTCACGGAAAAATCGATAGCTGATTTACCGTTAAGTCGTTTGGGTTTTGAGGAAGCATAATTTACTTTATAAATCTTTTTGTCTTGGATGAGCTTGATTATTTCTTGACGCTTACTTGCGTTAAGGTTTGCGAACGGAATGAGCCCCTGCATTGACTGGCTTAAGTATTGAGGTTGGCCTTCTACCAATGAGGACTTAGCCCAGATGTTCTCTACCGATCGGTAGTTTGGTGCCGCCTGACCACCGCTTGGAGCCACATCAATATTTAGATACCTGCTGTAGTCGTTAGTTATGGTACCAATAGTCTCGGTTTTGACGGTTGTCTTGCCCTGCTCGGATTCTTGACTTACCTTTACATAACTTCGGGTGGTGGCGGTTGGTGTAAAGCTCAGTTGCTCAACTCGTTCAAAGCCCTGCTGACCAGTAGAGCTACTGCTGCGCGTGACGCTTGCTGTAGATAAGTTGTTGGCCAACATATCGGCAAATACATTACGGGGACTGTCGTGGACCTTAGTCCACCACAAACTACCGAACAGGGCTAGTAGCACCAGGCCGATCCCAACTAGCACGAGTGGTGTATGAGTAACAATAAATGGTTTTTCGGAACTTATTTGAGAAGAGTCTGTTTTTGGCATGTCTCTATTGTACCCTACCCTGACTCTTTGGCCACGCCAGGTATACTTAGGGCATGTCCGAACAAAATAGTAGCCAACCTTTAGCAGAACAGCTTCGTCCGCAGACGCTCGATGAGGTAATTGGCCAACAGCACTTAGTTGGCCCAAGTGGCTTACTTCGGCAAATCGTAACCAGCAAGAAACCCGTTAGTTTAATTTTATGGGGACCACCAGGGACAGGTAAGACAACCCTAGCCCGAATTATTGCCCGCGAGACCGGATCGGATTGGATAGAGTTGAGCGCCGTTACTTCTGGTGTAGCAGATGTCCGTAAGGTTATTGAACATGCCGAACAAAACGCCCGCCTGCAAATCCCTACACTGCTGTTTGTGGACGAGATCCACCGCTTTAACAAAGCTCAGCAAGATGCGTTTTTACCACATGTCGAGCGCGGCACCATTACTCTTATTGGTGCCACCACCGAAAACCCCAGCTTCGAGATAATTACCCCCTTACTGAGTCGTAGCCGAGTGGTCATATTGGAGCCACTCACCAAAGAAGAAGTTACGGTGCTATTACAACGAGCTGCCAAACAGCTAAGAATTCCTACTAAACGACTTCCAGCGACCAGCCTGGATTTGCTTGCAGAGTTGTCTGGTGGTGACGGACGAGTAGCTCTGGGAAACTTAGAAGTCGCTCATCAGTTAGCTGGCATTAAAACCATTACTAAAGAGATCGTCCAAACTGCAGCCCAGCGACGAGTGCCGGGGTACGATAAGAACGGCGAGAACCACTACAACTTGATCAGTGCTTTTATTAAATCACTGCGCGGTAGCCAAGCCACTGCAGCACTGTACTATATGGCACGCATTCTGCAAGCTGGCGAAGATCCCAAGTTTGTCGCCCGGAGGATGGTGATCTTTGCTTCTGAGGACATTGGTCTCGCCGCACCTGCAGCACTCAACTTAGCGGTAAGTACCTTTCAGGCGGTAACCCAGATTGGTATGCCCGAGGCTCAGTACAATCTATTCCACTGTGCTACAGTCTTAGCCAAAGCGCCAAAGTCCCGCGAAGTATCTAACGCCATGATGGCCGCCCAAGGTTTAGCTCGTGACTATCCAGATCTGCCCATTCCGCTGCAGCTGCGCAACGCACCCACCAAGCTCATGAAAGACCTGGGCTATGGAAAAGACTACAAGTGGGAAGCTAACTTCCTGCACAACAAAGGCTTTTTGCCACCTGAGCTAGCCGACACCGACCTATTTGATACCTAGCCAACACTGGTCAAACACATGTTTTTACGGTAGAATAATCTGGTTCGGGGCCATAGCTCAGCTGATTAGAGCGCATCGCTGGCAGCGATGAGGTCCGGGGTTTGAATCCCCGTGGCTCCACCAAGCAAAACTTCCACATCGGGAGTTTTTTAAATCGTACAATATGGAACGCTATAATAACCCAAATCACCGAGTCAGTCTTTGCCGCGCACTATCTATAGTATGTCTTTCGGCAATTGGATGTATAGCTGGAATGATGGCCAAAGACACCATAGAAGACTTTACACATAATCAGTCCTTCATCAGTAGTTATGAGGTTGCTGGCAGTACCGAGACAATTATATTCGAGATTGGCACTGCGGCACTCGCCCTGAGTAGTGCCGCTTATTTAGCAAGCTCCGACGACTAACTATCTAACGCTCGTTGCGTTGCAGTTGAAGACCCAGAAGCCGCAGCTAGAGGTGGCTATTACGCTTGTTGGGGCTGATTTTTGAGTGGCATTAACAGCGGCGACTTCGAAGTTGTACCGATAGCCAATAGTAATAGTGTAACCGGTACGGAAATTAGGGTTAGTGACCGTGACAGGGTTACTGCCCGATTGCGTAACAACATAGCTGGTAGCACCGGGGACGGCAGTCCATTTTAGACCCATGTAGAACTGGAACCAGTCTTGTTGCAGGTATGGACTAACACCCATAGGGGCAGCCAGAGCAACCGGTGTAACTGGCAAGACAGTTACATTTTGGCTCGTACTGGTCGCTAGGCCAGCAGGGGTGGCGTTGTCTGTAGCACGTGCGCTGAAATTAAATTCACCAGCTTGGTAATCTTTTGCCTGGTATGTACAGCTAGTAGTGTTGTAGCAAGAGGCGATAGTGGCTCCGTTCTGGAGGATCTCGATCTTGGAAATCGTACCGTCCGGGTCACTGGCACTGCCCGTAATGTTAAAGCTTGCGGGGGCGGAAATACTTGCGCTGCTTACATTGACGGTAACAGTGGGCAGCTTATTAGCTGGTGGTGTGGGAGGAGTTACCGGATCGGGTGTTGCAGTTGCTTGGGTGTTGCTGCTGCCTGCCCTCCAACTCAATGCGCCAATGTGCACTCTGACACCAGTTGATTGGCCTAGAGCAGCCGCGACATCAGCTGGTAGTGCTTCGCCCACATTTACGGCCGCGGCGCCACTCACAAGCTGGAAGTTACCCATAGCTGCATCTTTAAACAGCGTGGCTGTCGCTTTGCCGTCCACACCCAAGCCATTTGTCTCTCGACCAGTCTGGCTTCGCAAAGTTGCGTCTAACGTAGCATAGTTAACAGTCGGACTCGTCCCTTGCCAGGTCAGGACTGTCTTGGGTACAACTGCATTAGAACGGAAATACAAGTTATTATCGAGAGCTGTGATAGTCTGAGCTATATTTGTTCGCCCCATCCAGGTGCGAATTAACTGTACGCCTGATGTAGACCGTGGGCCAGCCGCGACAATGTTATTTTTTACTTGTATGTCTGACGAACTTATGCGGGATGTGTCGGGATCGTCATACACAAAAATGTTACTTGCGCCATTGCTGTAAGCGGTATTATTGAAAATCTTAATCCCCTGACCACTGGCCTTAATTCCGCTACCAGTATTGTCGTAAACCACATTAGAAGCCAACAGACCACCGTAACTGATCTCGTAGTACAAGCCATGGCCGATGTTACCACGTGACATATTGCCAGTGATTTTGTTGTTTTGGCAGGCTAGATCACACCAGAAGCCGTTACCATAATTATCTTGGATCAGGTTATTGCGAACCGTAGAGTTGGTTAAGCGTGATATCTTGGCGCCACCAAACGAACCGTACCTGCCTTCGGGCTGAACCTTCTGGGTGTTGTTGTTATATATAATGTTTTGATCCAACACGAGCCCATCCAAGTAGTTACCCGATAGGCCAGAGGCACCATTATTGGCAAAAACACTGTCCCTTACTACAAGCCCAGTGGCCTTATCTGCGCTCGAACCCACCATTAGTAGCCCATTGGAGGCGGATTGAGTAAACAGCATCTTATCGAACTCAATACCCTTTGCCCCATTACTCACCTCTACTTGTCCGGGTTTTGAGGTAAAAACAATCTTGGAAGAAAAACGACGCACACCGATACCGCGCAGCTTAGCGCCAGCTACTCCAGCTTGATAATACTGAATAGCTTGCTGCCTGGTAGAGGCTTCGACAAGTTTGCTTCCAGGATTGGTACCCGTATAAAGCCGAGAGGTGGCTTGATCGATATAGAACGTACCAACCACCACTTCGCTTTTGGTTCGTACTTGGCGTTGCTCTATTCCATCTACAAAAAGCATATCAGGCAGGAATGACAGTGGATTTTCGGGAGTCACAAAGTCTTTGGCAGCGTCGTAGCAGCTATAGTACTTTGGCTGATCAGGATCGACTTCGCCAGCCGGAATTGCTGTCTTGGGGCACATTTGTGCAGCAGCTGTCCAGCCATCTTTACGCCATAAACTACCCTCTTGTACCCAGCCGGTCACTTCGTCGGAACCATCAAGCCAAACCTTTTCGTGCGGATATGCCTGAATAGTAACCGGCTTTGTAATAGTGCTCACAGCTTCTCGGTATACGCCCTTACGCATAACCACCGTGCCGCTTCCAGCACGACTGACCGCATATTTAAGAGTTTTAAACGGCGCTGCTTCGGTACCTGCTGCAGAGTCATTGCCAGTTGGAGAAACATATATTGCACCGGCAGGAATAGCAAAGTTGCTGTCAGGAATATCGACAATAACTTTGGTGGTGTCTTCGGCATGCGACAATGTCAAAACTGCAGCGCCAACAAATGCAAAGACTGCTAGTACCAACAACCTCAGTCGCTTTAGACTCGTATTTGATGCACGAACACTGGCTTTGACCACTTTGCCGTGTGGCCTTACGGATGACTTTTTGATTGCTTGTTTTGGCATATTTTTTAAGTGTTTATTTTAGTTTGTATTAGCTACAGTTTAGCATAAAGATACTCCTTGGAAGCCCAGGGAGTATTTTTGTCGTGCGTGCCCACCCACGGCGGGTGATACTTTTTGTTTCACATTTGTATGTTTATGTTATTGGAACGCGCCGCGTGATACGCACGAATACTATAATCATAAGCACTATTGGCTGTATGTCAAGAATCTTTACTAAGTATCTTGATCAGGTCTTCTTCGGAGATTTGTTTGGTGCCGAGCTTTTGGGCTTTAGCCAACTTACTGGCACCTACATTTGCCCCAACCACCAGAAAGTTAGTGTCTTTACCAATACTGCTTTGGAAGGTGCCACCCAAGGCGCGGATTTTTTCGGCCGCCTGATCGCGCCCCATGGTAGCAAGTGTGCCAGTGACCACAAAGTTTTGACCACTCAATGGACCACCAATTTTAGTGACCTCTTGTGGTTTAACACCGTTATCGGCAAACTTAGTAAGTAACTTTTGATTAAGTGGATCTTCGAACCAGGCCACGATAGCTTCGGCCACTACCTCACCCACACCGTCTACAGAAGAAAGTTCATCTATGGTCGCGGCTTGAATTGCAGCTAAAGAATGAAAGTGGTTAGCCAAGTCAATAGCCGTCTGAGTACCAACATGACGAATACCCAAGCCAAAAACAAAACGCGCCAGTGTCGGGTGCTTCTTGTCTTGGATGGCAGTAACCAGCTTATTAGCGCTTATCTCGGCAAAGCGGTCTAATTGTAGGACCTCTGGAACGGTAAGTGTATAGATATCTGCTGGGTCGGTTATTAGCCTTGATTCGAGTAAGGCTACAACGTTCTTTTCGCCCAAGCCCTCGATATCGAGTGCACCTTTACTGGCAAAGTGTTCGATATGCTTTTGAGACCGTGCCGGGCATGCAATATTTGGACAACGCCACACAGCCTCGTCGGCCTTTAGCTTAGAAAGTTTAGTATTACATTCCGGGCAATGCGTGGGCATAACAAAAACTTTTTCACTTCCATTACGCAATTTGACCAGCGGCTCAACTACCTCAGGAATAATGTCACCAGCTTTGTGGATGATAACCGTGTCGCCAATTCGAATGTCCTTGCGTTTAATCTCGCCCTCGTTGTGCAATGTTGCCATCTGTACGGTACTGCCAGCTACAACGACTGCCTCGAGCATTGCTACCGGAGTTGCAGCACCAGTGCGACCGATGGAGACAAAAATATCTTTAACTTTTGTTGTGGATTGTTCAGCTGGATATTTATAGGCCACGGCTGCGCGTGGAGCCTTGCCAACAACGCCCAGTCGCTCGTACACGCCGCGGTCGTTGATCTTAATGACTAATCCGTCGGTATTAAATGGCAAACCTTGCCGTTTATCTTCCCAGGACTTTGCAAAGGCCAGAACTTTATCAAGAGAATCCACCACTTTAGCTTGTTTATTGGCGCGAAAGCCCAGAGCTCGAAGAGTATCATACGCAAAGCTATGGCTGGACACATCGCTGCGATTATCACGTTGCAGATCATAGGCATGAAAGGTTAGCGGTCGACCTGCTACCAAAGTCGGGTCTAACTGGCGAATCGTTCCGGCAGCAGTGTTACGAGGATTGGCGAACAACGGCTGGCCGGCTTTAGCACGAGTGGCGTTCAAGGCCTCAAAATCCTTTTTGTACATAACAATTTCGCCACGAATTTCGGTGCGCCCTTTGCAAAACAGCTCTGATTGCTTGCCCGAGCGCAATCTGAGCGGCACAGAATCGAGCGTACGGACGTTGGTAGTTACATCCTCGCCCACAAATCCATCGCCACGGGTAATAGCCTGCGTTAACTGCCCATCTTGGTAAATAAGCGCGCAGGCCAGCCCATCCATTTTTATATCCATAAAGTAACCGTATTGAGCGGGATTGGCAACAAGCTTGTCTATACGCGCCTGCCAAGCCTCTAGCTCTGTTTGGTCAAAAACATCGTTTAGGCTAAGCATTCGACCACTGTGTTCGGCACGCTTAAATTTGGCCAAGGGCGTCCCTGCAACACGCTGAGTTGGTGAATCTGGAGTAATGAGCTCTGGAAACTCTTCTTCGAGCTGTGTAAGTTCATGCTTAAGACTATCGGCAGCCGCCTCGCTCATAGTGGACTGATCGAGAACATGATAATGATACCGATAATCGTTAATGAGCTCGCGTAGTTTTTCTACCCGCGCTGCAGCCTGCTTAGCATCGAGCCTACTCATTAAGTAACTCCCGGTACAGGGTATACAGATAGGCGACGGGTATAAGAAGGCCCAGAGAAGAGATACTAAAGAACACCCACTCGGCAATTTGAGGCAACCACAAAATAAATGGCAGCATCGTCAGCGCAGCCAATAGTACCAACATGAATGTTAAGTACATAATCTTGCGGATTATAGTCCATCGCCTGTGAAGCGTCAGCTGACGGGCACTACGCAAAGCTCGCATAGGAGTCATATTTGGTAAGGTGACGATGTACAGCGCGAATAACGACGATATAAGCATGTACAACGAAAGTAATGAAAGCAAAATAATCATAAGGATCCACAGGACTTTTTCTATAGCAGTCACCGCTATGCCACCGTTTATGGTTGCAGTGTACAGCCAACCGCCAATACCCAGTGGTATGAGCTGAAAACCCATAACCACAGTGATAAGAATAAATGGGACTAGTGGATACATCCCTTGGTAGTACGCATCGCGAACCCTAATTTTTTCTTGACTACGCTGCTGCCTGACAACCCACACCGTAGCAAGAATGGTCATTACAATTATAAAAGTCTGGTAAACACTTGCCGTTGGACTGGGGCCAGAGCCAGAAGAACTTGCCAGCGATCCAAATAATGCTGCAGCCGTTAAAGCCTTGCCGCTAAAGCCTAGGTAAAACTGATCAAGTACACTTTTTGTTCCCTGTATGTCCAAGGTGGAGGTAAATCCTTTAACTAAAATCATAAGAAGTACCAAATAGATAACAGCAATGCCCGCAAAAACTCGCCAGCGCGATCGCAATAACGCTAGGCTCTGCCGAAACAGTTTTCGAGCCTTAGGTAGAGGTGGCTGATACGGACGTATTTTACGGTGCAAACGAAACGATTTATATTGCTGCTTCTTAAGCATACGCGGCTGCCCAGGTTGGCGCGTAGATTCCCTTGACTTGCGGAATTTTCGAACGAGCTTACGAGCAGATTTATGGATTTTTTGTTTTGTACTGAGCGCCATCTCTCCTAGCCTACATTTCCCATGTGCCGAAGGCGTTTGATTCGATCTTGTACTGGTGGATGTGTGCTAAACAAATTTGATATTGATTTGCCTTTGAGGGGATTAGCGAAGAATAAGTGTGCCGTGCTAGTATTTTGCTTTTTAACCACACTTCCTGCTGCGGCGATCTTTTCAAGTGCACTAGCCAGTCCTTCTGGATAGCGTGTTGTTAGCGCACCGGTTGCATCGGCCAAATACTCTCGTTTGCGAGAGATAGCTGTCTGGATTAAAGCTGCCACAATTGGCGACAAGATAATGGCTAGCACACCAATGGCCATAAATACTGGATTACTAGCCGGCCCATCATCGTCATTGCTGCCACCCCAGAACCACATACGCAAGACCATGTCACTAATGATGCCAATTACAGACGCCAAGGCAAATGCTAAAAGGCTAACTCGTATATCGTAGTTCTGCACATGTCCAAGCTCGTGGGCCATTACTCCCTCTAGTTCGGTATCGGTCATAGCATCTAACAGCCCGCGTGTAGCACAAACTACTGAGTGATTTGGATCGCGGCCCGTCGCAAACGCATTTAGAGCGGGATCTTCCATAACATAGACCTTTGGCATGGGCATGCCGTTGGTAATCGCTAGGTTTTCTACGGTGCGATACAAACGAGGCTCGTCTTTCTTGGTGACTTCTTTGGCACCATTCAGGGCGAGGGCCATTTTGCTACCGGCATAGTACGAAATAACCACATAGATTAGGGCCGCCGCAATGGCATACGGTGCAAAACTCCGATTGACTGCATAGCTGCCAGCGATATAGGCGATTGCCGAAGCAAAGGCAGCAAAGCCTATCATAATGACGGCGCTCTTGCGCTTATTGGAGGCTATTTGGTCATACATCGTCGGGAATTATTTAGAATTCTACTTTGGTTGGGTTTTGGACTGCAGCGTTCTCGGCTTCGTCTAGTTCGTAGAATGCACGCTTCTTAAAGCCCAGCATGTTGGCAAAGATGTTGGTCGGAAAAGTCTGCACCTTGATGTTAAGATCGCGAGCCGAACCATTATAAAAACGGCGGGCAGCCTGAACCTTATCTTCAGTGTCAGTTAATTCAGCCTGAAGCTGAGTAAAGTTCTCGCTTGCTCTTAGCTGAGGATACGCCTCTGCTACGGCAAACAAGCTCTTTAGGGCTCCTGTAAACTGGTTGTCTGCAGCTGCGGTTTCTTCTACGCCCTGAGCGCCAAGGATTGCTGCACGAGCTTTGGTAACATTTTCGAATACTTCTTTTTCGTGCTTGGCATAACCTTTAACTGTCTGGACGAGATTAGGTATGAGATCGGCACGACGTTTAAGCTGTACGGTAATGTCGCTCCAAGCCTCATCTACGCGGACATTGGCACGAACCAAACCGTTATACATGGCAACACCTGCAATAACGATTACAGCTAGAACCGCAAGAACAATAATTAGTGGCATCTTCTACTCCCCTATAATTTCAATTGATTACTCTTTAATTATAGCACTTTTTAAGGGTCAAAAAAACTGCCTTGCGGCAGTTATTATTTGGGGTTCACGCTGGTGCGCGGGGCGGGAATCGAACCCGCACGCCCGTAAAGGCATTTGATTTTAAGTCAAACTTGTCTACCAATTCCAACACCCGCGCATCTTGCCATCTTAACATTTAGTAAATAACATTCCCACCCCATTAATGTTCGTGCACCCATCCCGACATGGATGTATAATTCACGTATGAGGGTCTGTAGTAAATGCAATCATGAAAAGCCAGAGGGTGATTACTATATTAAAGATAGCACTTCTGGCCGTCTGCACACACATGCAAGACATGCTACAAGACACAAAGGATTCGGACATATAGGCATCACTATGAGTTGCAAAGAGACAGCTACCGACAAAGGGCAAGATTAAGACAAAAAGAATATAAACGTCAATTTCGATTAAAAATGATTGAATATCTATCTGATAAACAATGTGTGCAATGTGCAGAGTCAGATAATCGAGTTTTGGAATTTGATCATCTTGACCCTAGTCTGAAATCATTTGGCATTGCTACTGCCCTTAGGGATGGATACTCCTGGGAAGCAACACTCGCAGAAATTGCCAAGTGCAGGATACTTTGCGCTAACTGCCACAAGAAACATACTGCGAATCAGTTCAACTGGTATAAGTCGTAATGGAGGCACCTACCGGATTCGAACCGGTGTACGAGCTTTTGCAGAGCTCTGCCTAACCACTCGGCCAAGGCGCCATTACAGATGGTAATTATACGGTAAAGAGGTCGCGGCTCAAAGCAGTAGTGACTAGTCCCAAGACTTAATGTCTGGAGCCGTGTGATCAACAATGAGTGCAGCATCTACACGACTAACGTCTCGAGGGGCTTCTGCAACTGGGGCAATCTCGCCTAAAGCTTCAGCTGCCTCGAGCATTATTTTTAGACCTTCGATACGCTGTTCAACCGCTGCTTGTTGATTACGGTTATGGCGGTCAACGGCGAGTGGGTTCATACGACCCAGAGGTGTTGTAATACTATCCGGTAATATTCGACTACCGATAGAGACTGCGGCCATAACAAAACCGCGACGGGCAGCGTCTCTACGTAGTTGTTCTCCTGATACTTCGTTTGTCATGGCTCTCCCTTCTGGTTACTTTCTGTAGAAATAAAAATTACCCCATATTTTGAATAGAGGAGGGTAATTTGCCTCAAACACGAAGCTATAATAATATCATTTACGTTAATGCTTGTCAATAACTAAACTTATTGTCATACAGGTATCTGCAAGCTAGGAAGAGACTGTGGGGAAAATCATGGCAGGGGCAACTAATGATTCGTCCTTGTTTGCCTCGGGTAGCGTAACGGTGACCTTGGTTCCCTTGTTGCTTGTGCTCTTGATGTGGATGTCGCCCCCTAGGCGAGCCAGAATAACCTTGTTGATGTACAAGTTCAAGCCCAGGCCATCGTAGTCGAATGTTTCGGTGTCGGTTGCTCTTGTAAACGGTTGGAAGAGTTTGTCGAGCTTGTCCTTTGAAATTCCAACGCCAGTATCGGTAACCGTCATAATTAGCTTCTTGCCACGTCGCGTGCCAGCAATCTTAACCAGGCCATTCTCTTTACTGAACTTGATTGCATTATGAATTGTTGAATGAAGTAGCTGACTAAGGGCTTCGGCAGGTACGTGAACGCTCATGTTTGGCTGTGACGAGTTAGACAGTTGGACGTGCTTACTTTGTGCAAATGATTCGAGGTTCTTGATGTTTTGTTCTAGTATAGGGCCAACCGCTAATAATGGTGCCTGGGAGGTCATATTTGTAGTGTTATATATCAGATTCATGCCCCCGACCAGTTCCTGCAACATAGCCAGACCATTTTGGTAGAGTTTGCCTTGTTCTACTTCGGCAAATCGTGCGCCGGATAGTTTAAGATCTTCGAGATGTTTGTTAAGAGTCTGGTGAGCGTCAGCAATGAACTGTCTGCGACGAGTCATCAATCTGCCCTGTGCAGCCAGCTGCTGCTGGCTAAGTAGCTTAAAGGCCTCTGCTTTGTTGTGGTACATATAGGACAGGACAAGCAGTACACAGGTAAGGACGAACAATCCGAACTCGATAAGCATGCGCACCCACCCATTACTCAGCACTCCAACTCGGATAAACAATAGGTTTGCCAACACAAGACAACCAAAGACAACAACCATGGGCAGCCACACTGCTCTATCTTTTAGAGGATTTTTGGATCGAGGTTGGATATCGTGAGCGGTTGCCTGTTGCTGGTCGCGCTTAAGCTCGGCCTCGGACACCTGGTTGGCCGACAAAACTTGGCCTATAGCTATAGAGAAGTCTTTGAGCTTAGCCTGAGCATGAGTTGTAACTGATGTTGGTAAGGCTTTTTTAGCGACCACCAGTTCTGCAGAACCATTCATAATAGCCAGAGGTGTATTAAGGTGGTGAGCAGTTAATGCCAGGTAGTTATCAGTGGCATCTAATGTCTTCTGGTAGCGACCAAGCGTCTGAATGATTTGCTTACGGAGCACGTACTCTCTGCGTGCTCGATAGGCATATGCGGCTGCAAGAATGAGAAGTAACAAGATGAGGATCCATGGGACAACGCTAAAGACTTTATGAGCAAAGACCGCATCAACCCACGTACGACCGGCCACGTTAGTTCGGCTAAAGCCATCCTTTTTCTCTAGCTTAATACCCTCTCCAGAAGTATTGTTAGCATCTGTCGGAACAGTAGGCGTAGCTGCAGGGGGTGTAGTTACGGGCGGAGTTGTTGGCGGGTTATCAACTGCTGGATTTCCGGTTGGTGGTGCAACGTAGAACGGTACCGGTACGGCTTCTGCAGTGGCTCCAAGAACATCGTAGGCCTTGGTTTCTAGGATATGCTGCCCTACACTCAAGCCAAGAGCGTCCATGGTATACGGAGAATCTACAACTGTACCCACGTATGCTCCATCAACAAAGAACTCAACTCGAGCTATCTCGCTCGTTAGCGAGGTTGCTACGGCTGCCAGGCTAACACTGGTAGTTTTGGCTCCAAATACTTGATTATTTGTTGGCGCAGTAATAACTACCGTTGGCGGAGCTGGGCAAACAGACGTCGTGAAGGTCTTATCTACGCCATATCCCGTTCCGGAAGTATTAGTAGCGATTGCTCGGTAATGATAGGTAGTGCCACAGGTTAATCCAGAGACCGAGACACTGTACGCGCCAGTTTGGCTAGTCGCATTACCAACGGTTGAGCCATAGGAAGTGGTTGTGCCGTACTGAAAACCACGTTGCGTGAGAGGCGTGCTGCCTATAACCGTCACATCGCCGTTCAAGATTGCACTGGTTTTGTTTACGCTCGTTGCAGAAACGGTTGTAACAGAAGGGTCAACTGCAACTACCGTAAAGTTGACTACCGCAGAACTAGTAGCTGCACCGTCATTGTCAATTGCCCGCGCTACTACGGTGTATACACCAGGAGCCAAACCACTGGCCTGAATTTCGTACGGCTGAGAGCTAACACTACCTACAAGTTGACTGTTCAGATAGAACTCTACTTCTGTAATTGTTCCATCCGAGTCACTCGCTTCGGCTGCCAGATTAATTACCTCTCCTTGATTGAACTGTTGATCTTCGTCTGGGTTAACAATTGCAACAACTGGGGCGGTATTGGCAACAAAACTATACGTGTGGGTGCTAACGTTGTTCGTCGCAAGTTCGAACATATCCTGATTGGCAGCAATTGCATTCTCTACATCGGTTAGCACATCGTCTTCGTTATCAAGAGATGTGTAGTACAACGATCGGTTTTTAGTGCTCGCGTTGGTGTAGTTGGCATTGGCGGCACCACTTAGGTCAAACTCTATAAATTCACCTGGTGCAAGCTCGTCCAACCCTGCATCGATATTACAACCCACGACATGATGACCTGCATATTGACCGGCAAGATAAGCATCGCCACTTTCTTCTGCCAAGCCACCGTCCACACAACTAACCTGAGCGTTGTTAAGCGTATCGAAGTAATCGTTATTAAGAGTAAATTCGGCAGGCAGCACATCGGTAAACTGACCGCTGTATGATGCGCTACTTGCCCCTACATTTGTAATCTTGAAGTGGTAATTTACATCATCACCAGAGTTAACTGGAACAGCATTGGTCATAGTTTTCTCGAGTGCAAAATCGGTCTGTTGTGGACACGCGTCGGTAGTAAAGGTTTGGTCGCTGCCATATTCGGTTCCTACTCCGTTGGTCGCATACGCCTGGTAATGGTAGGTGGTGCCGCAGGTTAAGCCAGTCAGGTTCTTAGTAAACGAATCACTAACAGTTTCGTAGTTAAACAACTGCAGCCTGTTATTCAAGTGATCACTAACAACAATGGTACTATCGTTCTTAAATATCATGCCACTTGGCCAATTCAGCTGGCCATTACCTGAGCCAGATGAGCCAAACTTAGTCAAGAAGTTTCCATAACGGTCAAACTTTTGCACTCGGTTGGGACCAGAGATCTCCGCGACAAAAACGTCATTATTAGAATCAATGTCTATGTATCGCACATTGCTGGTCTCGCCAAATTGTCCATCGGCACTACCTACAGAACCCCACTCTGTAATGTAATTTCCATCAACATCAAACTTCTTTACTACAGGGTTGGTGCCATTATCGTCAACAATGTAAACATAGTCATCGTCATCAATCGCAATATCAGCTGCAGAATTTAATGTCAGGGTGCCGTTCCCAGTACCGATGCCTCCCCACTGGCCCAAGTACGTACCAGTATTCGTAAACTTCTGTACTCGGTGGATTGGTGTTCCATCATTAGGAGTTGAGCCAAGTTCTGAAACATAAATATTGTACTGTGAGTCAATAGCAAGCCGCATATCAATTAGACCATGGCGTCCAAACTCTCCCATGCCAGAGCCTATAGTGCCCCACTTGGATATGAAATTGCCGTTACTGTCAAACTTTTGAATATTCCCATTTACCGCGTCAGCTACATACACCCGATTAGCTGCGTCTACTTCTATACTATCGGGGAGACTAAATTGACCATCACCTGTACCGTAACTCCCCCACTTTGTAATAAAGTTACCGTTACTGTCGAATTTTTCAACTTGAGGGTTACCCCCTCCCCACTCTATAACATACATATTTCCAGCTAAGTCTCTGGCAATGTCTCGTGGGAAGTTGTCAGATGGAGACTGCATGTCGCTAGTCTGCAATACGCTGGTGTAGTTAATATTATGCGTAACTGCCTCTGGGAATGTTTGACCATAACTATCGGTTGTACCAAACCTAAAGCCACGACTGGACACGGTACTTTTTAGACTGTCGATTCGTCCGTTTAATGTAGCGGTAGTCTGGGTCAAGCCAGTACTAATGTTTGTGGTAACACCCGGAGCCGTAGGACAAGCATCAGTGGTAAACGTATTATCAATACCGTAATCTGTGTCGGTGCCATTGGCCAAGAAAGCTCGATAGTGATAAGTCGTATTGCAAGTAAGCCCACTTATTGGCAAGAAGAATGGGGTATCTTGATTAACTGTCTCAAAGGATATGATTTTACTTTTTGCTGTGTCTGCAACATATACCACACCGTCAGCTTTTACTCCAATGGCCGTAGACAGCTCAAGCTCACCTGTGCTCGCACCATCTCGAGAAAATTTAGTTATATAATTGCCGCTAGGATCAAACTTAACGACACGTCGATTGCCAGCGTCTAATACAAATATATTGTTCTGATCGTCAATTGTAATGTCCGCAGGAAAAGAGAACTGACCATCCCCTGATCCCAGGCTACCAAACTTACTAATGAATGTTCCACTGCTGTTAAATTTTTGGACTCTAGGTGTATTGTAGTCCAAAACATAAACGTTGTCTGATGAGTCAAAATCAATTCCTTTAACTTGCGTAAACTGGCCATCACCAGAACCAAAACTGCCCCATTTGGTTATAAACGAACCTGTACTTGTAAACTTCTGGATGCGATAGTTGCCAAGATCTGCTACATATACGTTACCGGTAGAATCTACGGCTATATAGCCAATGTCACTAAATTCTCCATTACCCGAACCAAATGTGCCCCAGGCTCCAAGGTATGTCCCATTAACTGTAAAGCGCTGAACCTTTTCGGAAGCAGATCCATACGCTATATACACAGTGTTATCTGGCCCAATGGCAATGTGCGCTGGCTCGGTTAATTGACCCGGGCCAGAACCCGAAACTCCCCACTGACTAACGTAACTACCGGCTGGGTTAAATACTTGGATACGGTCATTGTAGGTGTCAGCCACATACATATTTCCGGCTGAGTCAAAGGCAAAATTGCGGGCTTGCTGGAACTGTCCATCTCCCGTGCCGACACTGCCAATCGAGGATTTGTATTTATACTCTTCTTGCACGGGTACTGATTTAGTTTGGCCATAGCTGGTGGTAGTGCCATACTGAAAGCCCTTGGATGTAGCTATGCTACTACCCTCGTTTATAGTGGCCCGGACTCGTGCATCGTACTGTGTGATGTCTTGAGAATAACTGGTAGAAATGTCCAGAACTGGCGCACAGCCAAATGTGTCGAATGTTGCATCGTCACCATAACTGGTACCGTCTATATTCGTTGCGAATGCTCGGTAGTGATAGGTAGTGCCACAGGTTAACCCCGTAATGCTTATCGTATAGGTGCCAGCCTGCGAGTACGGGCTAAACTTTTGTACACGGTCAGAGTTGTCGGCTATGTATATGTCGTTATTGCGAATCGCCAGACCATAAGGAATTTGGAACTGGCCGTCATTGTCGCCGCGTTCACCCCACTGACTTAGGTAGGTACCGCTACTGTCGAATATCTGTACTCGGTAATTAAATCCGTCCAGTGCAACAATATTACCCGAGCCATCTACTTTTAAATCGTGGACGCCGTTGAATTGACCATTGCCAGTACCGGCACTTCCCCATTTTGTAACAAATACTCCACTAGTTGTGTACTTATGGATTATCCTGGTCGCTCCAATGTATATATTGCCGCTTCCGTCCAAAGCAAGTGAAGTTGGATTACGGAATTGTCCATCGGCATCGCCCAATGACCCCCACTTGGTGATAAATACACCGCTACTGTTGAATTTTTGGATACGCTGGTTTGATCTGTCGGCGACGTAGATATTATTTGAACTATCTATGACAATTCCGCTTGGGCTACTGAACTGGCCGTCTCCAGAACCTTGTGTCCCAAACTTGCTAATGAATGTTCCACTGCTGTTAAATTTCTGAACACGTGCGTTGTACATATCAACCACGAATACGTTATCTGAGCTATCGAGGGCTATATGGTAAGCGCCACTGAATTGGCCGTCACCACTACCACTAGAACCCCACTTAGTAATAAAGTTCCCATTACTATCGAACTTCTGTATACGGTTGTTTGTTGCGTCCACCACATACATATTGCCGGTACTGTCGAAAGCAACGCCATATGGATTTGTAAACTCACCATCGTTCGTGCCTAGTCCACCGATCTTGCTAGCAAATGCGTAGGGCTTTTGTGTTTCTGAAGCAGTTGTGCCATATCCAGTGGTAGTACCATACTGGAAACCCCACTCGGTGACTTCGCTCCCGCCATTGGAAGTCGTGTCCCCTGTAAGCTTGACAGTGGTGCGTCCGATATTTGATGCACCGCCGGTTGTTAGCGTAGGACTTGCGGCAGAACTAAACATCGGTAACAGCGAAGCCAAGTAGTACACAAAAACACCGACGGTCACAACACCAAATACAGCCAACATACTCCTAATATGCTTAGGCTGCCTGGCTATACGGTCCGGCATCGATAAATTTACCACTCTTTTTGACTTCACACTTCTACCACAGTTATGCTTACTATGTGTTTAATAATAGCACTATAGCTTCAAGTTCTAAATATATTCGCTTATGTTATTATTGACGTAAGATTTTAACGAGGGCCAGTACTCATGCAGGAAGAAATTAAGCAATCACCTAATCCAGTGCGCAAACTTCGTTTGCCCAGGATAATTGTTCTCGTAGTCCTACTTGTGGTAACTCTCATCGCGCTGGGTGTGTATCAATTTGGCTACAACAACGGTAAGGATGATGACACGAGTACAAACAAAAAAGATTCAGGAAACTCACTTGTTAAGGGCCTACCTGCAACTGGGGAGATTAGCAAGATTAGCGATTCTGAAGTGGTAGTTAAACTCCAGGGCGACGTATCTAAGTCTGCCATAATTACCAAAGAAACACGCATCACTAATGCCAAGGGAAATGTAAAAGCAAGCGATGTAACCGTAGGATCCAAGTCAATCTTATTTACCAAAGTAGTCGGCAAAGATACCGTGGCTACACGAATAGTCGTTCAATAGGTTTACTGTGATAATTATCACTTACGCACTAGTTATCATAGCTGTACTTTTTGTGCTCTTATTAGTATTTTGGAAAGTCTATTTTTTGCGTAACCCAGCCCGCACAACACCTACCGGTGATAATCTTATCATCGCGCCAGCGGATGGTAAAATTGTTGAATTGTTAGAGTTCAAGGGCGACCAAGTACAGTTATTCAAAGGCACCAAGCGTCTTTTAGGTATTGTTAACACCTTAACCCGCGATGTTGCAAAAGAGGGTTATATTATTTCGGTCTTTATGTCGCCGCTAGACGTACATATTAATCGTGCGCCCATAAGTGGAACCGTAGAAAGCGTGGTGCACAGCGCTGGAAAGTTCTTGGCCGTCAACACCTTTGAGGCCGGTCTAGTAAACGAGAAGGCAGAAACCATTATTAAGGGAAAAGTGACAGTAAAGATGATTCAGATCGCTGGTTTTTTGGCTCGACGCGTGATTACCAACGTTTCACCGGGCGACGCGGTGACTGCTGGGCAAGAAGTTGGGCTGATCAATCTTGGGTCCCAAGTGACTATGATTATTCCAAAATCTGTTACGCTAAAAGTTAAAAAGGGCGACCGCACCGTTGCCGGGGAGACTATTCTTGCAGAAATCAATTAGAAAAATCATGAAACTGCCCGACTATATTACCTGTCTTAATTTAGTTTCGGGGTTATTGGCCATTTATGCGGCAATACACGGCAACTTTTGGCAGGCAGCCGTGCTAATTATTGCGGGCATGTTCTTTGACGCCATCGATGGCTGGGTTGCACGCCGTATGGGAGTCGAGTCTGACTTTGGGGCCGAAATGGACAGCCTGGCAGACCTGGTAACCTTTGGCGTGGCACCTATGGTGCTAGTCACGACCTTTTACGACACCACTTGGTTATCGCTACTAGCCGTTTTGCTACCTGTTACCGGTGCTCTACGGCTCGCACGCCACAACATCAACCGGAATCAGACCAAAGGCTTTCTTATTGGCTTGCCAATTACTACGGCTGGGCTAGTTATTCCTTTGGTAGTCTTACTCGAACTTGACAGTACCATTGCAGGCATCACTGTAGCGGTCTTAGCGATGTTGTTTACCAGCACACGACGAGTAAACAAACTTTTAAGCTAAGCCTACTGGGCAAAAACCTGACAAGATGGCACGGATAGTGCATCGCCCTACGTCTGCCACAATATCTTGTCGATAGGACCTTTTGCTGCCATGGTGGTTATATACTTAAATGACTTTTCAAGAATCTGCGTTAGCACCGGCAACTCTATGTCGCTGAGTTGTTTAATGTAAATACAGTAGCCAGTAGTGGAGTGTTTTCCTAGTTTAGCCAGTAAATCTGCGTAGCGAGTGGTGCCGTCCATAAGGTAGATGGTAATCTTGCCCTTTCTAGGGTAAAAACCCAAGGTGTGTGCTTCGCCTTTTCGTCCACTGGTATATTCGTACTTATATACCCCAAACCCTATCGTTCCAAAGCCATAGAGAGTTGGCTCTTGGCCGCTTATTTTCTGCATCAAGTTCTGTAATGTTTGGGTATCTTTTTTAAGATCATCATCCAGCGATCCAACGTACTGGTCTACGGTTATGTCGTGTCGTTCATCGGCCTTGCTCATAATAAAGCTAGTTTACCCCTCTACCGCTACTGCAAAACCACCGTATGCCATTGGATTTAAAAACAATAAATGAGAACCAGACGTTATCGCTGTCGACTGCGCCGGTCATTTCCTGAAATGCGCGTGACTTCATGTCTCCCATTTCGTGTTGCTTAAGGTCATCGCCCTTGCACTCGAAGTATTGGAGCGCGCCATGCTTCATCCAAGAGTCGCGGCCCATCTCGGCCATTTTTTGGTATTCGGCTTCTTTGCCTTTTGGTACTACAAGTACGAATCCATCAACATATTTTGTCATTTGTATGCTCCTTGACGCTAGGTTTAACTTACCTAATTCTAGCACTCGCTCACAATCCAAAAACAGTGAGCCTCTACGGGCTTCCGCCCGTAGCTTCATTAAAACTCAAGCTGCGCTTG
>CAZKKJ010000001.1:34894-38329 GCA_964553355.1 uncultured Candidatus Saccharibacteria bacterium | reverse complement strand
TCCTGCGCGACCTCCGCCTGGGCGTGTACGACGTCCTAGTAGGCATCAACCTCCTACGTGAAGGGCTAGACCTGCCCGAGGTTAGTCTGGTCGCCATTTTAGATGCCGACAAAGAAGGCTTCCTCCGTAGCCAACAAGCGCTTACTCAAACGGTTGGTCGGGCTGCTCGCCACTCCGAAGGCCACGTTATCATGTATGCTGACCGCGTCACAGGCAGTATGCAACGCACTATCGACGAAACAACGAGGCGTCGCAAAATACAAGAAGCGTACAATACCGAGCACGGCATTACCCCAACTGGCGTTTCGGCCGAGATATCTGGCAGCATGAACCCCGAACTATCCGAAGAAGCCAAGAAGACCAAGCTCAATCTAAAAAAGATTCCAAAGGACGAATACGGCCACCTCATCAAAGATCTGTCAGCTCAGATGGATCTAGCCGCCGCCAACCTCGAGTTCGAAAAAGCCGCCGAGCTCCGCGACATCATCGACGACATCAAATCCAAATCCTAAGCAGCGAGTAGCTTCTGCTCGATATTATGAAGATCGACTTCGCGTTTTATCTTTCGGCCAGCATTGTATCCATTTGCAGCCATGCCATGACCTCGCCAGGGCACACCTACAATATGGAGTTCTGGACTATACTCTTCTTGTACAAACTTCCACTTACGTGCCCGACGTAGAGGGTCACTGACACCCGAAATGGTCATACCTTTGTAGACCTTGCTAACATTACCGGTCATTTGCACTGCAATCCCGCCCATCAAGCCAACTACTTGCACGAACATAGGCAATAAGTCACCACCACGTTGCTCGGCCATCTTAGCCAATTCACTAATCTGTGGTCGTGAGTTACTAGTAACTATTCTCGTTAATTCAATAGGTGTATCAACCAACATATGGAGCGGAAACGCTACGCCCATCAGGAGTGGAGTTTTACTAGGCTCTACAACAGCCGTATCATAGTTGATTGGATATACATTAAGTTTATGTCCTTCAATAATATCTCGATGTAACATCTCTTGGACTTCAGCCGATCCCATAGAGCAAGCGGTTACCAGTGTTGGCTGATCACCAAACAAAGCTTGGATGAGTTTACTACGACCTTCAGCCATACCTCTTATTCCGTGGTCAAAAGCATTACCAATTGTTAACTTTTCGCCAATTGTTCCTATTCCATCACTAGCCACACTTACGACACGTGCACCTGGAAACTGGCTAGCCAGGCTCGTGTGGAGGTTGTAGGCCGAGCCAGACTCAATCACTTCACCAAAACCTGGAAGATGAATAATATTCAGCCCGTTCGCAAGATCAGCATCTGGATGAGTTTGGCGAATACCGTAACCAAAGCCATCAATGGTTACCCGCAAAAATTGATCGGCTCTGGGTTGCGGGTTACCTCGCATGTCAGTGAATACAGCTGCTTGGCCTATTCGTTCAAGGTTAGTAACTAAAGACTGATTACCTTGCAAGATGGTAGTCCTGTCGTGTAATGAAACACCCTCCGTTTCCGAAGGGTGTCTTTGTAGTACGCTGACCAATGCAGTTTTTGGATACTCACCAGAACCTATTGCTTCAAACTTGGGTGGCATTTTTGTATTCCTTAACAAAGAATTACTTGCATCATAGTCCTATTGCTTATGCTTTGTAAAGTTTTTTACAACCAGCGCCGTGCATGCCGCAAGTAGAGTACGGACTGGCAATTAACAGGGGAATCAGGTACACTTACTCAAATGGCGAAGCTATCCCGCGAAGATGTTTTAAATTTGGCAAAGTTAGCCAAACTAGAACTTACAGAAGAAGAAATCCAGAAGTTCCGGAGCGAGTTGTCCGATATTCTAGGTTATGTTGAAAAACTTTCGGAAGTTGATGTA
Source organism: uncultured Candidatus Saccharibacteria bacterium (assembly GCA_964553355.1). Taxonomy (GTDB): domain Bacteria; phylum Patescibacteriota; class Saccharimonadia; order Saccharimonadales; family AWTP1-31; genus CAZKKJ01. The sequence goes on along the minus strand of CAZKKJ010000001.1, from coordinate 36,456 downwards.
ACTGGCCTTAAGCCAACTACTCAGGTTACGGGCCTTACGAATGTTATGCGTAAAGACACCGAGAAAAACTATGGTCTCGACCAGCAAGCACTTCTTAAGAACGTTCCGGACCGCGTTGGCAACAATATTAAAGTAAGGCGCGTACTATGAGCTGGCCATCCATTAAAGACATCGCTGCTGATGTACAGTCCGGCAAAACTAAGGCTGCCGACCTTGTTGAGCAGGCGCTCAAAGCGATCGAAGACAATAAGGAATATCAGGCGATTATTGCCACTACTGCCGAGAGGGCTCGTGCCAGAGGAGCCGAAATAGACAAGCAGATTTCTGGTGGCGCACAGATAGGAAGACTGGCTGGCGTGCCATTTATTGCCAAAGATAACTTTTTGGCATTTGGAGCCGATACAACTGCAGCGAGCAACATTCTTAAAGGCTTTGATGCACCATACCAAGCCACGGCAATAGAACGGCTAGAGGCCGAGGGGGCTATATGCGTCGCCAAAGCCAACATGGACGCCTTTGGACACGGTACTACTACTGAAAACAGTGATTTTTTTGCCACCAAGAACCCACATGATACATCTCGGGTACCGGGCGGCTCTTCTGGCGGCTCTGCCGCTGCTGTGGTGCTAGAGATGGCGCCATTTGCTATTGGTACCGATACCGGTGGATCTCTTCGCGCTCCAGCTAGCTATTCTGGTTGTGTAGGTTACAAGCCAAGTTACGGCCTGGTGTCACGTTCTGGCGTTATTGCTATGGCAAGCAGTACCGACACCATTGGCCCGCTTACTAAAACCGTAGAAGACTCTGCTTTAGTACTAGACGTGATGGCCGGTCAGGACGAGCTAGACAGCACTACTATTGCACGTGACGCTCAGGGATATGAGATTACAGAGGCAGAAGGCCTTAAGGGCAAGAAAATCGGCGTAATTGCCGAATACATGGGCGAAGGTCTAAACTCTGAAGTCAAAATACAGATCGAAGCGTCACTTGACAAGCTTAAGGAAGCGGGGGCAGATATTGTTCCCATTAGCCTGCCAAGCCTAGAATATTCGCTGGGCGTTTACTACATCGTGGTCCCGGCAGAGATCAGCAGTAACCTCAGCCGCTACGATGGCCAGCGTTTTGGGTATAGCGACAAAGAGGCGAAAGATCTAGATACTAGCTACACCAACTCCCGCACAAAAGGTTTTGGCACCGAGGCTAAGCGTCGCATTATGACCGGTGCATATGTATTGAGCAGCGGCTACTACGATGCCTACTACAACAAGGCTCAGACCGTGCGCACCAAACTAATCAACGAGTTTAACGACGCATTCAGCAAAGTTGATTTCTTGGCTGGGCCAACAATGCCAACTGTTGCCCCCAAGCTTGGGGACAACACCAAAGACCCACTTACAATGTACCTAGAAGATGTTATGACGGTAGGGGCCAGCCTAGTTGGAATACCTGCTTTGGTGATTCCAGCCGGACAAGTTAACGGGCTTCCTGTAGGATTACAGCTGATGGCACCGCAGAAAGCTGATAGAATATTACTAAGTGTTGGCGCCAGTGCCCAAAAAACG
>CAZKKJ010000001.1:21651-34794 GCA_964553355.1 uncultured Candidatus Saccharibacteria bacterium | reverse complement strand
GATTCATATGGCCGACTCAAGGAAAGCGAAGTAAAAAAATCACTGGTGGGAATTAGGCAAGCGTTACGCGACCTAGGGGCATTGGAGTAAGCCACCGTGGCTATCGTAACCAAAGAAATCCGTGACCAATATACCGTTACTATCGGTATTGAGTGTCATGTACAGCTTAAAACTAACACTAAGCTGTTTGCGGGCGTAGGCAATGATGCTCGCGATGCCGAGCCAAACACCCTTATCAGTCACATATGTCTTGGTCTTCCGGGTGCATTACCTGTACTCAATGAGCACGCTGTCGAGCTAGCCAGCAAGGCGGCCTTTGCACTGGGCTCAAAACCCTCTGCATTTAGCACCTTCGATCGCAAACACTATTTTTACCCCGACCTACCTCTTGGCTACCAAATTACCCAGTTTTACCAACCGATTGTCCTGGGCGGCTCAGTTACTACGAATGTAGATGGCCAAGAATACACCGTTGGCATCACTCGTGCTCATCTTGAGGCTGACGCCGGCAAGAGTACTCACCCAGCTGGTGCTGATTACAGTCTGGTAGACCTTAACCGTGCGGGCACACCACTTTTGGAGGTTGTCTCTGAGCCGGATATTCATAGCCCCGCACAAGCTCGCGCCTACGCACACGAGCTGTACTTACTTATGAAGTACGCTGACGTGTCGGATGCTGATCTGTTCCACGGCAACATGCGTTTTGATGTTAACGTAAGTGTTAGTAAGACAAGCGAACTTGGCACCCGAACCGAGACGAAAAACCTCAACTCGTTCCGAAGTGTCGAAAAAGCTGCCGAGTACGAGATTAATCGCCAGATAGAACTACTCGAAAAGGGCCAGCCTATCGTGCAAGAAACTCGTGGTTGGGACGAAGCCAAGCAAAAAACAATCAGTCAGCGCGGCAAAGAACAGGCCCACGACTACCGCTACATGCCCGAACCAGACATCCCACCGGTAGAGCTAGACGAAGATTACATTGCCAGAGTTAAGGCCAGTATGCCTGAGCTTCCTGGTGTTTGGCGCAAACAGCTTGCAGATCTTGGGCTCGATACGAGCCAACGAGAAATCTTAGTTGAGGCCGAGGTAGACCAACCGGGTGTTAGCTACCGAAGAGTCTTAGATAACTTCAAAGACAAGGCTGCCAAGCAAGTTGCCAATTGGCTAGTTAACATAGAAATTCCATTCCGGGCCGACGGAGACAACACTGTGCTACTGGATGAAGCAGGGCGCCTTACGCTCTACCAGGCCATGCAAGAACTCGTAGACGGTAATAAGCTTAGCTCCAGCAACGTAAAGCTGCTCATTCAAGAACTACTCGGCCATGAAACACTGCCAGAATCTATAGAAAAGTACGCCGACGAGCAAGGCTTTATTCAGGTATCAGATACTGGGGCTATCGAGCAGATCGTAGTAGATGTCGTCACCGCCAACCCCGACGCCGCCAACGATGTCCGTAACGGCGAGATGAAAGCCATTGGCTTTTTGGTTGGCCAGGTCATGAAGGCCAGCCAAGGCAAGGCCAACCCTGGCTTAGCCCAAGAACTGCTGCGCAAACATCTCAATTAGTCTTGGACCCATTGTGGTACTTTGCAGAAGTTGTATACTAGTTGTATGAACTTGGGAACAACCGAACAAATCTTGGTCGTTATACTTGCCGCCACTTTGGCGATTCTTCTTATCTTATCCATTGCAGCTGTAGTCCTTGTCATTCAGGTGCTACGCCACATAAAGCGCATTACAACTAAGGCCGAACTCATTGCCGACAAAGCAGAGTCGGTTAGTACTTTCTTCCAGCAGTCCGCTGGCCCCGCCGCCATTGCCAAGTTAGTGTCAAATATTGTTCACGCCGTGCGTGAGAAGAAAGAAAAGTAGGGAGTACTATGGAAAAGGATACTAAGCGTTTTGCTATTGGAGCTGCCATTGCAGCGGGAGTCGGTTATCTAGCCGGCGTACTTACCGCACCAAAAAGCGGCAAAGAAACTCGTAAAGACGTCAAAGACGCTGCTGCCAAAGCAAAGCGCGAAGCCGAGAAAGAGCTAAAAAAGCTTCATAGCGAAGTATCTACTCAGATTGATAAAGCAAAGAAAGTTGCCTTAGACTTTAGCAAAGAGCACAAAACCGATCTTGATAAGCTGGTCACAAAAGCTGTCGGAGCAAAAGAAAAGGCTCGACAAGTATTGAGCTCGTTGCATGACGGGGGCGCCGAAGACAAAGATTTAAAGTCAGCCATCAAAGAAGCCAACGAAGCAATCGACCACCTCAAGAAGTTTCTAGCCAAAGTCGCCGCCAAGTAACAGAACGCTGTTGTAATAAAGGAAACCCTGGTCACGAGATCAGGGTTTTTCGTTATAATAGAGGCATAAGGATTTTGAGGGGTACCTGTTCGTGACCAAAAGGAAAACAACGGTAAATTTGTAATGGCATCCGAAAGCAAAAAGGCTAACCAACTTAAGCCCAGTGATTACGTGCACTTGCATAATCATACCCAGTACAGCCTGCTCGACGGACTCACCAAAGTGCCCGATCTTATGGACTATGTAAAGTCTGTCGGAATGGAAGCGGTAGCTATGACCGACCATGGGACTATGTCTGGCACCGTCGAGTTTTATAAGGCCGCCAAGTCTAGCGAGCTCAAGCCTATCATCGGTATGGAAACGTATGTAGCTCCTCGTCGTCATACCGACCGCGATCCGCAAAAAGACAAATCGCCCTTTCACCTTATTCTGCTTGCCATGAATAATAAGGGTTACGAAAATCTGATGCGTCTGAGCACTATTGCCAACCTAGATGGTTTTTACTATAAACCCCGTATAGACCATGAACTGCTCGAACAGTACAACGAAGGACTTATCGTCCTCAGCGCTTGTATTGGTGGAGAAGTTGGTGATGCACTGCGCAATCAACAATACGACAAAGCAAAACAGATAGCTGAGTGGTACAAATCGGTCTTTGGTGATCGCTACTACATAGAAATCCAAGACCACGGCCATGCCAAGCACCCGAGCGCCTGGGCCGAACAAGTAGCGGTAACCGAACTTTCGTATAAGCTAGCTAAAGAGCTTGATATTCAGACAGCACTGACCTGTGATGCGCACTATCTTCGCCACGAAGACCAAGAAGCTCACGAGTTATTGCTCTGTGTCCAAACTGGGTCGTTCCTAAGTGACGAGAAACGCATGAGTCTAAAAGATTTTGAACTTCATGTTACTGATCCTAACGAAATTATTGCTCGATGGGGTAACGAACACCCCGAGACAATTCGTAACACCAAACTAATTGCCGATAGATGTAATGTAGAGTTAGCCTTGGGCGGCATCTTGATCCCAAAGTTCCCTGTACCCAAGGGCGAGACCGAAGCATCCTACTTGCACACGTTGGTGTATCAGGGGCTGGCAAGACGCTATGGCGGTATTGCTGCAGAAGACGCCGAAAAATTAACTATTCCGCTCGCCAAGAAGACCTTGTCAAAAGAAGTTCTAGAGCGCACCGAATACGAGCTTGGCGTAATCGAAACTATGGGCTTTAACGGCTACTTCTTAATTGTGGCCGATTTTATTAACTGGGGTAAAGATCAAGGAATTGTCTTTGGACCTGGTCGTGGCTCTGCGGCAGGCTCAATTATTGCCTATGCTATTCGCATAACCGAACTTGACCCCATTAAGTATGATCTACTGTTCGAGCGCTTTCTTAACCCAGACCGTATTAGCATGCCCGATGTGGACATTGACATCCAGGATACTCGTCGCGACGAAGTCATTCAGTACTGCGTGCAAAAGTATGGCAAGGATCGGGTAGCCAATATTGTTACCTTTGGACGCATGGCCGCACGTAACGCTGTGCGCGATGTGTCCCGTGTACTGCAAGTACCCTATGCCGAGGCTGATCGCTTATCAAAGATGATCCCACCACCAGTCCAAGGGCGACACATACCATTAGCCACTTCTTTAGTAAAAGATGCCGACTTGAAAGCCGAATATCAGAGCAGCGAACAAAGTAAACGGGTTTTTGATCTTGCCGTTCGCATGGAAGGAACTATTAGAAGCCACGGCATTCATGCCGCCGGTGTAGTGATTGCGCCAGACGAAATAGTTAAGTTTGCGCCCCTAGAAATGGCCCAAAAAGGTGTCGTCTCTACCCAGTATTCCATGGGCCCTGTAGAAGAGCTAGGGCTCCTTAAAATGGATTTCCTGGGTCTGTCTAACCTCACCATTATCAAGAATGCACTTCGGATCATCAAAAAGGCGTACGGCGAAGATATTGACATCTCTGCAATACCTCTCGACGACAAGAAAACATATGAACTACTACAACGCGGCGACACAACTGGAGTATTCCAGCTAGAATCTGCCGGTATGAAACGTTATTTACGCGAGCTCAAGCCCAATAAGTTTGACGATATTATCGCTATGGTAGCCCTGTACCGTCCCGGTCCAATGCAGTTTATCGATGACTTTATTGCCCGTAAGCATGGGTTACAAGAGGTTACCTACGAGCACGAAGGACTTCGTGCAGCCTTGTCGGAAACATATGGCATCCTGGTCTACCAAGAACAGTTTATGCAAATCAGTAAGGATATGTGTGGCTTTACCGGTGGTCAGGCAGATACGCTGCGTAAGGCTATTGGCAAGAAGCAGCGCGAGACAATGGCCAAGATGAAGGTCGCGTTTATAGAAGGCATGATAGAAAACAGTAAGGTGCCCAAAAGTTTTGCCGACAAGTTCTGGGCACAACTGGAAGCATTTGCTGACTACTGTTTTAACAAGAGTCACTCGGCATGTTACGGCTACATTGCTTACCAAACGGCATACCTAAAAGCTCATTATCCTGAGTGTTTTATGGCTGCGCTCATGACCAGTGATTTTGACGACACGGATCGACTTGCAATAGAAATTAGTGAATGTAATCACATGGGTATTAATGTGCTAACACCCGATATTCATGAATCATTTGTCGAGTTTGCCGTAGTGCCGCACACACGCGAAATACGCTTTGGGATGGCAGCCATTAAAAACGTTGGTCATGGCGCAGTAGAAGAAATTTTGCGGGCTCGCAATGAGCATCAGTTTACCGGACTGGAAGACTTTTTCGAACGAGTTAACGTACGAACCGTAAACCGCAAGGCACTAGAAAGCTTAATTAAAGCAGGGGCTTTTGACCGATACGGCGAACGGGCAATGCTGCTCGAAAATCTAGATGTACTCTTGGCCTATGGGAGTCGCATTCAAAAAGAAAAGGCCAGTGGTCAAATAGACCTGTTCGGGGATTCAGTACAAAAAGATAATCAGATTAAACCACAGCTTAAATTGATAGCAGGTGGAGCAGGGGCCACCCAGCGTGAGCAGCTCCAGTGGGAGCGAGAGCTACTGGGACTCTATCTGTCCTCACACCCGCTCCAGGATTACAAAGTCTGGCTGGCAGAACAAACCGTACCCCTTTCCGAAGTAGTGCCCGAATTGCACGGTAAAAGCGTTACCATTGGTGGGGTTATCCTAGAATCCAGAGAAATTCTTACCAAAAAGGGTCAAAAGATGGCATTTGCCAAGATTGCCGATGAGTTTGGCGAGATGGAGCTTATCTTGTTCCCAGGAGTGTACTCGCAAAGTGGAGACCTGTGGCAACGCGACCGTGTTGTGACAATTACTGGTAAAATATCGGGCGAAGACCGCGAAGGTAAACCAAGTGCATCCGCACAGGTTATGGTTGATTCGGCCCGCGAGATCACACCCGAAGAAGCAATCAACTATGTACCCACCATGCGTAAGCAAAAGAAACCAAAAGTAGCTAAACCTCGTGTAAACGTAAAAGCTAAACCAACCGACGAGGACTCACCACCAGCTTCGTCAAATCCAAGACTGTACATTAAACTTGCCGATAGCGGCAATCAGCAGACATTAATGCAACTTAAATCTATCATCGATCAAAATAGTGGCTCAACAGAGGTGGTACTGGTGCTCGGCGATCAAAGCAGCCGGCAGATTATCAAGCTTCCAATGAAGGTTGAACATAACGACACAACAGTCAGCACCTTGTCCGAAGTGGTTGGAGCTGGGAACATTAAGTTCCATTAAACAGTACTAGAGAATAAGCGTAAGTAGGATACAATACATAGCAACATGGCAAAAACAAGTCATCCCAAGCGACACGGTCATCACCAAAAGCGCACTACCAATTTCAACAAGGTCTACCACCCGTTTATGCCACTACTGCTTATTCTTACAGGTAGTTTATTAGTTTTCTCTGCATTAAGCAGCCCACGACCAAGTAAGAATAACGTAAAGACTGCTGGCAGTGATCCGCCAGTGCTTTCTTACGCTACCAACACAAGTACTCAGGGCTTGCTTAACGCCACTAACCAACGTCGTGCTGCTGCGGGCGTTGCCAATCTGAGTGCGAATAGTAAGCTCAACCAGGCAGCCCAAGCAAAAGCTAACGACATGGCTAACCGTAATTACTGGGCGCACAACACTCCCGAAGGCAGCCCACCATGGACCTTTATCACCAATGCAGGATACAGTTACGACAAAGCGGGCGAGAACTTGGCTTGTGGCTTCGACGAAAGCAGTGACGTGGTAACTGGTTGGTATAATAGCTCTTCACACAAAGAGAATTTACTCCACCCAAGCTATAAAGATGTCGGTTTTGGCATTGCTAACGCCAGTAACTACAATTGTGGTAACATCCCCGCGTCCCAACAAACCATTGTAGTGGCGATGTACGGTACGCCGTATACGGCCCCAGCAAGCTCTACTCCAAACAGCCCAACTACCAAAAAAGCAACTACAGCTACTCCAGCCAAACCCGCTGCAGTCGCTACGCCCGTGCAGACAGCCCAGCCTTCCGCCAGCACGACGCACACAGTCACACTAAACATAGTTGATTCGGACGGTAAACCGGCCGCAAATATCAAAACCACACTCCACTCCGAGCCAAAAACAGGCTACACCGACAAAAACGGCAATGTTGTGTTCACTAATGTCGAAACAGGTAAGCACACCGTGATACTAGAGATAGACGGCGCCAAGTCGGAAACACCTATCGATCTTACGGGCACCGGAAACGACTACAAGCTAAGCATCGTCAAACCCGAGCTTACGGGTAATAAAATTACCATCAACGAAGTCACGCCGGCAGCCGCCGTTAAACCGCAGAGCGTTAGCCGACTGCAAACCCTTACAGATAGTTATGCAGGCTGGATACTTTCCTTCTTGGTTCTAGCGGTATTAATGGGCGTAGGCTACATTGTCGTTAAGCATAGTATTGCAGCTCACCGATTCATGGTTAAGGGCGAACGCTACATATTGACGCACAAGTACATCGACCTTTTGGTCATACTTCTAGCCATAGCGCTCTATTTCTTAACCCGCAGTGTAGCAACAATTCTTTAGCTCATTTAGTCGGCAAAACGAAGTTGATACAAAGCCATTGCTGCGGCTTGCACTACATTGAACGACTCTTTTGCCCCGGACATAGGAATAACCACCGTATCATCACACAAAGATACCAACGCCCTATCTAAACCCTCTACTTCGCGTCCTAAAAGCACAGCGACCTTACTAGTTGGTTTGTAAGTATGCAGCGGCAGAGCATCTGGAGTTTGCTCAAGGGCAACCACAACGTAGCCATTGTCTTTAAGATCTGCTACCAGCCAAGAAATATCCTCGATGTAACTCCAGTCCTGGCTCGCTTCTGCACCCAAAGCTGTCTTTTGGATCATGCTTGTTTGCTTACGCGAAACATGTGGCAATCGGGGATCACCCTCGTAACTCGGATGCGGGGTGTAGCCAGTCAGGTACACTTTGCCTACGCCTAGACCTTCGGCCGTTCGTAATAACGAGCCTACATTGTGCGCACTTCGCATATCGTGAGCAATCACCACAATCTTTCGAGTGTTACTTTCTTTGAACATGGACCACAGACTAACACAGATACTCCTTAGCTTCTAGAGTCTGCACTCAATCTGGTTTCGAGGTGTCAGTTTAAAACAAGCGAGGGAGTTGCTGTTTTAGAATACTGGTTATGCCTATATAATGGTGACATGACTCAAGACGTTCGAGCAACCGACGAGCAAAACACCGCGCGCCGGGCTAATCTACTTGGCTTAAGCTACACCGATACCTCTGTACAAGGTGTTAAGCCCTTATTTAAGGACATACTTCCTGTAGCAGATTTGTATGCAAAACGTGTTATTCCACTCGATGTCGCCAAAGGTACAATAAAGTTTGGAATAACTACCACCACATCCCAACAAACCATGACCGGACTGACTAATCAGTTTCTTGATTCTAGAGTAAGCTTTAGCCTGATATCCGATCCAGGCTTTGCCGAATACATGAAGTTATACGATCCGCCAAAACAAGTCGTATACCAAGACATCAATATCTCTGGTGGCTCAAAAGATTCACTCATTGCGAAAGTGTCAGCCACGCTCGATCAGGTCAAAGCAGACGACATGCTAGCCTACCTAACCAGCCAAGCCCACAAACTCGAAGCTTCTGATATTCATATAGAAAACCAGCGCGATCATGTTCGCATCCGTTTTCGCATAGACGGCGTACTGCACCCCATTGCAAAAATTAGCATAGAACGCAACCGCATGCTCACCTCGGCCGTGGCTAGCGCCGCTAACGTTTCCACTTCTGCAAACGAAGCACAACAGGGACATATTACTCATAAAGTTACCATGGCAGACGGGGCCGTAGTAGATGTCAACTTACGTGTCGAAACCGTGCCAGCCATCAATGGCATGGACATTGTTATGCGCCTGTTCAATATGAATGCCGATATGTACAGTCTTGATCGCCTGGGATTAAACACGCATGAACGGGCAATAGTAGACGAGATTATTCGCAAACCAAGCGGCCTGGTGCTGGCAGTTGGACCTACGGGCTCGGGAAAAACTACCACCTTATACTCCATGCTTAACACTCTCAATAGTGATACACGCAAGATCATCACTATCGAAGACCCCGTAGAGTATCAATTTGCAGGTATCACCCAGGTATCAGTTACGAGCCAGTCCAACGAAGAAACTCATTTTGCCAACAAACTCCGTGCAGTCCTGCGATTAGACCCCGACGTAGTTATGGTAGGCGAGATTCGCGACAACGACACCGCTAAAACCGCCCTACAGGCATCCTTAACGGGACACCTGGTGCTGTCTACCTTCCACGCCAGCTCTGCAGCCGCAGCGCTGACTCGTATGGTAGATATTATTGGTCAAAACCCGCTGTTTACTTCTGCTATTCGCCTTATTATGGCCCAACGTCTTGTTCGACGCCTAGACGACGCCAGTAAGGTAGCCTATCAACCCGACGAAGCAACCAAAAAACGTTTACAGGCAATTGTCGACACCTTTCCGCCCAATATCTCTAAGCCAGACTTGTCCAACGTCACACTCTATAAAGCTGGCACGTCAGCAGAAAATCCTTTTGGCTTTAAAGGCCAAATTGCCCTCCGTGAACAAATGCTTATGAGTAATCCGCTCCGGGAATTACTTTCTCGAACCGGTGGTGCCCAGGTGACTACTCAAATTCTCGAAGCCGCGGCTATACAAGGCGGCATGCTTACCATGCTCCACAATGCCGTGCTACAACTACTCGAAGGCAGAACCACGGTCGAAGAAGTCTTCCGCGTACTCGGCTAATTTGCGTGTATAACACTTGTGACTGCTGATACAAGTCGTGGCTCAAGAACACTTGGGATAATGTGCTCGGCATCGGGGCTTTCTACCAATGCAGCAATGGCCTCTGCTGCTGCAAGTTTGAGATCGTCAGTAATCTGAGATACGCGGTTATCTAGTGCTCCACGGAAGATACCTGGGAAGGCGAGTGCATTATTTACTTGGTTAGGGAAATCACTGCGACCGGTGGCCATAATGGCTACACCAGCAGCTTTCGCCTCGTCCGGCATGATTTCGGGCGTAGGGTTGGCCATTGCAAAAACAATTGGGTCTTTAGCCATAGACTTAACCATCTCCGCAGTCAGGAGACCACCCCGGGATACACCAATAAATATATCGGCATCATTTAGTGCATCATCCAAAGATCCGCTAACATTACGTTTGTTTGTAAAATCTAGCAAGGCTCGCTTTTCGTTGTTTAGCTCATTGCGATCGGCAGAGATAATACCCTTACTGTCCACGGCCAAAATTTCGGGGTGAGCATACAGATCTAACAGCTTCATAATGGCCGTACCGGCAGCACCCGCGCCTACACAGACGATCTTGCAATCGGACAGTGTGCGTCCAGTAACTTTCATAGCGTTGATAAGCCCAGCCAGCACCACAATGGCAGTGCCGTGTTGGTCATCGTGAAAAACAGGAATGCTAAGTTCTGCCTTCAAGCGATCTTCAACCTCAAAACAGAGTGGAGCAGCAATATCTTCGAGGTTAATGCCACCAAAGCTAGGGGCTAATGCCTTAACAGTAGCCACGATCTCATCAGCTGTGTGTACATTAAGCACCAATGGCACGGCATCTACATCTGCAAAATGCTTAAACAGCATAGCTTTGCCTTCCATAACAGGTAGTGCACCTTCAGGGCCGATATTGCCAAGGCCAAGCACTGCCGAGCCGTCACTAACTACAGCAACTACGTTGTTTGTCCAGGTGTAATCCCTGGTTTCTTCTGGGTATTCTGCCAGATGACTGCTGACTGCTGCTACACCAGGTGTGTAGTAGGTGCTTAATTTATCCTGACTATCCAACGTGTCTTTGAGTTGCAGGCCAATCTTGCCTTTAAGTTCTTTGTGCTTTCGTAATGCTTCCTCGTTATAATTCATATCTATATTGTACGACTTGGTCCGCAGTCTGGCCAATTCTGCACAACTATTTCATTTAGCTAACAGATGTGTTATACTTGTTTTAATCGAAAAAATAATGTAGTGTTATACATTGACTAAAGAAAGTTGTTTTAGGCATGGAATCAATCATCAAGCAAATCGAATCCCGTTATAAAAAGCACGCCGTGGTAGATGTTCGCCCTGGCGATACTGTTAAAGTTCACCAAAAAATCCGCGAAGGAAACAAAGAGCGCGTTCAGGTGTTCGAAGGTCTTGTACTACGAGTTACCAGTAAGCAGAGTCTAACCTCTAGTATTACGGTTCGCCGTATCGCTAGTGGGGTTGGCGTTGAAAAGACCTACCTATTGCATTCCCCAGCCGTTGTTAAGGTAGAAGTTACCAAGCGAAGTAAAGTTCGCCGTAACTACCTTACCTACATGCGTGCCCGAACTGGTAAGGCTGCACGTCTTGCAGCCATCGCTTTTGACCGAGATGTTAACGAAGTCCCTGAAGATCCAGCAATTCTAGAGGCCGAACTTAAGGCTAAGGAAGAAGCTGCCAAAGAGCACGAAGCTGCTGAAGCAGCAAAAGCCGCCGAAGAAGCAGAGGCCGAAGCCAAGGTAGAGGCTGCCAAAGCTGCCCACCAAGACTCTGCTTTATAGAGCCAACTTATTTCTTACTCTCAAGAGCGCTTTACAGGTAAGCTTCGCGCAGCCTGTGGCGCTAGCAGACTCTTTCGATCAAGAAATAGCCGGCTCGCTTAACTACTAGCTCATGGTTCAACTTTAGAGATCTGCTACTATGCATGCATGATTGTTTTGGGGATTGATGAGGTAGGTAGAGGCTGTTGGGCTGGTCCGTTACTGGCAGGCGCGGTGATTTTGGATCCAGATAAACCATTGCCGGCTACGCTGCGGGATTCTAAAAAACTTAGCAAGTTACAGCGAGAAAAGTTGGCCGAATGGATTTATGCTGAATCTATAGATTACGGGCTCGGATGGGTGTCGGCTAAAGAAGTGGATGTCCTGGGCTTAACCGAAGCTGTTCGGCTGGCTATGCAGCGCGCTGTGGGCGAGATTCAAGCCAGCTGCGAACAGATTATTATTGATGGGCATATTAACTTTCTGGCTCACGATCCTCGAGCAGAAGCACTCATTAACGCGGACGACTCGGTGCCCGCCGTAAGTGCTGCAAGCATTATTGCCAAAGTCGCCCGCGACCAGTATATGACAGAGTTAGCACAAGAATTCCCGGACTACGGTTTTGATAAACATGTTGGCTACGGCACGGCCGCGCACTTGTTAGCTCTGCAGACGCATGGCGTAACAAATCTGCACCGCAGGAGCTATAAACCAATCCAGGCGCTGTTATGACGACATTTGATACTGGGCGACTAGCTGAGACTAAAGCCGCAGAACACTTGAGTAGGGAAGGCTATAGCGTACTACAACAAAACTGGCGGACACGCTGGTGTGAGATCGATATAGTGGCAGCCAAAAATCAAACAATCTATTTTGTAGAGGTTAAATACCGCCGCTCTAGCTACTCTGGCGATGGCCTAGATTACATAACGCCCAAGAAACTACAGCAAATGAGCTTTGCAGCCGAGTTTTGGTGCACACAAAACCGATGGCCTGGTAGCACAGAACTTGTGGCAGTATCCGTAACGGGGCCGCAACTTATCATTGACCGGGTGATTTTTATTTAGTCGTGTTGTCAGCGAGGAACTGTTTTATCTTTGCTTCGTCTCGTTCCCGCCATGCTATTCGTGCAGCAATGTCAGACTCTCCAATGGTTATGTTCTTTAATAAGTACTTGTAGGCTTTCTTCTCTTCAAAAAGATCATGGTACTTCTTTTGCCATTCAGGAGTAGTAATAAAGCTGGCGCAATAGGTTGGCAGATAGTCGTAAGCCTTACCAGGACTTAGTACTTCGTGCACCCAGTCGTAATTTGTAACCAAGTAGTCCCATGCGACCTCGCGGATATAATAGTTGCGCAAGAACATAATGAGCCACCGCATAACATCTTGTGCCCGTACTATACCCTTAGGGCCCAACGCCTTGTTAAGGATCCTTCTGGCCAGCTCTGGATCTTTGGTACTAGCCAGTGCACCTGCAATATCCGACTGAAGTTCTGGGCCGACGGCCTCATACTGACCTAGTAGCTCCATGGCGTCCGCATCCGTACCATGGCGCACGACGGCCGCCAAGATAGTACCCCGTGTTTCGGCGTTAATGCTTTCTAAGTTCTTGGCTTTTTGGTATCGTTGCTTAGCTTCGGTAATTGTTGCTTCGTCCTCGCCACCGATCATAAACGCAAGAGCTGTATGTCGAAGCTGCTTCGTATTAACGTCATCGTCC
>CAZKKJ010000001.1:0-21551 GCA_964553355.1 uncultured Candidatus Saccharibacteria bacterium | reverse complement strand
AGCATATCGTTAAGCGTGTTAATACGTAACTCTGCTGGTAACTGCCCAGACTCTATCTGAGTAGCCAACCAGGCTCGGTGCTCTGCAGTAGCATACTGTGTAAAGTAATGGCCGCTGCCAAATTGGTTAATAAGCACAAAGTCATCGGACTTGGCTTCAACAGAAGCAGTGCGCTTTAAAAGTATATCTTCACTAAGCGGCTTGCTGGCCAATAAGGGCAGGGGCCAAAGCGATGTAGTATCGTCAGAGTCCAGCACAAAGCGCTGCTGCGATAACCGGATTTGCTTACCCTTTTGTTCCACGCGAAGCACTGGCATACCAGACTGAGCTATCCACGGAGTCATAAGAGCACTGATATCCTTACCCGTGGCCTCACTCATCGCGTTCCAAAGATCTTCTCGAGTAGTATTGCTATAAGCATGTTTAGCAAAATACGATTGTAATCCCTTGGAGAACGTATCGTCGCCAATATAGTCACGAAGCATCTTTAGCAAGCGTGCACCCTTGGCATATACAATACCGGGGTCGAAAGCTGTTTCCAGCAAAGCAACATCTGTAATTTTAGTTCCCACAGACTGGATATCCTTGTAGATATCGCGTGATGTAGTACTCGGAATATCTGTTGCACTATACATTTCCCACTGTTGCCAATCTGGATGAATAGCGTCTAACGACAAATGCTCCATAATACTGGCGAAACTCTCGTTGAGCCACAGATCATCCCACCACTTCATGGTCACAAGGTTACCAAACCATTGGTGGGCAAGCTCATGAGCCACAACCAACGACACATATTGCTCTTGGGATACCGATCGGTTGCTCGGATCAACCAAAAGAGCAATTTCGCGGTAGGTAACTAAACCCCAGTTTTCCATGGCACCGGCGTCAAAATCGGGCAAGGCAACCTGATCGAGCTTAGCTAGAGGGTACGGAGTGCCGTAATACTCGGCATAGAAATCTAAAAGTTTAGCACCTTCTTGAGCGGAGTACTCTAATTGATCCACAGGACGAGCAACGTTAGCCCAGCTTTGAACCACAATACCATCCTTGGTTTTAGCAGAAACACTATGCATCTCTCCATACACAAAAGCCAGTAAGTAGGTGCTCATCCGTGGCGTTGTTTCGAAGGTAGTTTTTAGCAACTCCGGATGCCCTGCAACCGCCTGAGTTTTGGATGCAGGGGTATTTGCTAAGACAGTTTCATGTTTTGGTGTAGTGAGTGATAAATCAAAGGTCGCCTTGGCTTCGGGCTCATCAATGCACGGAAATACTTTTCGAGCATGATGACTCTCGAACTGCGTGGCGATCAGCTGTTTGGCTTTGCCTTCATGAGTAAAGTTACAGGGATAGATACCATCCATGTTGGCAGTAATCTCTCCCTCGAAGGTTAGTGTAATGGAGTACTTGCCTGCAAATAAATTCTTTGCTGCATGCAATCGTAGTTCATCATAACTTTTCTGCACATTGATGCGATCAACCACAACCTCTTCATCGCCTTGTTTGCTGTGATGCACTAGCTTGGCACTCGTTACTTTTAGATCTTTTTGGTGAAAAGTGATCCGTTGGCTCGGACGCCCCGTTTTTCTACCAGTAATAGTTACCGTACCCGAAAAAGTCATCTTGTCGCGATTAGGCACAAGGTCGAGCACATAGTTATCTGGTTGAAACTGATTGAACAAGCGAGGAGTTATTTTCATATCTGTTTAGTGTAGCATCCGGGACAGAATCGTCCATAGTGCTGGTGATTGCAATGTAACTCACATTTTGGTATATTAGATGTAGTTCATCCGGCCGACTGGTCGGATTTTTTCGTGAAAAGACTAAGAAAAGGAGAAAATCATGGAACTAGATATGAAAGGCCTGGCCGTAGCCGTAAAGACGATTGCCGAAGAAAAAAACTTACCAGAAGAAACCGTACAAGAAATTGTAGAACAAGCCCTGGCAGCAGCTTACCGCCGCGACTATGGTGACCGCGAACAAGAAGTCCGCGTAACTATGAACCTCAACACGGGTGACGTAGATGCTTACATCAGTAAAGAAGTTGTCGAGCGTGTTGGCGATCCACACTTCGAGATCAGCCTAACCGAAGCCCAAGCTATCCGCAAAAATGCAGTTATTGGCGAAACCGTAGAAGTCCACGAGAAAGTAGAGAACTTTGGCCGAGTTGCAGCCCAGACCGCTAAGCAAGTTATTTTACAGCGTCTTCGCGAATCCGAGCGAGAGATTGTTATGGCTGAATACGACGACAAGATAGGTACCGTCATCAACGGCCTCGTATCTCGTGTCGAAGGCATGCTCGTACGCATCGATCTAGGTAAAGCTCAAGGTATTATGCCCAAGAGCGAACAAATCCAAGGCGAACGCTACTACCCGGGACAGCGCCTTAAGGTATTTCTTAAAGATGTTGAGCGCGGTTTCCG
The DNA here is from genome assembly GCA_964553355.1 of uncultured Candidatus Saccharibacteria bacterium. Taxonomy (GTDB): domain Bacteria; phylum Patescibacteriota; class Saccharimonadia; order Saccharimonadales; family AWTP1-31; genus CAZKKJ01. The sequence continues at coordinate 19,131 of CAZKKJ010000001.1, read as the reverse complement.
TGGTCCTCAACTTGTAGTAAGTCGTGGCAATGCAGCATTCGTAGAAGATTTATTTCGCAACGAAGTGCCCGAAATGGACAATGGCTCGGTAGAGATAAAGAACATCGCCCGTGAAGCGGGTGTACGCAGCAAGATTGCTGTAGCCAGCAGCACTCCCGGTGTTGACCCTGTCGGAACATTCGTCGGTGGACACGGTACCCGTGTAAACGCGGTCATGAGCGAAATCGGTGAACAAGAAAAGATCGACATCGTCGTTTTTGCCGAAGATCCAAAGGAATACATTGTTAATGCCCTGAGTCCGACAAAAGTTACCAAGGTAACAATCAACGAAACAGACAAAAAAGCTTCAGTTCTTGTTCCCGAAGATCAGCTTAGTATTGGTATTGGTAAGGGTGGACAGAATGTCCGCTTGGCCAGCAAGCTTACTGGCTATGACATCGACATCAATGCCGACACAGTCGCGCCAACCGCCAAGTCAGAAACATCTGCAACACCTGCAGAAAAGTCTTTTGAACAATCGTCAACTCCAAAAGCAGCGCCAAAGATCAAGCGCAAAGAACAACTCGAAAGCAGCCTGCTGGACGCTATCGAAGAACACGGCGAATAACCCTTATTGTATTATGACTGACCTGCTTGGAGAACTACGACAAGGCAAGGCCCTTGAGCTAGAAAGACCTGATCAACTCGTCCAGTTAGAACGCGATATAGTTACTTGGTTAACACCTCCCGATCTGCGGAGTTTACTACCCGATGTCATCCCCTTCAAAGACCAGGTACAAACGCTTTTACGCCCACAAGGTTTTGTCGGGAATATCAGCGGTATCACCGTAGCCCCAATACCAGATGTACGGGATTCGCTGAGAGGCGCCAACCAAAAAATACATAGTATTCACTCTGCTCGAGGACTGTTTATCGAGACTCAATGTACTTCACTCATACTAGATGAACCGGAAACTGCTGGTTTGTTTATCTGGTATTACAGGTCTAGAGTACGGTCACCCGATAACGCTTACGGAAGCTATAATCGCAGCCGTTTTCCAATCAAACGTCATTCGACGATTCCCGTATGGACCGAGGATTCTATGTATCCCCGTTTACACGAAACAATGCTGAAGCAAAAATTCCTTGGTTCAGCACCAGGTGTAAGACGAAAGGTTGGTAGCCTTGGCCCACTAGTCAAAGAACATGATGATCGTAGTTAGCACTCTTGCACGGTGAGTGCTAATTTGTTATTCTAGACTTATCGACAGGACGCTAATCTTATCGAGGGAAAAGAGAAACAATGCAAGACACACCCGACTTCCAAGATTTTCTTAATCATTTAACGGACAATGCACTGCAAAGCCTAAAGCATGCAGACGCTATTGCTCGCAGTTTTGGCAGTGCCTATATTGGTACCGAACATTTACTTCTGGGTGTACTCGCCCAAGATAGTAGCATGGGAGCTAAATTACTCGAAGGTGCTGGCGTTACGTTGGACCGTGCACGATTAGCGCTTAACCTCACGCCTAAAGTTGTGGCAATTAACAGCACTTCGGCAAAAGGCTTGAGTGAAATGTCTAAGCTAACTCTTAAAATGGCTTACGAAATTGCCCAAGATTTTGCCCAAGACTTTTGTGGCACCGAGCATATTCTATACAGTATTCTGAGTCAAAAGAATGCTCGCGCGACTACTTTACTGCGCGATATGAACATTAACGTCGACAATCTCACCGGTGAGCTAGAGCAGTTCCTTAACCGACAGCAAATCTCGGAAGGACCGTCTGCTACTAACCGAAGACGTAATATAAAATCCAAGACCGCACTAGATTTCTTTGGATCAGATCTAACTGCAGAAGCTCGAAACAAAAAACTCGATCCTGTAGTTGGCCGCGAAAAACAGATTGCCCGCGTTATAACTATTCTTAATCGCCGTACAAAAAACAACCCGGTCCTTATTGGTGAGCCAGGTGTTGGTAAAACCGCTATTGTAGAAGGTCTAGCCCAGCGCATCGTATCTGAAGACGTGCCCGATAGTCTGCTGGACAAGCGTATAATTATGCTTGATTTAGCTGGCATGATCGCCGGAACCAAATATCGTGGTGAGTTCGAAGAACGTCTTAAAAAAGTCATGGCCGAGCTCGAAGAAGACAAGAATGCCATTGTGTTTATAGATGAGCTTCACTTAATAGTTGGTGCCGGTTCCGCCGAAGGAGCAATGGATGCTGGCAACATCTTAAAGCCAGCTTTAGCCCGCGGTAAAATGCAGCTAATTGGCGCCACAACAACAACCGAGTACACCAAGCACATCGAAAAAGATGCAGCCCTAGAGCGGCGCTTCCAGCCTGTCCAGGTACCCGAGACAACCGTGCCAGAGACCCTGGCAATACTTAAGGGTTTGCGTAAACACTACGAAGACTTTCACAGCGTTACCGTTAGTGACGAAGTTTTAACCGACATAGTTTCTTTTGCGGAGCGTTATATTAACGATAGATTCATGCCCGACAAAGCCATCGACTTACTAGATGAAACAGCTGCCCATCTGCGCGTCGACAAGGGTAAAACCGCACCAGAAGTTCGAAACCTCAAGAAAGAACTTAAGCTTGTCAACGCTCGCAAAGAAGAAGCGGGCGACAGCGAAAACTACGAAAAAGCAGCCGAGTATAAAACGCGGGCTAGTCAAATAGAGGAAGAGCTCAAAAAATTGCAAGCTGATGGCAAAGCCGCCAACAAGTTAGTTGTTACCAGCGATCAAGTGGCAGATGTCATTGCACGCATGACGGGTGTACCCGTACAGCGCGTCATTCGATCCGAAGCAAAATATCTCTTAAACCTAGAAAAGACTATTGGAAAGCATATTATTGGGCAGGACGAAGCCGTAGAAGCTGTATCTAAAGCCATTCGCCGAAGCCGCTCTGGTATTGCCCACGCTCGTCGACCTATTGGTTCATTTATCTTTCTCGGCCCCACGGGCGTCGGCAAGACAGAGCTTGCCCGTGTACTCGCAGACAACTTCTTTGGTAGCCGCGATGCCTTAATTAAGATTGATATGAGCGAATTTACCGAACGTCATAACGTGTCACGCCTGGTAGGTGCCCCTGCAGGTTATGTAGGTTACGACGAAGGCGGTCAGCTAACAGACAAAGTCCGTCGCCAACCTTATAGTCTGATCCTTTTTGACGAAATAGAAAAAGCCCACCCCGAAGTGTTTAACATGCTGCTCCAAATCCTTGAAGACGGTGTCTTAACAGATGCCAAGGGTCGCAAGATCGACTTTAGTAATACTATTGTCATCATGACTAGTAACCTCGGTGCTGAAAAACTTCAACAAGAAGCTAACTTAGGCTTCCAGACCGAGACTTCCGAGGAACGTAAAGACTTAAACTCATTGCATGACCGAAACAAGGGTAAGGTCCACGAAGAGCTTAAAAAACTCATGCGCCCCGAATTGCTCAACCGTATCGACAAAGTACTAGTATTCCGTGCACTTACCAAAGATAACGCCCTCAGAATTCTTGACCTACAGCTTAATGAGCTCAACGAACGTCTCCTAAAGCACGGTGTTGGCCTAAATGTAAGTACTGCAGCCAAGAAGCAGTTGCTCGAAGAAGGTTATGACGCCAAAAATGGTGTTCGACCAATGCGACGACTCATACAAGATACCATCGAGGACCACATTGCCGAGAACCTCCTAAAAGGTGACTACGGCAAGGGTTCCATTGTCCAGGTTGGCGTTAAAGCCGGCAAACTCACTTACGCTGCCAATCCCGAGTAGTCTATAATACTGGTTAATGGAAGCACAACCGGAATCACCAACGCCAGTCGACGATATACCAGAACAAGCGATTAGCCCAGAAAAACAACAGCTCAAAAAGCGCGCCCAACGACGTCTTGTTGTGACGGTACTGTTTATTGCTTTGCTGTCTGTTGGTTTCTGGCAGCGCCAGAATCTACTTGACTGGTGGATGCTTCGCAACTATCAGCCCACTGCCGACGCAGCGGCACTTGCAAACGACGCAAAAATGACCGACCTGGGTAGAAAGATTTTCTACCTCCAAAAACCTCAGGTGCAGGAGAAAGATCAGTTCTACATCAGCTGCGAGGAAAATGAAACTACTATAGTGCTCGGGTGTTACAAACCTAATGTGGGTATATATGTTCTTAACGTTACCGATCAGCGGCTGTACGGGATAGAACAAGTCACCGCAGCGCACGAGATGTTGCATGCGGCGTATGCCCGGTTAAGTTTTCGTGAACGGAAGCGTATAGAAGGACTTGTGACAGAAGCCTACAAGTCTGTTACAGACACTACGCTGCGTGCCAAAATTGATCAATACAAGCTTGCAAAAGCAGACATTCCTAACGAGCTGCACTCTATTTTGGCAACCGAGGTGTCCAAGTTGCCCGCTGATCTAGAAAACCACTACAAACAATACTTTACCGAACGACAACAGGTTGTTACCCTTGCTGCGACGTATCAATCCGAATTTTCATCACGGAAGGCTCGCGTGGCCAGCATGGATCAGGAGCTGAAAGATATCGAGGCTCAAGTAATTGCCAACAATGCTGAGCTAGATAAAGATCAAGCTACTATTGTAGCCGAGAGTAAACGTCTAGACAGGCTCAAGGCCCAGCAGAAGTACGATGAATACAATCAGGGTGTCATTGCCTACAATCAAAGCCTTGAGCCCTTTAGAACCAAGCTTAATGCTACCAAAACGCTGGTTAGTCGCTACAAATCGATACTTGATGAACGCAACAAAGTGGCCGAAGAAGCCCAAGCCTTGCAACGAGCTCTGGACAGCCGTCGTATCAACACAACGGTTACCGATATATAGTCACCTCATTATCTGTTAAAATACCAACCACAGAAGGAGGGGTTTTGGCGAAAAAGAATGTCCGTTATGAGTGCAGTAACTGTGGCGCAATGTCTTCGACCTGGGCAGGGCGCTGCCATGCTTGTGGCGAGTGGAACACACTACAAGAACAACTACTTGTGGACACTGTTGCCACAGCTACTAAGGCCGGCCACAGTCTTAATCCCGCCAGTCTAAAAACAGTAGCCAAGAGTGGCCGCGAACCCCGTCTACAAACACACATGGCTGAAGTCGATACAGTTCTGGGTGGTGGTTTTGTCGTTGGCAGCGTCAATCTAATCGCCGGACAGCCAGGTATCGGTAAAAGTACACTCCTACTCCAACTGGCCGACGCGCTAGCCCAGGATAACCCTGTACTATATGTTAGCGGCGAGGAGTCCGCACACCAAGTAGGCATGCGAGCCGAACGCTTAGGTGCAAAAAGTACACAGCTCGACATTGTATCGAGTGACAGTGCCGACGACGTAGCCGCAACCATTGCTGCTGGTAAGTATAAATTGGTGGTCATCGACTCTATTCAGACTATCCGTACGGCCAATATCTCTTCTGCTCCGGGCACTGTTAGCCAGATTACTAACAGTACTCACTTATTAAGCGTCGTAGCCAAAGAAACCAATACCGCCCTTGTTTTAGTAGGGCATGTCACCAAAGAGGGCTCCATTGCTGGGCCCAAAGTATTGGAACATGTCGTAGACGTGGTGCTACAGCTCGAAGGCGACCGCTATGGTGGCTTTAAGCTGCTTCGGAGCATCAAGAACCGTTTTGGCTCTACCAACGAGGCTGGAATCTTTGAAATGCTCGACAATGGCCTACAGCCCGTCAAAAATCCTTCTGCCGCTTTGTTATCGGAACGCCAGGTGAGTGATGGCTCTATAGTGCTCGCCACCATGGAGGGTAGCCGACCACTGTTAGTAGAGGTTCAAGCCCTTGTTAATAAAACCAGTTACGGGTACCCCAAACGAGCCGCTAGCGGTATAGACCTCAACCGCGTCAATCTACTAGTAGCCATGCTCGAAAGACGCACCAAACTCAACCTAGCCGATCAGGATATTTATATCAACGTAGTAGGCGGAATCAAGATCACCGAACCCGCTGCAGACTTAGCCGTAGTTATGGCTATAGCCAGCGCCAGCAAAGGTTTGCAGCTCAAAAAGAATGCAGTGGTCTTTGGAGAACTAGGACTGTCGGGCGAGATCCGCCATGTACCATTTATCGAAAAACGAGTGGCAGAAGCCAAAAAACTCGGTTTTGACGGCGCTATTGGCCCCGTAATTCGCAGTGGAAAGACCCCCAAAGAACTCTTTAGCGTCAGCACCGTACGTGACGCACTGAACAAGTTCCTGGAACCTTAGAATACCTCTTGAGCACTAGCTAGAAGCTAACCTGAGACGACACAACACTGCCGTCGCTAGTTTTAACCAAGCCACGTTTGTTGGCCCCAGCAAAGTTCGGGATGACTGCTGCTGTACCGTTAACAGATGAGCAAGTAGATGGGGTATTGTTTCCATAGCAAAGTAAGTAGGCAGTGTAGCCTGACACGCTGTTCCACGACGCACTGTATGGTCCGCCACCGGTAACTGTAAGGGTCAACGAGCCAGTGGTGCCAGCGCCCGTAACGGTACCTTCTTGGCTCGCGTTATCGTACAGCACACTGTCTACCACTTGGGCGTAGATTGTTTTGCTGCCAACAAAGTCTGGTGTGTAGGTATAGTTGGCGATGCCATTTCCGGCGCCGTCAATCTCTACCGTTTGAACATTTTGGCCATCTACAATGTAATTAACTTTGCCCTTAAACTTCTCGCTTGATATCGGGTGGGTACCCTGACTGACATTAGCAGATAGTATATAGCTGCCACCGCTGGCCACTATATTGAGCCCAATGGTTGGCTTTGTGTCGCTACACTGGTGTACGTCATCATTATCATTGGTAGATGTACCATTTCCTCCGGCTACAATAGTATCTACAGAAAATTGATTAGCTGCGGCGCCATTAGATTTTTCTTTCGCCATCTCTGGAGTACAGTCGGTGGCAATCTTGCCAGAAACCTTATCAATAGTTTGGTTTGTATTTGTCTTGGCCGTTGGCTTGTACCATGAGGGGTAGATGTCTGTCGCTGGGCTTGGAATTACAGCGCCCGAAGTTTTACTACTTGGCGCAGATCGCACCACAAATGCTGCTTCGGTTTTTATACCTGGAGGCCTTTGCCAGTCGAAAGCGGTTATATTGTCGTGTGCACCGCGCATCCAGCCCTGCCAAATTGGTTGGGTCATTGCCTCCATAGTGCCGCTCATGACTTTCTGGCGAGTATGATACCCGACCCACACACCGGCTGCGTACTGTGGCGAATAACCCATCATCCAACCGTCTTTGTTGTCGTTGGTAGTGCCAGTCTTCATGGCAAACTTCCAGTTCTTGTAGCGGTGTGGTTTTCGTCCGGCAGGGAAGTAACTTGCATTTGGATCGCTCAACATGTCGGACACAATATATGCTGAGTCTTGTTTGATCACCTGCGTACCTTTAGTTGGCTTCCACTCGCTAATAGACTTACCCGAAGCGTTGGTTATCTTTAAAATGTAGGTCTGAGGAATGTTTACACCGTTGCGCGACAAACTACCGTAAGCATGCACGTGTTCATCAAGATTAAGGAAAGCACCGTCACCAATAGCCGAGGATAGGTAACATGGAATTTCTTTAGTGTTTTGCTCGTTTCCATAACACTTGTAACCGCTCTTAAGTCCAAGCTTTTCTGCCATACCAATAGTTTTCTCTACGCCAGCCATAAGCATCGACTTTACGGCAGGAACGTTACGCGAACCACCCAATGAATAGCGAAGCGTAAGAGGGCCAGGGTAATGGAAGTCGTAGTCCCACAAACAGTGACCACTACCATTAGGATCATCGCGCGGACGCTTTTTATTAGTACATGGGTAGCTGCCAGATTCACCACCATTAATCGGACCCTGGGTGTCATAGATCACCGAACCAGCACCAACGTTTTGCTTAGAATCAATCAGAGAGGCGTAGTCATAGGGTTTAAAGCTCGAGCCTGGAGGTAGTGGGGAAGTTGCATAGTTAAACTTACCAAAGTCTTTATTCGTAAAGTCTACACCTCCAACGAGCGCAACCATCTGTCCAGTCTTCACATCTTCAGCTGCGAATGCCGCTACGTCACCACCTTGACGACGAACCTGTGCGATACCTTTAGCAACTTGTTCTTCGGCAAGATTCTGCTTATCCATATCAAGTGTAGTTATCACGGTCCAGCCGCCAATCTTGGCAGAATCCACACCGCCGCGTTGCTCTTCGAGCTGCCGCTTGGCAGCTAACACAAAGTAAGGTGCTTTAATGCCGGCATACTTATCTTGGGGCTGCTCTTGTACCTTAGCCATGGTGTCGACCTTCTTTGCCTCATCTCGTTGTTGTTTAGAGATAAGCTTTTGATCGGCCATGAGATTAAGGATGTAATGCTGTCGCGCCTTAAGCGCCGCACTTGATTCGGCGGCGTTAGCCTTAAAGTACGCACCATAAGGCGAATAGAACGATGGTGACTGCGGTATGGCCGCCATAAAGGCTGCTTCGTCTAAGGTTAGGTCTTTGGCTGACTTGTGGAAATAATCACGTGTAGCGGCCTCTACGCCGTACTGCACGTTACCATACGGCGCGGTGTCTAAGTAACCAGCCAGAATTTCTTGTTTAGAGTAACTACGTTCTAGCTCGACTGACAGAATCAACTCTTTTGCTTTGCGAGTATAAGATCGATCTTGAGTCCAGTTTTGGGTTAGCTTGACCAGCTGCTGAGTGATGGTCGAACCACCTTGCTTGCTACCCCCGCCAGTAAGGTTGCTAAAGCCAGCACGCATAATACCGCGAACGTCAAAGCCACCATGCCGGAAGAAATCTTTGTCTTCAATAGCCACTGTTGCGTCACGCATAAATTGGTTTTGGCCATCTTCGCCAACAGGAATACGCTTCATGGCGTCATAGTCTTCCCATAGCAAAGTTTTACCCGTACGGTCAAAATAACGAATGCTTCCGCCAAACTGGTCGCCATTAATATCTCGAAGATTAGGAAGATCTTTGCGGAAGTAAGCAAACAGGCCAACTAGAAGCAAAAAGCCAGCAATAAAGCCAACGCCCATAATCTTGAGCGCCATAATGCCGCCATCACGACTAAACCAATACTTATACATGCGTTTTGGCTGGAAGTGATACAAAAAGCGCTTTACCCGACCCTTAGGTAGGGTTGCCAAACGTGCAGCCTTACGACTCGCTTTGGCATTCTTTCCAGCATTGATTCGTTCGCCAAGACTTCGGTTTATTTTAATAGTCTTGCCGCTACGAGTTACGTGCTTATTTTTACCGACATTCTTACTGGGGTTAACTGGCCTTCTACCGCCACTGTTAGGGGTGCTCATATGGAACTAGTATAGCAAATACTCGTCAAATCAACCTTAAAAACATAAGCCCCAAGATATACATGCATAACATAACGAATTCTGTGGTTTCTATCTCAAGACACACTACGCATGCGGGATCTTGCCCGCATGCTGCGTTGGCAGATCGTCTTGAGACAGAAACCTCATTTTATTTAATGTTAAACCTGTTGGACCTCGGGTTTATGCTTTATACTTTATGCAATGACAAAGATGACACTCAGCGAAGAACTCGCCTGGCGAGGCTTTATACAACAAACAACATTTAAGGACCTTACAGACCTAGATAAGCAGAAACGAACGTTTTATCACGGCTTCGATGCATCAGCCCCATCCCAAACCGTAGGCAACCTGGCTGCGATGATGTTTGACAAAGTGTTTATGCGACATGGCTGGAAAGCCATTATCCTAGCCGGAGGCTCAACCAGCCTCATCGGTGATCCGGGCGGAAAAGATAGCGAGCGAGTGCTACAGTCCGAAGAAGTTGTTGCTGCTAATGTTGCTGCAGCGAAAAAGCAGCTCGAGATTATTTACCGCGACCAAAAGTTCACCATGGTTAACAACCTAGACTGGACTCGCGACATGCACGTTATTCCATTCTTACGAGACATCGGTAAACACTTTAGTATGACCCCTCTCGTGCAACGCGATTATATTGCTAACCGTATTGGAGAGGGCGGCGCAGGTATCAGCTTCACCGAGTTCAGTTACACCATCCTTCAAGGGTACGACTACCTGCACCTGTTTGATACTCTCGGTTGCACCGTCCAGTTTGGTGGTTCGGATCAATGGGGTAACTGCTTATCCGGTGTTGACCTGATTCGCCGAGCGAGAAACCAAGAAGTTCATGTTATAACTCATCCACTAATCATCAATAAAGCTACCGGCAAAAAGTTTGGCAAGAGCGAAGAAGGTGCTGTTTGGCTTGATGCCAGACTGACCAGCCCATATAGGTTCTACCAGTTCTGGCTCAACGTTGAAGACGAATACGTAGAAGACTACATAAAGATCTATACCGAACTGAGCAAAGGCCAGGTAGATGATGTCATGGCTCGCTTTACTAAAGATAAGTCCCTCCGTTTGGCTCAAAAAACATTGGCGTTTGAGGTAACATCGTTAGTTCATGGCAAAGATACAGCCGAGAGCGTAAAGCGTGTCAGCAAAGTTCTATTTGGCGGAGACGACTACAAACAACTCGCCTCGGATGATTTTACGATTATCGAAGAAGAACTTGGTAGCGTCAAAGCCAAGAGCGGTGATAGCCTGATAGACGTTTTAGTCGAGGCTAAACTAGCTAGTTCTAAGGGTGAGGCGCGTCGTTTTGTGACGAGTAAGGCTATTTACCTAAATGGCCAGCAAGTGACAGAAGACAAACAAACTATCGAGAACACTGACGCAATAAACGGTCACGTTATCTTGCGACGCGGCAAGAACAGCCAAGTCGTCGTCAAGCTATAGTATACTTTTACCAATACGTAACAACTAAGGATCTATTTACTGTGCCAAAAACCAAGAAAAAAGCCGACCAATATAACGACCCAAAACATAACTATCTCCGTTATTGGGATGGCAGAGACTACGAGAACGAATCCGAACGCCTCGCTTTAAAACGACTACTGAAAGGTAAACACTTTAAGCACGCTGCAGATATTGGCGGTGGTTATGGTCGCCTTTGTGTCTTCCTGCAAGACTATGCCGACAAAGTTACCTTGGCCGAACCTAGTCAGCAACAACTCGATATTGGTAAAGAATTTCTTAAAGACTACCCTAAGATTGAGCGTCTACTTACACAGGCTGACGACCTTAAGTTTAAAGACAACAGCCTCGACCTGATCACCATGATCCGCGTCATGCATCACTTACCAGATCCATCGGTTGAGTTTAGTGAGATCAAGCGCGTTCTCGCCGACGACGGCATCCTAATTCTAGAAATTGCCAACAACACCCATTTCCTCAACCGTGTGCGCTATGCACTAAAAGGTAAAAAGCTTCCAAAGGAGCCAGTAGATATTCGCTCAGAAGAAAACCGCAAAGACAGCGAGATTGCTTTTGTTAACCACAATCCCCGCACCGTCATCAAGCAGCTCGCTCACGCCGGACTCAAGGTAGAAGATATTCTATCTGTTTCTAACCTGCGAAGCCCAGGCCTCAAAAAGGTTATTCCAAAGACCACTATGCTGAGTCTAGAAAAAGCTATGCAACGCCCACTGGCCAAGTCGTTTTTTGGCCCAAGCACATTCCTGCTTGTCAAAAAAGCTAGCTAAGTATGGGTTTTAAGCTAGAATTCAACACGATACTTAGCCTGCCAGGGGATCAAGATCACCTCGCCTCAGAATTACAAACAGGTAATACGTATACTGTTATTAAATCTGGCGAACGGATCTTTCCAGTCAATATTCCCATTGATTTATCAGATAGTTCCTATAAGTTTGTCGCGAAGGTTGTTGTACGTAAACTAACTATCTCGACCGGAAAGACCGAGCTTACTATCGAAGTCGTAAAACTATTTGATGATATCGAATCTAAAGTTATCTCGGATAATTTTTCAAAGCACGCTTAATGCAGTGGTGTTTACGGGCGCTCTCCCGTGCGCAACTCATGGAGTGCCTTTGCCGTATCTAGTAGCGCATGCGCACGGCTCCAGTCCGGATCATACAGAACATCAATTTTTATACTTTGGCCATCTATATGGATGCCTAATGGATTAATTACACTCGTACGCGTATCTCCAACTACATCAGCGGTGCTAATGGCAACCTCATCCATGCGCTCACGCGCCCATTCAATAATTCCATCCTTTACATCTATCTTATTCGGAATCCTGTCCTGGACCGTAACTGCTACCGTAGCCAAAGCTCCAGCCGCCATATTAGCGGTATGGCTAAAAAATTTCACTCGTCTCATGCGTTCTTCGTCGCGGAATAGGCTGCCAGTGTATCGCGGCACGGCGACAAGACCTGTCTCCGTCCCAACTGGCAGAATCCCGAGCGCAGCGGACTTACTACGCAATAACGGTCGACCTTCTCCGGTCTGATCGGTTAATGCTTGTCCGGCTTCATAACGCCTGGTCTCTAAAACGACGCCGCTAACCAGCCCATGCTCATGATCAAGGTACTTTAATACGCCAAGAGTTGCACTAAACACCGGCTCCACTACTCGTACCCCAAGAAATTCATTACTTGGAGCGGGCAAAATATTAGCTCTGGGATTGCGATTCAGCCCAGGTATGGCAATTCCGGATGCAACATCAGCCGATGCATCGCCATACACAACCCTACCCATATCAAACAATGAAGTCTTTGGATCCTTAGAGAAAGTAAAATCGTGTCGGATACGAGGAAGCTCCGCACCTAAAGCTATTGTCGGGGTCTGACTAGAATTAATTGGGGATTTCTTAGGGGAACCACAGAATAGCTTTTCCGCAGCTACTGGTGGCCCAGGAAGACTAGGATATATAGAATCACGCCTTAGTTGCCTGAGATACTCTTTGCCGTCTTTATCATCTCTAAACCTGGAAGATCGAAGGTTGACCTGAGCTATTTCTACATCCTCACGCTCTGCGGCAGCTCGAATTACCAGATTTGCCATTCGGCTATCTGCGCCATATATAACAATGCCTAATTTCTCTGGGCCCGATTCGGTAACTGCTGACATGACTCCTCCTTATCTATGTCATAATTATACACGTGATACTAGGGGACCCTATTGAAAAGGTGAAGGGTGTGGGGCCGGCAGCAGCCCAGTTGTTTGACGTCCTTGGTATTCGGACAGTCGAGGACCTGGTTAACTACTTCCCCTGTAGGTATGATGATTACTCGCAGATCTCTCCGGTTAAGTTGTTAAAACCGGGTGCCGTTACAATTGAAGCCAAAATCACACAGGTGACTGGTCGCTATGTGCGCCGGGGTATGCATGTAACCGAAGCCATCGCCAGCGACGACACGGGTAGCGTGCGGTTAGTCTGGTTTAACCAACCGTACCGCGCCAATGCCATGAAAGCCGGCCAACCGTACTTTATCTCGGGTACATATGAACTGAGTCATCAGAAGTTTGCCATAATGAACCCAAGTACCGAGCAAGCCAGCGACTTTACGGTTAACACTGCTCGAATCGTTCCCATTTACCGCGAGACCAAAGGGCTCAAGTCGGCCCAGATTCGAAAAGCCGTTAAAGAAATTGCACCGCTTATTTCTAAGTTACCAGAGACATTACCTGAATGGTTAATTAAGGAGCAGAAGTTGATGAGCCGTGGCAGCGCCATTCTGGCCTTGCACTTTCCAGATAGCCCGGAGCTTTTGGAAGAGGCTCGACGACGGCTGGGCTTCGAAGAAGTATTTGAGCTAACCCTTACGGCATTGCTTATTAAGCACGACGCCCTGCAAGAAAAGGCCCTGGCCGTACCGTTTAAAGAACAACTGGCTAAGGATTTTGTGAGCCATTTGCCGTTTACTCTTACCGACGACCAACGCCGCGTTATCTGGCAACTGTACCAAGACATGCAGCGCGAGCAACCTATGAACCGGTTAGTAGAGGGCGACGTGGGCTCTGGTAAAACTGTAGTGGCTACTATGGCCGCCCTGATGGCCATGGAGCAGGGCTACCAAGTGGCCTTTATGGCACCGACGGAACTACTGGCCCGGCAGCACGCCGACACAATTTTTAAGTTACTACAGCCCCTAGGTTATGCCGAGCAGGTGAGCCTATTGGTCGGCGGCATGAAGCCCGCGCAAAAACGCCAAGCCCACGAGCATATTGCCAGTGGTAAGGTGCGCTTTGTAGTAGGGACTCATGCGCTTATCCAGGAAAAAGTAAACATGGACAAGTTGGGACTGGTGGTCATCGACGAACAACACCGCTTTGGTGTAGAGCAACGCAAGAAGTTACAGGTCAAAGCCGGCCATATGCCACACGTCTTATCTATGACCGCTACACCCATTCCGCGTAGCCTAGCGCTGACTCTATATGGCGAGCTAGACATATCGGTTATTGCAGCCAAGCCCAGCAACCGTTTACCAATAATTACCAAGCTAGCTTCACCCAATTCTCGCAGTACACTGTACAAAAAAGTAGACGAACAAATTGCAGCCGGGCGGCAAGTGTTCGTGGTGTGTCCACTCGTTAACGAGTCTAAAGCCATGACTGACGTTAAGTCTGCCGAGCAAGTATACAAAACGTTATCGAAAGTAGACTTTAAGCACCGGCGAGTTGGACTTTTACATGGCAAGATGAAAGCCGATGACAAATCTAAAGTTATGCAAGACTTTATTGATAAAAAGTACGACATTTTAGTTGCTACCACGGTGATCGAGGTCGGCGTCGATGTACCCAACGCTACTGTTATGCTCATTGAGAATGCCGACCGCTTTGGCTTAGCGCAGCTCCATCAGCTGCGGGGCAGGGTGGGACGTAGCGAACACCAGGGGTATTGCTACCCTATCCTTAGTGATTCCAAGGCACCGAGCAAACGCCTTAGAGCCTTCGAGCGCACCAGCGATGGCTTTAGATTAAGCGAGTTAGACTTGGAGCTCCGCGGACCTGGCGCCATCTACGGCACCTTGCAACACGGCGAGCTAGACTTACGAGTTGCTAAACTCACCGATACCAAACTGGTAGCCCGAGCCCGCTCTTTGGCTCAGGAATTTATAGATAAGCACGAAAAACTGATACAATATACCCATCTTAATAAGCGCGTTAAGGCGCTTAGAGCAGTCACTAGCCTAAACTAGCGACAACCAAAACCAATATGTACTCAGGAACAACACTCAATAAAACCTCTGGCCGCATTATGGGGGCGCACCAAAAGATCGACCGTGTAGCCCGCGGCCATCTTACTCAATTACTTCCCGATGACTCACTATTCCCAAAAGCCGCCCGTATTTTGCACTTCGAAGGCGTTAACGGCCCCGATGGCATCAAAAAGAAAAGTCCCGGAGTTAACGAGCCGTGGCACTACTTTAACCCCTTTGATGAAAACGATACCGAAATGGCTAGTCTTATCGTGGCTCACTACAAGTTACTCGTCAAAGAACTTAAAGCTGGCAATAAAGAGCGCGTGGCTTTTGAAGCAGCCTGGTTAGCCCATGCCATCGTGGATGGCCTAACTCCACCACACCACTTTCCATACGAAGAAAAGTTGGCAGAGCTACGAGGTGGCGAAGGCAACGAAACCCGTACCAGCCTAAAAGAAAAAGTTATCTTACCAGGAGACACCAGACGAGAGCAAGTGAAGAACAACTGGAAGATGTGGGGCCCTAAAGGCTTACTGATGTCTCACGGCTTATTTGAGCTTGGTGTGGCCGCGATTATTGCACCGCTGTCATTCTCTGACAGCAAACCCACGCATCAAGAAATCAATAGCTTCTTAGATATGGGTATAGAGGAGTGGTTTGGCCGAACGGCCCGTGAAGTCGCTGTAATGGACATGTTTACTCGTTATCACAAAAAGGGTTGGACTACAAAATTAACTGTCGAGGTCCGCCAAAAACTAATCCCCGATATCATTAAGCATGTGACTCTGGCATGGTACTGTGCCCTGGTCGAAGCTAAAGTTATCCAAAACATATGAGAATCATCGCTGGAACCCTTGGTAGCAGACAATTCAAATCTCCTCCGGGCCACCGCACCCACCCAATGGGCGATCGAATCCGAACTGCATTGTTTAATACCCTTGGCGACATAAGTGGCCTCACTATGCTAGACGCTTTCGCGGGTAGTGGAGCGCTGAGCTTTGAGGCTATCAGTCGTGGCGTCAAACATGCCACAATGCTCGAAATGGATCGGGACGCCTATGATGTCATCCAAGAAAATATAACAACTCTCCGCCTAGAGGACCGAACTCAGCTAATACACATCAATGCCCGGTCGTGGTCGTACCGCAACAATACGGAACGCTTTGACTTGGTATTTTGCGACCCGCCTTATGACCAGATCCAGGAAACGGTCATCGAAAAGCTAGCCAAGCACACCCGCGAAGGTGGGCTTATGGTACTTTCGCTGCCTCTACATGGTGACATCCGCTTACCAGAAGATAAATTCGAAAAAGTGGCCGATAAAACCTATGGCACCGTCAACCTACGCTTTTTCCGCCGAATGTAAACTAGATTGATTTTTCTTGTTCAGAAGTTGCGACAAGAGGCTTATCGGGAGAAGAAATAATTTTGTCAGGAATGGGGTTAATAAACACAATACTATCGAATGCTGGCAAATCTCGCGCAATATAACTGATATTGCCCTCGGTTTCATTAGCTTCTGCAACAGAAGCGCGGCGCACCTCTTCTAGTTGTCGTGGAGTTGGCAAGCCAAGTCTAGCATGAAAGCCGTCAATATATGGGTTAAATTTTGGTTCGTCAGCCGGGTCAACATCTTTTGGGACACCATTGTAAGTTATGTCCCAGCCATAGTCGTATTCTTGGGTCTCACCTGCAGTACCAATCAATTGTCCATCAGAGTTATAGACACCAGCACCGAAGTAGCCATACGCATCATACCCAGCCGTACTGTATCGTTCTCGACTGTATGATCCAGCATCTTCAACACCCGTTGCCGCCACTATTCGTCCGTCACTAAACCTATCCAGCACCACGACGCGGTATAAAAATCGTTCACCCCGTTCTGAATTTACTTGTCGATCAAAGCCAGAAAAAATTAAAGTATCGCCTGGCTTAACTGAGTTATAATCACCAAAACTAACTTCTGGCATATCCTGGATATCGGTTTGGTATAGATCGCTACCAAGTGTCTCGTCTACTGGAGCATCTACGAGCTGTGTATCGGGACGATCAAACCCTTCCAGCAATATATTCTGCGCTGGAGCATCAACATTTTTTGTCCGTGTAGGGAAGTTAACTAGGTTGCTCCACCACGGTGCTAAAACTTGGCCATTACCTACATGTACACCTGTAGTTCGAGTGTAGATGTCCATGCCATTAGCAAACGCAGAGCTAGTTACCGCAAATGTGTTCCCCACCATTCCGGCGACTACATTAGGCGACGGAATGCTTTTAGGGTAGATTGGATTGTTCGAGGGCCTGTATGTAACTTCTCCGGTCTTTTCATCTATATCGCAGTATATGTTCGTGCCTGCCGGCATGTCTGCAAAATCTTCATCCAAGGCTACATCTACACTAGCTTGGTCGGTAGTATAATCCTTAAAATTGCTCTGAGAATCTGTAGTGGCCGGACTCCACCAATGCGAAAAAGGGCTCTCTGCAATAACCTCGTCCATACGATTATCAGTTCCATACAATAATGTATCAAACTGTCTGGTAGTGTCATCTCCGATCTCTACTACGCACAGAGCCCGAGGCGGGTGGTCATGGACATTAGTAAAGAATGCATCCCTAAACTCGGCATCTGTCATATCCGGGTCTACCTCTATGGGTGGAGCTGGAGAATCGGCTGGTAACTCTTCCGCAACAATCCTAGAAGTGGGAGTTGTATCGCCCACATCTTCCTGGGGTGATTCGCCTCCAAAGCACCCAGTAGCTATCAACATTGAACTTACGGCTATTCCTAATTTCTGCCGATTTCTAACTATAAAACTGGGGTCATATACGTCAGTATTGTTAGTTGGTATTTCTATTTCCGGATTGAATTGAGTAGTTTGCATTTCATAAGTATAGGAGCGCATTGACACTTAGTCTAGAGACCCAAAGATTACGGGATTTGATCTTGTCGTATCTATCTTGGGTCAATTTAAAGTAGTTTTACCTTGGCCGTTGAAGATTATGAAGAGACTTGAACCAAAAATAACAGATTGGACTAGCAAAAAGAAAAGTCCCAGAGATAAATTCTGGAACCTTCTGATCTGTAGTTTTTTGAAACTAAGTTTGGTGCGCGAGAAAGGACTTGAACCTTCACGCCTTGCGGCACTAGCTCCTAAGGCTAGCGTGTCTACCAATTCCACCACTCGCGCATGAGATAGGGATTCTTCTGTGAACAGATGACAGTTTACGATATTCTGTGCAAAATTACCAGAGTAATCCGGCTAACTCTTACTTAAGCTTCTTCAGTTCAAGGTATCGGAGGGCAGGGGCTACGGAATAGGCTATACCGAGCAACGAGGCGATTAACTCACCAACACGTCCGAGTACAGTAGGCACAACACTGAGCACAATAACCACAAATATAATACTAAGCACTTGCAGCGAGCGTCCCTCTGATAGTTCTTTGCTTGCAGCAAACGAGTCCATGATGCCCAGATCTTTGTCGATCATTAAGTACGGCGTAAAGTAATAGCGAGCAGTTAAAACTAGTGAAACGATAACAGTCAGCGTAATGCCAACCACCAGGCCAAGCGCAGGAGAGCCAAGAGCACTAAATAATGCAGTTGGGATGCCCATTACTACCAGAATAACTCCTATAAGCACCAGCACTGCAACTATACCCATGCCGATTAGGCGAAAAAAGTACTCACGGGCAAACTCCCATAGCTTACTAGCTGTCGATTTGCCGCCAGAAGCAACATCAAGCGTAAGCTTAAGAGCCATAATTTGCAAAACAACCGTTATGACCATGAATATGGCGGCAAAGCCAGCACCGACACCTAGGGCTGCAGCCCAATTAATATTGTAGTTACCGCTAGCATTCAACGAGCTCTCTGCATCTTTTCCATTGAGAACACTTAGAAGCGTTAGCAATAACGGGACACTGTTAACCAATGCGAAAAGACCAAGATTCTCTTTGATGAGCTGGACACTTTTAGGCAGTAGATTAAAAGCTCCCACCATAGCCTTATATACACGTTTTATAGGGTTATCTTTAACGGTACTCATACCATCCTCCTTAATTTGCTTCTGATTATGCGCCGCCGCCGCAGGTATAACAAGAGATTTTTGTCACA